>NZ_JAFHKI010000044.1 GCF_016937615.1 Pseudomonas lactucae | reverse complement strand
CCTCCCACATTTGTTTTGTGCAAGCTTAGAGATCTGACTCCTTCACCACCCGCACCTTCCCCGCATCCAGCGCATACGCCGCATCCGCCAGGTCGTTGTTCACCTTCTCCACCTTCAAGGTGCCGGTGACCCATAACGGTGTGTAGATATCATCCAACTTCAACCCCTTGGGATAACGCACCAACACCAACTGATTAGGTGGCGGTGGCGGCACGTGGATGCACGCGCCTGGGTACGGCACCAGGAAGAACAACGTGCTGCGACCCTTGGCGTCGGTTTCCAACGGTACCGGGTAGCCGCCGATGCGGATGTTCTTGCCGTTCATGGCGGCCACGGTCTTGGTGGAATACATCACCGCCGGCAAGCCTTTGCTCTGCTTCAGGCCGCCCTTATCGGTAAAGGTGCCCTGGGCTTCGGGGGAGTTGTGGTCAATCTCGGGCATGGCTTCGAGGGCTTTCTGGTCTGAAAGCGGCATGAGGTCGAGCCAGTCGGTTTCCGGCAGTTCGCCAGCGTGTGCCAAGCCAGAGCCCAGCAAGAGAAGAGTCAACAGAAGACGGCGCATGAAGAAGCTCGGCAAGTACAAGTGCCGAGCATTCTAGCCCTCTGCGCCTGCGCAGCGCAGAGGACTTCGTCGGCTGATTACTTCTTTTTGATCAGGCCGTAGATCACCAGCAGCACAATGGCGCCGACCAGTGCACCGATAAAGCCTGCACCTTGACCGGCCTGGTAAATGCCCAGCGCCTGACCACCGTAGGTCGCAGCCAGGGAGCCGGCGATACCCAGCAGGATGGTCATGATCCAGCCCATGCTGTCGTCGCCAGGCTTGAGGAAACGCGCGAGCAGACCGACGATCAAGCCGATAAAGATGGTTCCGATGATACCCATGGCATTTCCCTCTGTATGAAGTGAGCTATGCCAAAGCCTAGACAGGCTTTGGCATCCTGCAATCAGAGGATGGCGAGCCCCGAATGGTTCCCGCCGATCCGAGGCTTATTGCTCGGCGATCAACGCTTCGACCGTGAGGATCTGCGCCTGCAGCGTCGCGCGGTCCTTGCAACGAAGGTTGGCGTGGCCGACCTTGCGCCCGGCCTTGAAGGCCTTGCCGTAGTGATGCACGTGGCAATCGTCGATCGCCATCACGCGCTCAACCGGCGGTACCGTACCGATGAAGTTGAGCATGGCGCTCTCGCCGATCTTGGCCGTGGAGCCCAGCGGCAGACCTGCCACGGCACGCAGGTGGTTTTCGAACTGGCTGCACTCGGCGCCTTCGGTGGTCCAGTGCCCGGAGTTGTGCACACGCGGGGCGATTTCGTTGGCCTTGAGGCCACCGTCGACTTCAAAGAACTCGAACGCCATCACACCGACATAATCCAGCTGTTTGAGCACGCGGCTGGAATAGTCTTCGGCCAGCGCCTGCAACGGGTGATCGGTGCTGGCCACGGACAGCTTGAGAATGCCGTTGACGTGAGTGTTGTGCACCAACGGGTAGAAACGGATTTCGCCATCCCGCGCACGCACGGCGATCAGCGAGACTTCCCCGGTGAACGGCACGAAGCCCTCCAGCAGGCAGGCGACGCTGCCCAGCTCGGCGAAAGTGCCAACCACATCGGCGGCGGTGCGCAGGACTTTCTGGCCCTTGCCGTCGTAACCCAGGGTGCGGGTCTTGAGCACGGCCGGCAGGCCAATGCTGGCGACAGCGGCGTCGAGGTCGGCCTGGGATTGAATATCGGCGAAGGCCGGGGTCGGAATGCCCAGGTCCTTGAACATGCTCTTCTCGAACCAGCGGTCACGCGCGATGCGCAGGGCTTCGGCGCTTGGGTACACCGGTACGAACTGCGAAAGGAACGCGACGGTTTCGGCCGGTACGCTTTCGAACTCGAAGGTCACCAGGTCCACTTCGTCGGCCAATTGGCGCAAGTGGTCCGGGTCGCTGTAGTCAGCGCGCAGGTGTTCACCCAGGGCGGCCGCGCAGGCGTCCGGCGCCGGGTCAAGGAAAGCGAAATTCATCCCCAGCGGAGTTCCCGCCAGCGCCAGCATGCGGCCCAGTTGGCCGCCACCGATTACACCGATTTTCATCGTCAACAACCTCAGGCGATACGTGGGTCTGGATTGTCCAGCACGCTGTCTGTCTGCTCAGCACGGAATTTTTTCAGCACCGCGTGAAACTGCGGGTGCTTGGCGCCCAGGATGCTGGCCGACAGCAGGGCTGCGTTAATCGCGCCAGCCTTGCCGATCGCCAGGGTGGCCACCGGGATACCGGCCGGCATCTGCACGATGGACAACAGCGAGTCCACGCCCGAGAGCATCGCCGACTGCACTGGCACGCCCAGCACCGGCAGGTGAGTCTTGGCCGCACACATACCTGGCAAATGCGCTGCACCGCCGGCGCCGGCGATGATCACCTCGATGCCACGGGATTCTGCTTCATCGGCATACTGGAACAGCAAATCCGGGGTGCGGTGGGCGGAGACCACCTTCACTTCATACGGAATGCCGAGCTTTTCCAGCATATCGGCGGTGTGGCTAAGGGTGGACCAATCGGACTTGGAGCCCATGATCACGCCAACCAATGCACTCATCGTCGTGCCTCTTCTCTCTGGGCGCCGCGGGCGCGTCAAAAAAACAACAAGCCACGCGGGAAATCCGGCGTGGCTTGGTGTACGAATTAAGGCCGGTTGGACCGGCCGAAGGCCGCGCAGTATACCGTAATAACGCAGATAAACAGCCCCTGGAATGACCATCCGTCCAGCGGCGCAAACCAGCGATTTTATTGACTTTCGAGTCAGCGAAAACACCACAAAACCCTGTGGAAGGGGGCTTGCTCCCGATAGAGATGTATAAGTGCCAGATTCAGTGCCTGACACACTGTAATCGGCCCGATATTGGACTCAGGTGCTTTGCGCGGCCCCTCCTTCCAACTTGCGCCACAACAACCGCACATTCGCCTTGCGCACCAACGCACAGCGATACAGGCGAATCTCCAGCGGCACATGCCATTGCGGCCCGCCGCACACCACCAGCTCGCCACGGGCCAGTTCGGCGCGCACGCTCAGTTGTGGCACCCAGGCAATGCCCAGGCCTTCCAGGGCCATGCTCTTGAGGCTGTCGGCCATGGCGGTTTCGTACACCGTGGTAAAGCGCAGCGCACGCTGGCGTAGCAACAGATGCACCGAACGGCCGAGGAATGCACCGGCGCTGTAGGCCAGCAACGGCACGCTGCCCTCGCCTTCGAGGTCGAACAGCGGTTTGCCGTCGGCATCGGCGGCGCACACCGGGAGCATTTCGGTGTCGCCCAGGTGCAGCGACGGGAAGATTTCGGCGTCCATCTGCATCGCGGCGTCCGGATCGTAGAACGCCAGCATCAGATCGCAGCCCCCCTCGCGCAGGGCGTGCACGGCGTCGCCGACGTTGGTGGCGACCAGCCGCGTGGCGATGTTCAGGCCTTCGTTGCGCAATTGCGCGATCCAGCGTGGGAAGAAGCCCAGCGCCAGAGAGTGGGCGGCGGCTACCTGCATGACTTCGCCCTGCCCGCCTTCCAGATGATGCAAATGGCGCAACACTTCACCCAACTGTTCGACCACGGTGCGCGCGGTGACTAGAAATAGCTGCCCCGCCGCAGTCAGCTCGACCGGCGTGCGCGAGCGGTTGACCAGGGTCAGGCCCAAGGCAGCTTCCAGGCTGCGGATGCGTCGACTGAACGCCGGCTGGGTGACAAAACGCCGCTCCGCCGCCTGTGAAAAGCTGCGGGTCGCGGCCAGGGCGCTGAAGTCTTCCAGCCATTTGCTTTCAAGGTTCATCACTGCCTCCCACGGGTACGCACCATTTTGGCACACACGCCCGCCATGATAGCCGGGTCACACCCGCATTATGCCGTTTATGCATAGGCCAGTGTTTAACAGCATTGGCCCAAAAATTCGTACGCGCCTAGCATTCGCAGCGTTCCGGCCAGTTCCGGGTCCCTATCGAGATGATTTCCGTCATGTCCTCTGCTGCATCTTTCCGTACAGAAAAAGACCTGCTTGGCGTACTCGAAGTACCTGCTCAAGCGTATTACGGCATCCAGACCCTGCGTGCGGTGAATAACTTCCGCCTCTCGGGTGTTCCGATTTCGCATTACCCGAAATTGGTGGTCGGCCTGGCAATGGTCAAGCAAGCAGCCGCGGATGCCAACCGCGAGTTGGGCCAGCTCAGCGAAGCCAAGCACGCTGCCATCAGCGAAGCCTGTGCCCGTCTGATCCGCGGCGATTTCCACGAAGAGTTCGTGGTGGACATGATTCAAGGCGGCGCCGGCACTTCAACCAACATGAATGCCAACGAAGTCATCGCCAACATCGCGCTGGAGGCCATGGGCCACCAGAAAGGCGAATACCAGTACCTGCACCCCAACAACGACGTGAACATGGCGCAGTCGACCAACGACGCCTACCCGACCGCGATCCGCCTGGGTCTGCTGCTGGGCCATGACGCGCTGCTGGCCAGTCTCGACAGCCTGATCCAGGCCTTCGCCGCCAAAGGCGTCGAGTTCAGCCATGTGCTGAAAATGGGCCGCACCCAATTGCAAGACGCCGTGCCGATGACCCTCGGCCAGGAATTCCGTGCCTTCGCCACCACCCTGGGTGAAGACCTGGCACGCCTGAAAACCCTGGCGCCGGAGCTGCTCACCGAAGTCAACCTGGGCGGCACCGCCATCGGTACCGGCATCAACGCCGACCCGCGTTACCAGGCCCTGGCCGTACAACGCCTGGCGATCATCAGCGGCCAGCCCGTGGTTCCGGCAGCCGACCTGATCGAAGCCACCTCCGACATGGGCGCCTTCGTGCTGTTCTCCGGCATGCTCAAGCGTACCGCCGTGAAACTGTCGAAGATCTGCAACGACCTGCGCCTGCTGTCCAGCGGCCCACGCACCGGCATCAACGAGATCAACCTGCCGGCACGCCAGCCAGGCAGTTCGATCATGCCCGGCAAGGTCAACCCGGTGATTCCGGAAGCCGTGAACCAGGTAGCGTTCCAAGTCATCGGTAACGACCTGGCCCTGACCATGGCAGCCGAAGGTGGCCAACTGCAACTGAACGTGATGGAGCCGCTGATCGCCTTCAAGATCTTCGATTCGATCCGTCTGCTGCAACGCGCCATGGACATGCTGCGCGAGCACTGCATCGTCGGCATCACCGCCAACGAAGCGCGCTGCCGCGAACTGGTGGAGCACTCCATCGGCCTGGTGACTGCGCTGAACCCGTACATCGGCTATGAAAACGCCACCCGTATCGCACGCATCGCCCTCGAAAGCGGCCGTGGGGTACTGGAACTGGTGCGCGAAGAAGGCTTGCTCGACGACGCCATGCTCGACGACATCCTGCGCCCCGAAAATATGATCGCTCCACGTTTGGTCCCGCTGAAGGCCTAAGCGTTTGTTGCACCGCTCACCAGGTTGAGGGACTAGACACCTCTCACCTTTTGAGGGCCTGAAGGCTCGTTCTTCAGGCCCTTTTTTTGCTTCGAGGTTGTGAAATGACGCCCATAAAAAATCCAATATCGCACCGCTTACCCACCTCCCCTGTAACGGCTTGGCTGAAACCTTTAATCGGCCCGGGCAGACGGATCACGTTCGCCTAGGTATAGTGCCGCCCCTCTTCGCATCTGCGGCCGTCGACAACGGCTAGCACGCAGCGAAAGCGCATGAATAACAACACCCGCAAAAGGATTGGGGCCGAAGCGTCGTGCACTGCCTGGTGCCGAGCGATGCGTCGAACCGTCCTGCGTTTGCCATTAGAAAAATCAGCGAGGAACACTCCATGCTCGAAGTCATCAACGACTTCCTCTCAGGGAAAGTACTGATCGTGCTCATTGTCGGGCTCGGCGGTTATTTCACGATCCGCTCGCGTTTCGTTCAGTTTCGTCATTTCTTCCATATGTTCGCGGTGTTTCGCGACAGCCTCAAAAACAGCTCCGATCAGCTCAGTTCGTTCCAGGCGCTGATGCTCAGCCTGGCCGGACGTGTGGGTGCCGGTAACATCGCCGGTGTCGGCATTGCCGTGACCCTGGGTGGCCCCGGTGCCGTGTTCTGGATGTGGGTCACCGCGCTGGTGGGCATGTCTTCGAGCTTTATCGAGTGCTCCCTCGGCCAGTTGTACAAGCGCACCGACGCCGAAGGCACTTACCGTGGCGGCCCGGCTTATTACATCCAGCACGGTTTGCACAAGCGCTGGCTGGGCATGGTCATGGCGTTCCTGCTGCTGGTGACGTTCGGCTTTGCCTTCAACGGCCTGCAGGCCCACGCTGTGACTCACTCGCTGAACAACGCGTTCGGCCTGGACACCACTTACACCGGCCTCGCCCTGGCGGTATTGCTGGGCCTGGTATTCATCGGCGGGATCAAGCGCATCGCCTCGATCGCCGACCTGCTGGTGCCGGTCAAGACCCTGGTCTACATCGCCGTGACCCTGTACGTGATCGTGCTGCAATTCGACCACGTACCGGCCATGCTCGCGACCATCGTCAAGAGCGCCTTCGGCCTCGACCAAGCCTTCGGTGGCCTGGTGGGCAGCGCGATCATCATGGGCGTCAAGCGCGGCGTGTTCGCCAACGAAGCCGGCTTGGGCAGTGCGCCGAACGTGGCGGCGGTGGCTTCGGTTGAACACCCGATCGCCCAAGGCGTGGTCCAGGCGTTCAGCGTGTTCCTCGACACCTTCGTGATCTGCACCTGCACCGCGTTGCTGATCCTGCTCTCCGGCTTCTACACCCCAGGCTTTGAAGGCGACGGCATTGCCCTGACCCAGAACTCCCTGGCGGCGGTGGTCGGCGACTGGGGCCGCATGTTTATCTCGGTGGCCCTGGCGTTGTTCGTGTTCACCTCGATCATGTACAACTACTACCTCGGCGAGAGCAACCTGCGCTTCCTGGTGGGCAACAACCGCAAGGTGCTGATCGGCTACCGCACGCTGGTGCTGGTGCTGATTTTCTGGGGCTCCATCGAGAACCTGAGCACCGTGTTCGCCTTTGCCGATATCACCATGACCCTGCTGGCGTTCGTCAACCTGTTCGCCCTGGCGTTCCTGTTCAAGATTGCCATGCGCATTCTGAACGACTACGACAACCAGCGCGCGGCGGGCATCAAGACCCCGGTGTTCGATTCCAGCCAGTTCCCGGACCTCGACCTGGACCGCAAGGCCTGGCCGGCGAACCCGGTAAAACCGCAAGCGGCCCCCTCGGCTGAACTGAATGCTCAAGTGCAACGCTGAGCATAGATAGATGACACGCCGCACGACCTTGGGCATGCTCGGGGCCGTGCGGCGTTTTTCGTTCAGGAGAATTTACGATGTCCTCATCCAGCAACGTCATGGTGCTCTACACCGGCGGCACCATCGGCATGCAGGCCAGTGCCAACGGCCTGGCGCCCGCCTCCGGCTTCGAAACACGCATGCGCGAGCAGTTAGCCAACCAGCCCGTTCCCGCGTGGCGCTTTCGCGAAATGGCGCCGTTGATCGACAGCGCCAACATGACCCCCGCCTATTGGCAGCGCCTGCGCAGCGCAGTGATTGAAGCCGTGGACCAAGGCTGCGACGCCGTGTTGATCCTGCATGGCACCGATACCCTGGCCTACAGCGCGGCGGCCATGAGCTTCCAACTGCTGGGCTTGCCGGTGCCGGTGGTGTTTACCGGCTCGATGCTGCCGGCGGGCGTGCCGGACAGCGACGCCTGGGAAAACGTCAGCGGTGCTCTGCACGCCCTGGGCGGCGGTTTGGCGCCGGGCGTGCACTTGCACTTTCACGGCGCGCTACTGGCGCCGACCGCGTGCGCGAAAATCCGTAGTTTCGGGCGCAACCCCTTTGCCGCGCTCAACCGCCAGGGCGGCGTTGCCCGTGTCGAATCCATCCCCCCGGCGCTGGACTACCGCCAGCCGAAAACCCTGGCCAACATCGGCGTACTGCCATTGGTGCCGGGAATCGCTGCGGCGCAGTTGGACGCCCTGCTCGGCAGCGGTATTCAGGCGCTGATCCTGGAATGCTTCGGCAGCGGCACCGGGCCCAGCGACAACCCCGAGTTCCTGGCCAGTCTCAAGCGCGCGCAGGACAACGCGATTGTCGTGGTCGCGATTACCCAGTGCCATGAAGGCGGCGTGGAGCTGGACGTCTACGAAGCCGGCAGCCGTTTGCGCGGCGTGGGTGTGCTGTCGGGTGGCGGCATGACCCGTGAAGCGGCGTTCGGCAAGCTCAACGCGCTGCTCGGTGCCGGCCTGGATAACGCCGAGGTTCGGCGCCTGGTGGAAACCAACCTGTGTGGCGAGCTGGGCTGAGGCCATCTCCGACCCCGCGATTGTTTTTCGAGCGACGGCACACAACTTGCTCCCCCAAGGGCTGACCCCTTGGGCGGAGCCATCATGCTGCACTCACACCTGACCACCCTGAATGCCGTGTCCCTGCTGCTGGCGACCTTCGAGGCCCAGGGCCTTGCATCCGACGCATTGCTGGCCGGCAGCGGCATAGATGCGCGGGATTTACACCACGCCGACACCTGTATCACCACCCACCAGGAGATGCAGGTATGTGCCAATGCCGTGGCCCTGCGCCGGGATATCGGCCTGGACGTGGGCCAGCGCATGCACGTGTCATCCTATGGGTTGCTTGGCTATGCGTTGCTCACCAGTGCCACTTTCGGTGACGCTCTGCGTCTGGCCCTGCGCTACCCGGCGCTGTTGGGAACACTGTTCGAGCTGAGCCTTGAAGAGGACGGACAGTGCATCTGGTTCACCGCCGGCGACTATCGAGAGGCGCCGGCGCTGGCGCAGTTCAACGTCGAGTTCTGCCTGGTGTCGCTGAAGGTCATCTGCGAAGACTTGCTGGGCCACCCTCTGCCGCTGTCGGGAGCACGATTTGCCTACCCCGCTCCGGACTACCGGGCGCGCTATGCCGAACGGTTCGACTGCCCGTTGCAGTTCGACGCGCCATCCAATGCCTTTGCCTTCGACGCACACTGGCTGCAACAACCGCTGCCCCTGGCCGACGCCATTACCCACCGCGCCATGGCCGAACGTTGTCGCAAGCTGAACACCGAATTCACCGGGCGTCAGGCCTGGCTCAATCGCGTGCGTCAGTTGCTCGTCGCGCAACTGCATGCGGCGCCGGGGCTCGATGGCCTGGCCGGGCAGATGAACTGCTCGCCGCGCACCCTGCGTCGCCACCTGCAAGGCCTGGGTTGCAGCTATCAGGAATTGCTCGATGAGTTGCGCTTCGAACAGGCCAAACAGTGGCTGGCGCAGGATCGACTGCCCATCCACCGCATCGCCGAGCAATTGGGTTTCAGCGAAACCGCGAGTTTCCGCCACGCCTTTGTGCGCTGGAGCGGGGTGGCGCCCAGCCAGTTCCGGGCCTGACGCCCTAAAAAGGGGCGAATAGCGGTCACATTCTTTGGCCCTATTTATCCCCTTTTGGCCGCTCCTGCCGTTCTCTTGCCGCGCCCGTACCGCAACACTGGGGGACGACCAGCCTTGAGAACAACAACATGCTGACGATCTATTCGGACGATCACCATTTGCACCACGGCCGCTGCGAATTGATGGACGGGCAATTGATGCCCTGTTTCGAAATGCCCTCGCGCGCCGACCATGTTTTGCAACGGGTCAGGGACCGCAACCTGGGCCCGGTGCAGGCGCCCACCGACTTTGGCCTGGCGCCGTTGCAACGCGTTCACAGCCGCGACTATCTCGACTTTTTCCAGGGCGCCTGGGCACGCTGGGCGGCATCCAACCTGGACGGCGACTTACTGCCCTACACCTGGCCCGCCCGCACGCTGCGCCGCGTGCTGCCCAGCAGCCTGCACGGCCAACTGGGCTATTACAGCTTCGACGGCGGCGCGCCGATCACGGCCGGCACCTGGCAAGCGGCGTACAGTGCAGCGCAGGTTGCGCTGACGGCGCAGCAAGCCATCCAGCACGGCGCCCACAGTGCCTTCGCCCTGTGCCGCCCGCCAGGGCACCATGCCGCCAGCGACTTGATGGGCGGTTATTGCTACCTCAACAACGCGGCGATTGCCGCCCAGGCCTTTCTCGACCAGGGCCACGCTAAAGTCGCGATCCTCGATGTGGACTACCACCACGGCAACGGCACCCAGTCGATTTTCTATGCGCGCAGCGACGTGCTGTTCACCTCGATCCACGGCCATCCGGAGGCGGAGTTTCCGTTTTTCCTGGGCTATGCCGATGAGCTGGGCGAAGGCGCGGGTGAAGGTTTCAACTTCAATTACCCACTGCCGGCCGGCTCCGGCTGGGAGCGCTGGAGCGCGGCACTGGACAGCGCCTGTGATGAGATCGAACGCTACGCTGCCGACATTGTGGTGGTCTCGTTGGGCGTGGATACGTTCAAGGACGACCCGATCTCGCAGTTCAAGCTCGACAGCCCGGACTACCTGGTCATGGGCAGCCGCATCGCGCGCCTGGGCAAGCCCACGTTGTTTGTGATGGAAGGCGGTTACGCCGTGGCGGAAATCGGCATCAACGCCGTCAACGTTCTTGAAGGTTTCGAAACAGAAGGTGCGACCCAATGAACAAGCTCACAACCCTGGCCCTGTGCGCGGGCCTGCTCAGCGGCGTGGCCCACGCTGACGAAAAAACCCTGCGCGTCTACAACTGGTTCGACTACATCACGCCCAAGGCCCTCGAGGATTTCAAGGCGCAGAACCCGAGCATCAAACTGGTCTACGACATCTTCGATACCAACGAAGCCCTCGAAGCCAAGTTACTCACCGGCAACTCCGGGTATGACGTGGTGGTGCCGTCCAATGTGTTCCTGGCCAAACAGATCGAGGCCGGGGTGTTTCAACCTCTGGACCGTAACCAGTTGCCCAACTGGAACCATCTGGATCCCAAGCTGATGAAGCTGATCGAGGCCAACGACCCCGGCAACCAATTCGCCGTGCCCTACATGTACGGCACCATCCTGATCGGTTTCAACCCGGCCAAGGTCAAGGCCGCACTGGGCGATAATGCACCGGTGGACAGCTGGGACCTGATCTTCAACGAAGACAACATCAGCAAGCTCAAGCAGTGCGGCGTGGCATTGCTCGACTCACCGTCGGAAATCCTGCCGCTGGCCCTGCAGCACCTGGGCCTTGACCCCAACAGCAACAACCCCAAGGACTACGAAAAAGCCGAAGCGTTGCTGCTCAAGATCCGCCCCTACATCACCTATTTTCATTCTTCCAAGTACATGGCCGATATCGCCAACGGTGACATCTGCGTGGCCGTCGGTTACTCGGGCAGTTTCTCCCAGGCCGCCAACCGCGCCAAGGAAGCCCACAACGGCGTGACCGTGGACATGCGCTTGCCCAAGGAAGGCGCGCCGATCTGGTTCGACATGCTCGCGATTCCCAAAGGCGCGAAAAACCCGCAAGACGCCTACACTTTCATCAACTACCTGCTGCAACCGCAGGTCATCGCGCCGATCAGTGATTTTGTCGGCTACCCCAACCCGAACAAGGACGCCACCCAGCAGGTCGACCCGGCGATCCGCAACAACCCCAACCTGTACCCCACCGAAGCGGCCATGGCCACGCTCTACACCTTGAAGCCGCTGGACAGCAAAGCCGAGCGCGCCAGGACGCGGGCGTGGACCAAAATAAAATCGGGTACTTGAACCTGCCTCCCGCTCCTTTCCGGGAGCGGGCACAACGACTTACTTTACCGCCTGCAGAAATACCTGACGCTCCAAGGCGGTCACGATCGGCCCGCGGTATACAGACGTATCTCGCCCGGCCTCGCGTTCCGCCCGTTCGAACTCACGGCCCAGGCGCGTTGCGCCGCCGTTTTCAAGTGGGCCAGGGTGGGCCCATCATCGGCCGCTTCACGCGTGGAGTAGTGAAAGTGTGCGTACCAGAGGGGCTTGGCGTTGTTGGTCCGGTCTTGCACTTCATACTCTTGCAGGTAGTCCTTGATGCCTCCGATCGTTTCTTCCTCGCGCCCATTGATCCGTACGATTTCAATCACCCCCTGCGCCAACAAATACGTCACATCTCCCATGGTCGGCGCCGGCGTGGTACGGGTCCCCTCTATACGCTGGGCTCGGCCGCTCGCACGCAGCTCGTCGGCTTGCCGGCGTAGCCGGGCGATCATCTCGATGGACGCCTGGGTACTGCGTACCTTGGTGTAGCGCTCAATAGCCGCAATCGCCGCTTCGAGTTCAAGAGCCTTGCGCTCGAAACACTCCTCGATTTCAACCGGCAACTCGTTCGGGCGTGCGAGCTCAGTGAGCAAGACTGTCGCTTCGGCCGATAAACTGGAGGCGCGTTTCATTGCTTTCTCTGCGTTCACGCTTAGCCCCTGAGCATCGCGCTTTAATCGAGGCGAGCGACTGAAAGCCCAGCTGTCGTCCTTCATACGTTTAATGTAGGGACCGGTGTGAACCTGGTCGTCAGAATTTTTCCCGACTTGGTGTTCGACGACGTTGAGGTTGAGCACGACGTTAAATCGGTTCTTCGAAAAGACATTGAAGCTGTTTTCATCCTTGTTGAAGATCAAGACGCCGCTGAGCAGATGCAGCCCCCGATCAATACCCTCCATTATCCGTTCGCCCCAGGTCGGCGAACGTTTGACTCTTGGTGAACGCTTGTATCTTTCCAGCCGCTGTTGCTGCCTCAGTGAAAATGATGGGCAGGCACCGGCCCACTCGGCGTCCATCCACGTAAGCCTCAGGTGCGTAGCCACGGCTTCGCTGGCGTGTGCCGTACCGCGACATACCAGCAGCAATGCCAGGTTACGTAACAGGCTTACCTCACTGCGCCATGCCTCGGTGGGGCTTCCTGTCTGGCAGCTATTCAGGTTGCCGCCGACCTGCCTGAGGCGTGCCAGTGTTTGCAGGGGGGACTCTGCCCAACCTGCCATTGTCGGATCGTTACCGCAGGTCTTACACAACGCCGCAAAAGGGTCGGTCACCGTCGGCATCGTCTCCGGCGCGCTTGTCACTTGCTGCAAGGGCTCGCGGTTGCCGGGGCGGTACATCAACCAGGGGCCAGCCTCCCCCTGGGATGGGCCAATCAGGTAGCCCGACTCGTCACTCAGAGGTTTGAACACCATCTGCAGGTCATTGACGTGTCGGTCCGTGGCGTACGTCCTGACGGCGGCGCGCAGACGTTGGTAGCCGTCCTGCGTGATGCCGGCCAGGCCTCGCAGACTGGACTCCAGCGCAATGCGGCGCAACTGCAGCGCCAGGCATCGGGCAAACAGCGCAGGCTGCTCGGTGCTGTCATCGAGTAGCCCCTTGCCACGGTACCGCCTGTGTAACGAGGCCATCGCCACCAATAGCTTGCTGTAGTCCAGGCGACCGGCGCTGGAGGCGTTACGCAGCCAATCGGGCAACTGTTGTTCCAGCTCATCGCGCAGCACGTCTTTATCGGTGGTGGGAGTAAAAAAGTCGCTCAGATTCGTAGCCCAGGCCAATTGCCGATCCAATTGCTCAACGCTGGGAAACATCTCCAGGTCGCTCGCGTGGATACGCTGCAAAGCGCCATCCAGGGCCGCCAAGGCCCAACCTTCAAACACGTCGTCCTCCAGCTCGACGGCCCCCTTGAGCAGCTGTTCCTTCGCTGTCGCGTCGACAGGCTCCAGCGCCTGACCCAACGTGTACACCCACATCGTCTCCCCTCTGACGATACCCAGCGCATGGCAACCCTGACGTCGAACCACGTAGACCTTTGGCGCCTGCGCCCCCAGGGCGTTCGAACGCATGCCACTGTCGGGGTAATCGAGGACGGCCTGAATAACGTCTTGGGCCTCGGTATTCATCGACTGGCGTAATGAGTGCGCCAACCGCTGCGCCAGCTGCCGCCACCGGCTTTCCGGTTCGGAGCTGCAAAAGAAATCGATCAACTGCTCGGCGTAGTAGTCGAGTACGGCATCCGGTACATCATCAAGCTGGGCTTGAGTGATGTTCAAGCTGCTAAGAGTGGGGCGCAGGGCGAGCAACTGGCAGATACGCAATTGCAATGCACCTGGCCTACAGGGCCGGACAGCAGAATCGGACATGGTATTTACCTCAAGTGGTTCGAACGGAACGCTTACGGTAATGACCCTGCCCGTCAGGTAGACGGTAGTTATTTAAGGTTGCCAGGCCTCGCGCAAACGCTGCAGTGCCAGGGCAATCGCGGGTTCGGGCACGGCGGCGAAACCCAGTACCAGGCCGGCGCGTTGGTCCATTGGCGTGGTGGAGTTCGTCAGCCAGTAGCTGCTCAAGCCATTGACCTCCACATCCACCGTCCGGGCCTGCTCAAGCAGTTGTTGTTCGCGGGCCAGGGTGTCGACGCGCACGGTCATGTGCAGCCCCGCCGCCACGCCTGGCAATGGGCCGACTCCGGGCATCCCGCTCGGCCAGCCGGCCAGCAAGGCATTGCGTCGGCTCAACGCCGCGCGCCGCATGCGTCGGATATGCCGCTGGAAGTGCCCGGCCGCCATGAACTCAGCCATCACCGCCTGAGTGCTGACTTCCGAGTGTCGTACATCGACGCGCGCCGTCGCGCAAACGCATCCACCAGGCCGGGCGGCAATACCAAATAGCCCAGGCGCAACGCCGGAAAGGCCACCTTGCCGAACGTGCCGACATAGAGCACACGCCCACTGCGGTCCAACGCGGCCAGGGGCGCCAGCGGGGCGCCGCTGTAGCGGTACTCGCCGTCATAGTCGTCCTCGATGACCCAGCCGTTGCTGCGTTCGGCCCAGGCCAGCAGTTCCAGGCGCCGCGCCAGGCTCATCACTACACCCAGCGGGTATTGATGGGAAGGCGTGACATAGGCCACGCGACAGTCGCTCAGACGGTTGAGGGCCTGGCAATCAATGCCATCGCTGTCCACCGGCACGCCATGCAGGCGCCCGCCGGCCAAGGCGAACGCATGGCCTGCCGCGCGATAGCCGGGGTCTTCCAGCGCGACCCCGTCGCCAGGCTCCACCAACAGCTGTGCACAAAGGCTGATCGCCTGCTGTGCGCCACTGGTGATCATTATTTGTTCAGGTGTGCACTGCATGCCGCGCGAACTGCGCAGGTACGCGGCGATCAAGCCGCGCAGGCGACCATCCCCTGCCGGGTCGCCGTAGCACAGTTGCTGCAGGTCTGGTTTACGCCAGAAAGCCCCGTTGAGCTTGGCCCATACGTCGAACGGGAACAGATCGAAGGCCGGTATGCCCACGCGAAATGCTTTGGGAGGCCCGGCCGGTGGTGGCGGCAGGTGGTGGTTTTCTACCCTTCCCAGCGCCGGCCTGTGGATAAGTCCGCCTGACGCATTGACCGGTAAATTAAGCCAGTTTGTGGATAACCCTGGGGATAAGCCTGTGGGCAACCCTGTGGATGGTTTTGTGGATAATTTTTTTGGCGTGGGCAGTTGGGCTACATAAGTGCCGTCACCGACACGTCCCTCGATAAAACCTTCGGCATACAACTGGTCGTAGGCACGCACCACGCTGTTGCGCGAAATGGCCAAGGCTGCGGCCAGGTCACGGCTGGCGGGCAAACGCGTGCCGCTGACCAGGCGGCCATCCAACACACGCTGGCGCAGCGCCTCATAGAGTTGGCGGGTAAGGCCCTGACGCCGGTCCAGTTCGATGCCGGCAGGGTTGAAGGACAGCGGTAGCGAGTGCGGCGACATATTGGACCTATGAAATTGACCCTAGATGGCTCTTACAACAGACCATTAGCCTGCCTAGGATGCAGGCATTCGCCAAGGAAAATAATCATGTACACACCGCGCGCCTTTGCCCTGGATGATTTGCCCGAACTGCAGCAGTTGATCCGGCACACCCGCCTGGCACAATTGGTGACGTTCGGCGAGCACGGCCTGAATGCCAGCCATCTGCCATTGCTGCTCAACCCCGATGAAGGCCCCAACGGCACGCTCTACGGGCACCTGGCCAAGGCCAATCCGCAGTGGCACGAGCTGCAGGCCGGCAGCGAAGCCCTGGTGATCTTTGCCGGCGCCGAGGCCTATGTCAGCCCGGCGTTTTACCCGAGTAAGGCCGAGCACGGCAAAGTGGTGCCCACCTGGAACTACATCGCCGTGCACGCCTACGGCAAGGCCGAGGTGTTTACCGATGCCGAGCGTTTGTTGCACATGGTCAGCGCCCTCACCGACAGACACGAAAGCGAACGTGCCGAGCCGTGGAAAGTCAGCGACGCACCGGCCGATTACATTGACGGCATGCTCAAGGCCATCGTCGGCTTCGCCCTGCCGATCAAGCGCCTGATCGGCAAACGCAAACTCAGCCAGAACCGCAGCCCGGCGGATATCGCCGGCGTGCGCGAGCGGCTGGCCGCCAGCCTCGACGTGCGCGACCAAAACCTCGCGCGCTTTATTCCCCAAGGAGCCTCAGAATGAGCCCGATCGACATCCGTCTCGTTACCGCCGCCGACCATGCCGCCTGGCTGCCGTTGTGGCAGGCGTATTTGACGTTCTACAACACCCAGTTACCGGACGCCGTGAGCCAAAGCACCTGGCAACGCCTGATCGATGCCAGCGAGCCGACCCATTCGGCGCTGGCCTGGCAGGATGGCAAGGCGGTGGGCATGGTCAACTTCATCTACCACCGCTCCAACTGGAGCATTGAGAACTCCTGCTACCTGCAAGACCTGCTGGTGGACCCGGCCCAGCGCGGCACCGGGGTTGGTCGCAAACTGATCGAGTTCGTGTACGCCACCGCCAAGGCCGATGGCTGCTGTAAGGTGCATTGGCTGACCCACGAGACCAACGCCACCGCGATCCAGCTGTACGAACGCATCGCCGAACGCCCGGGTTTCATCCAATTTCGCAAAGGTCTTTAAGGAGCGCAGCATGTCCACTTCCCTCGCCCACTGGAAAGGCGCCCCGGCGCCGTCGGCTCAACTGCTCGAAGGGCGTTTTATCCGCCTGGAAAAACTCGACCCCGCGCGCCACGCCGATCAACTCTGGCAAGCCCTCGAAGGCCCCGGCGCCGACCCCAAGCTGTGGGACTATTTGCCCTACGGACCGTTTGCCGAGCGCAGTGCATTCGATGCCTGGCTGAACAACCATGCGACCCATGTCGACCCGTACTTCTTCAGCGTGGTCGACCGCGCGACAGGCGAGGTGCAAGGCATCCTCAGCCTGATGTCGATCGTACCGGCCCAGGGCCGTATCGAAATCGGCCACGTCACCTTCGGCGCGCCGATGCAGCGCTCGCCGAAAAGCACCGAGGCGGTGTACCTGCTGGCCAAGTACGCGTTCGACCAGGGTTACCGTCGCCTGGAGTGGAAGTGCAACAACGGCAATGCGCGCTCCAAATACGCGGCCGAGCGGCTGGGTTTCTCGTTTGAGGGGGTGTTTCGTCAGCACATGGTGGTCAAGGGGCAGAACCGTGATACGGCGTGGTATTCGATTCTGGATTCGGAATGGCCAGCGGTAGGAGGGGGGTTCGAGGCGTGGCTGTCGGAGGCGAACCAGGCGGGTTCTGGCCAGCTGAAAACGCTGGCCGAGTGCCGTACCCAGATTTAACACCCCTCCCACAGTTTTGATCAGTGGGAAGTCAGTTGCTCAGGCGCTGGGCCAGCACCGCAATGTGCTCTGGCCCGATGCCGCAGCAGCCGCCCAGATGACTGGCGCCGCGGGCTTTCCAATCAGCAGCCCAATGCAGATAACCCGGCGGGTCGAGGTCGTCGCGCAGCGGGTCCAGGCCATCGTTGGCCGTGGCTTCCTTGGGCTGCGGCGGGAAGGCGTTGGCGTAGGCACCGATCTGGATCGCCACGCCCAATCGCGCGAAGGTGTCACGCGCCGCGTCGATGGCCGCGCCGATCACTTCCGGCTGGCTGCAGTTGAACAGCAATACCTGCACGCCCAATTGCGCAGCCGCCTCGGCCGCCTGCGCCACGGGCTCGCCCGAACGCAGGCGCGGTACGTCGTCGGTGTCTTCGTCTTTCAAGGTAAACGACAGCCAGAACGGCTTGCCATCCGCCGGTAAACCGGCCTGGATCGCCCGCGCCTCGGCAATTGAACTCTGGGTTTCGGCCAGCCACAGATCGACATGCGGTGCCAGGCCCCGCACCAGCGGTGTCAGCAGTTCGGTGACGCGCTCAGCCTTAAACAGGTCAGGGCGATAGGAGCCAAACAGCGGCGGCAGCGACCCGGCCACACGCACGGCCTTGCCGGAAGCGTCCACCGCACGTCGCGCCAACTCCCCCGCCAGTGCCGCCAGTGCCTGGCCTTCGGCGGCAAACCGCGCCTCACCGATATGGAACGGCACCACCGCGTAGCTGTTGCTGGTGATCACGTTGGCGCCGCTGTCGATATAGGCTGCGTGCACGGCCTCCACTGCCTGCGGCGCTTCGCTCAGGGCCAGCGCCGACCACTCCGGCTGGCGGAACGGTGCGCCACGGCGTTGCAGTTCACGGCCCATGCCGCCATCGAGAATTACAGTTTCTGCGGCCATATTCTTTTTACTCATAAGCTTATGAAAATAACTCACTATGAGAGTCGTTCTTATAACTATTTAATGCGTACCACCCGGTTAATAACAACCTCTTTTTTATTCAGGTGTCGATTTTGAAACTTAAACCGCTACTGGCCCTGGGCCTGACGATGCTGGCTGCTTCTACCCAAGCCTTTGGCGGTGCCACGCTGGATCGTGTCGAGCAAAAGAAAGAACTGGTCGGCGTGCTGATGGAAAGCTATCCGCCGTTTTCCTTCCTCAACGACCAGAACCAACTCGATGGCTTCGACGTCGACGTGGCCAAGGCTGTGGCGCAAAAGCTGGGCGTGAAGCTGCGCCTGGAAACGCCATCATGGGACGTGATCGCCGCCGGCCGCTGGAGCGGGCGCTACGACATTTGCATCTGCTCGATGACCCCGAGCAAGGCCCGCGCCGAGGTGTTTGATTTCCCGGTGGAGTACTACGCCTCCCCCGCCGTGATCGTGGTCAACGCCACGGACGATCGCATCCACAACGCTGCGGACCTGAGCGGCAAGAAAGTCGGCCTCACCAGCGCCTCCAGCTATGAAAGCTACCTGAACAAGAACCTGGTGATCGAAGGCGCCGAAGACAAGCAACTGCGATACCCGTTCGAGAATGTACAGATAGCCCCCTACGACACCGACAACGTGGCGTTCCAGGACCTGGGCCTGGGTGCCGGCGTGCGCCTGGATGCGATCCTCACCAACCTGGTCACGGCCCAGCCGCGCCTGAGTCAGGACAAGCGCTTCAAGCTGGCCGGCGAGCCGCTGTACTCGGAGCCCAACTCGGTGGCCATCGAAAAAGGCGACCCACAATGGGACAGCAAGGTGCGTGAAGTCTTCGCCCAGCTGAAACAGGACGGCACCTTGAGCATGCTGTCGCAGAAATGGATCGGCGCCGATATCAGCCAATGAGCTTTCGCATACGGCTTTACCTGACCTGGACGGCGCTGTTCGCCCTGTTTGCCGGTTTTTTCCTGAGCTTTGACCTGAAGTTCTCGATCATCCTCGACAAGCTGCCCAACCTGGTCGGCCTGCACCTGGCGCCCAATGGCTTCCTGCAAGGCGCGGCGCTGACCGTGTTCTTGTGCCTGTGCGCGATTGCCGCATCGTCGGTGCTGGGCTTTATCACCGCCCTGGGGCGCCTGTCGAAAAGCGCGGTAGCGTTTGGCATTGCCACATTCTACGCCTCGTTCTTTCGCGGCACGCCGCTGCTGATCCAGATCCTGCTGATCTACCTGGGCTTGCCGCAACTGGGCCTGGTACCGGGCGCCATCGTCGCCGGGATCATCGCGCTGTCGCTGAATTACGGCGCCTACCTGAGCGAAATTTTCCGCGCCGGTATCCTCGGCGTGCCCCACGGCCAGCGCGAAGCCGCCCTGGCGCTGGGCATGCGCGACAGTACGATCTTCTGGCACGTCACCCTACCCCAGGCCATGCGCACGATTATTCCGCCGGCCACCAACCAGTTCATCTCGATGCTCAAAGACTCGTCGCTGATCTCGGTGATGGGCGTGTGGGAAGTGATGTTCCTGGCGCAATCCTACGGACGCTCAAGCTACCGCTACATCGAGATGCTCACCACGGCGGCGATCATTTACTGGGTGATGTCCCTGGGCCTGGAACTGATCCAGGCGCGGATGGAGCGGCATTTCGGCAAGGGCTACGTGCGGCGCGGTTGACGGTCAGAGTCTGTTGCGCCGTACCTTGATCACGCCCATCTGCAAACCGAAGGGCCGAAATACGGCATTCAGCGATTTCAGGGTTGGGTTGCCCTCGCCATGTTCGATATGCACCAGGGTGCGCACCGAAATTTTGCACATTCTGGCGAACTGGCTTTGGTGCAGGCCGGTCACTTCGGTGCGCAGGCGGCGTACGGCGGCGCCCAGCTCGAGCGAGCCATCGGCCAAGCCTTGTTCGACGCTGCCGATCAACAGCGCACGGGCGTCCATGCTGATCGTCATCTCAACCCCCACTGTTTGAGGCGCAGGTCCAGTTTCCCTAATGGGATGCTTGGGTGATTCAAGGTCACAGCGGGCACGCCACTGGCCACCAGAAGATCCGGTAATGCGCGCAGGTGCTCGGCTGTTTGTCGCAGGCTTTCAAAGCTCTGCTCGGGGTCGACGAGGTCGGCCAGAGCCTCGCATACCGCTCTCCAATTGATATCCCCGGCGATTTCCAAGGGTTTGGGCCATTTGGTGGTTCGAGTGACTGCTTCAGCATCCATTACCATGGGCGCCAAATCATAAATGGGGGCTAGGCGCAGCGCTTCGGGTTCTCGGATGATCGACGTATTACGACCGTGGTTATCCGAATTACCCAGCACTTTATTCAACAAATCCCGGCGCAGGTACTCTGCAACCAGATCTGCGACTTGGTCCTCTTGCCCCACGGCTCGCCATTGAGCAACCAACAGCCTCACCACTTCCAGATGATCCATGTAGCTGCCAGGGTTCGTCACGCCGGCCAAGGAATAGATCGACTCGACGGCCAGCCGCTCAACACCGCCCTCACCCAGCCTGCGATCAAAACGATGCATCCACAGACTGGGTTTTGTCGCCTCTTCCAGCGCCAGCCCGTCGGTGGCAACCGTTTCGATGCCAAGAGACTCAAGCGCCCGGTAATAGTGGTACTCGCTTCTCAGGATATCTTGATCAGTCTGCGTGGCCTGGTTGCGCGCGAACTTGATGAACCAGTGCTGAGCGACGTCATCGTCATTCAGGATCGCGTCTGGGTACAACAAGCCATCTACGCCTTGGGTCATCAACAATTTCGGTGCCTCGCCACCTGCTCCGGTAGCGCCGCCTATGGCAGCACCTTGTTCATAGGCATATTCCAGGAAGCGGTTATCGCGACTGATGACATCATGCCGTGCAAATCCCATCGGCATTTCACCGCCCAGGGCTTGTATGGACTCCTTGATCCGCATGTTGCCAATTGGCGCTGGCGTACTGCGCCCCAGCAAAAACAAATCGACATCGATGGCCTGGGGGTTCTCACGAGCAAGACGCTGCATCAAAAAGCGCTTTGCCGCGCCGGCTGGCGCGATATCGTGCAAAAAAGCGGGGGCTGACTTGAGCACTGTAACGTCCCAATCCAGTGGGAACCGGGCACTGACAGCGGTGCAGAAAGGCTGCTGGATATCTTCGAGGTGATCGACAAGATAATCCTGGCGGTAATGAAACCTGCAGGGCCCGACAAAACCTTTTTGCGGTTCAGGAAACTCAAGTCGCATAGCATCACGCCAGAGCCCGGCGGTGAAAATCTGCAGCGTCAAAGAGTAAGCGGTGTCTTTATGCAATTTAGTGCACCTGCTAAGCGGCGACGAGAGGAGCAACTGCAATATAGTGCATTTCTTATCAATAGATAGGCTTATATACGCATTAAAATGCAGATATAGACGTCAGTTATCTGAAAATATGCAATTTAATGCAGACATTTTAATCGTCATTTTTGCGACACATTCCTGCAACTCCCCTCCGCTATGCAGGTCGACTCGCTTGCCATAACAAGGTCGTCCAGCATGCCCCCATGTCCTCAACGCCTCGCGCTCGCCATCACCCTGTTGGCCAGCGGCGGTTTCATTGAAGCAGCCGCAGCCAAGACCCTGCAGATCGACACGCCTACCACCCAGGGGCAAACCTTGGGTGGCAGTGATACGTTGACCACGTCGGCGCCTGGCAGCATTACAACCTCTGGGGTGGCGGTGACGCTCAAGGACGGCACCCGCGGTGCAGGGGTGGTAGTGACTAACGCGGGCAAGCTGGTCTCCAGTGGCGGTCGGGGTATCGACAGTTCGGGGAGTGTCAGCGGGGAGCGCAGGTACAGCATCTACAACCTCGCCGGCGGGGTGATCCAAGGCGCCAATGATGCGTTGCGCATCAACAGTAACTTTGCCAGCGGCAGCGTGCTGATCGACAACAGTGGCACCATTCGCTCGGCCACCGGCCAAGGGCTGGACCTGGATGCGCTGCGCAGCAGCAACGTCACCACCACCATCATCAACCGTGCCGGTGGTTTGATTCGCGGGGAGGCCAGCGACGGCATGAAGACCGGCGCCAACGCCTCTATCACTAACTACGGCGAGATTTCCACCGGCAACACCTTCTCCCGCGATGACAAGTTCGATGGCGTGGACATCGACTCCGCCAGCGGCGTGACGGTCACCAATTACGGCCTGATTTCCGGTGGCCGCCATGGCATCACCACGGACGAGGGTGCCACGCTGACCAACTACGGCACGGTGATCGGCCGCAACGGCTCGGGCTTTGGTTCCGATGGCGACGGCACTGTGATCAACCACGGCACCATCACCGGCGCGTTCTCCGGGCTACAACCGGATGGCGACGGTGACGGTGTGGACATCGACAGGATCGCCCATATCGAAAACTACGGCGTCATCCAGGGTGTCGGCGCCGGGGGTGTCGACAAGAACGGCTTCGCCAACGGTAGCGAAGGGATCGCCTTGGGCGGTGGCGCTATCTACAACGCCAAAGGCGCGCTGATCAGTGGTGCCAACAATGCCATCCTGGTGGACGACGGCAGCGACGGGCCGGGGCTCGCGGCTACCACCCTGGAGAACCACGGCACGATTCAGGGCCTGGATGGCTTTGGCGTGAAGTTCGTCGGCAACTACGCCGACACGGTCATCAATAGCGGCACGATCAGCGCCAGCAATGGCCTGGCCCTGGACTTGGGCGGCGGTGACGACCACCTGATCTTGCGCAATGGCAGCCGCTTTATCGGCACGGTGGACGGCGGCAGCGGTTACGACCGACTGACCCTGGATGACGTCGCAGGGGGCAGTTTTGGCGATAGCCGCAACCTTGAATGGCTGGAGGTCAAGCAAGGCACCTGGACGTTGACCGGCCAGGGTGATTTCAGCGACGGCGGCAAGATTTCCAGCGGTGCCAAGCTGGTCAACCAAGGCGGCATTGCCGGTAATGTGACGGTCGATGCAGGCGGCGTGTATGCCGGCGGCGGCTCGGTGGGCAGCCTGCTGGTGAACGGCACCCTGCAGACCAACACCGCCTTGGGCACCGCCACCATCACCCGTGACTTGCGCATGGGCAGCAGCTCGACCCTCGCCTATGGCGTCAACGCCGACGGCAGTAGCGCACCGATCAAGGTCGGCGGCACCGCTTACCTTAATGGCGCGACCCTGGCGGTCAACCCCGGCGAAGGCACCTACCCGTGGCAAAGCCATTACAGCGTGCTGCAAGCCGGCAGCATCAACGGCACGTTTGGCAAGGTCACCAGCGACTACGCCTTCCTGATCCCAACCCTGGACTACAGCGCCACTCAGGTCGGTCTCACGTACACACGTAACGACATCGCCTTCAACCAGTTCGCCAGCACCGCCAACGGTGCCAGCGCCGCCAGCAGCCTGGCGGGCCTGGGCACGAACAATCCGCTGTACAACGCCCTGCTCAATATCACCACCGCCACAGCCGGTGCAGCCATCGAGCAACTGGCGGGCAGCAGCACTGCCAGCCTCACCAGCGCCACCCTCAATGCCAGTGCTCAAGTGGGCAACAGCATGCTCGCCGCCATGCACCAGGTGGGCGGCGGTGCGGGACTGCTGGTGGGGCTGGACGGCAAAGACACACCCGCACTGGCGGCCACCGGCGTACCCGCCGAGGTGCGCAACCTCAATGACCCGAACGCCCGCGGCCGCCTGTGGCTGCAAGGTATCGGCAGCTACGGCAAGCTCGACGGCGAGCACGGCAGTAACGGTTTGACCCAACGCACCAACGGCACAGTGCTCGGTGCCGATTGGGCGCTGGACGGCAACTGGCGCCTGGGTGTGCTGGGGGTTATTTCAAGACCGACCTGGACACCACCGGTGTGGACGGCAGCGTCGACAGCTGGCACGCCGGCGTCTATGCCCTGCGCCAGAGTGGCCCACTGGCCTTGCGCCTGGGTGCTGCCTACAGCGGGCACCAAGGCGACAGTAAACGCACGGTGGCCTTCAATGGTTTTAACGACCGCCCCAAAGGCGACTATGACGCCAACAGCCAGCAAGCTTTTGCTGAACTGGGCTACGCCCTTGGCACAGGTCGCTTGAGTGCAGAGCCGTTCGCCAACCTCGGCTACCAGCGCTACCAGCGCGACGGCTATAACGAAAAAGGCGGCGCCGCTGCGTTACACGTCAAGGGCCAGACCCAGGACAACTTCAGCAGCACCTTCGGCCTGCGCCTGGCGCACCTGAGCCAGCTGGACAACAGCGTCAGCCTCACACCCCGCGCCAGCGTTGGCTGGAAGCACACCTATGGCGATGTCGACAGCACCACCGGCCAGGCTTTCCTGGCGGGGGCACGGCGTTCAATGTGCAAGGCAGCGCCCTGGATCGGGACAGCCTGTTGCTGGAAGCGGGCCTGGACTTGGGCTTATCCGCCCGCCATCGCCTGGGCCTTGGCTATACAGGCGAAGTGGGCAGCAACAGCCGCAACCATTCGCTGACCGGCCAATGGCAGATGAGTTTTTAATCGCACCGTACTAGAGACAACTCCCGCAAATCAGGGGTCGATGGCCTGACAGTTATCCCCCCCTCACCTCGCCTAAATTCCCGGCCTCATTAATCAAGAGGTTGGGACTGCATGCCATTCACCTTACAGCGACTCGTGCTCGTCATGTCCTTCGGGCTGGCCGCCAGCACCATTCAATTTGCCCAAGCGCAGGAAAGCGTGGAACACGTGTTCGATCGGTCCGGGATCACAGAACTGGCCGGGTCAATCAATCGTGACGGCGTCTTGCATCGCCTTTCGACAGACGCCCCCGTCGATTTTTATCTGGCCGAACACACAAACACTCGCAACGGCCAGCGCCTGGCCCTGGCCGTGGACGCGGCGGTCAAATCGCTACTTGAATCAGACAAACTTACCCCCTGGGACAGGTACGAACTGGACAATATCGGCGAATACCTCAATAACCTCGCGCCGGGGAAGGTCGCTCAGGCCCTCGAACAACTCGCGGGCAGCCAGAATGCCAACCTTGCCGCAGCCACCCAAATGAGCACGCAACAGGTCAGCGACACGCTGCTCTCGGTCCTGCGCGACCTGCCAGCAAACGTCGCAGACGATGCCAATGGCCGCCTCTGGGTAAAAGGCCTCAGCCACAACGGCAAACTTGATGGCCAATATGGCAGCGTCGGGTTGCAGCAAAGCACCAAGGGCGTTGTTCTGGGCGCCGACTGGGCAGTCGATCACGCTTGGCGTGCCGGTGTGGTGGGAGGCGAATCCGAAAGCGAGTTTGAGCACAAGCGTTTCAAAGCAGCGCTCGACAGCTGGCATCTGGGCGCATACGCCGTACGCCAGGACGGCCCGCTGGCTCTGCGCCTGGGTGCCATCTACAGCAACCATGACGGGCAAAACAAACGCGGTGTCGATATCGACTTCTTGGGTTATCGCGAGCAACTCAAAGGCAAATACACGGCCCAAAGCCAAACCGTGTTTGGCGAAATGGGCTACCAGCTTGGCAAGGATACGTTAAGCGTCGAGCCGTTCGCAGGCCTGGGGTACCAGCGCTACCATCGTGAAGGCTTCAAGGAAAAAGGCGGCTTTGCGGCGTTGAATGTCGGTGCGCAAACCCAGCAAAACCTCAGCAGCACCCTGGGGCTTCGCTTGGGCAGCCTTTATCGTTTTGATAACAAAATGAGCCTGTCCCCGCATTTGAGCACCCACTGGAAGCACCTCTACGGCGACGTGCAAAGCAGCGTGAAGCAATCTTCCCGACTGATTGACCTGACCGGAGAAAAGAGTGATTTCACCGTCGATGGCGTCTCGCTGAACCGCGACAGCCTGGCCCTGCGCACGGGGTTGGACATAGGCCTTTCTGCTCATCAGGCACTGAGCGTCGCGTACACCGCTGAGGTCGCAGTAACAGCCGTAACCATGGGCTGGTAGGCGAGTGGAAGATGGGGTTTTAAGACAGCAACTGAGGAAACTTCACGCTCAAGCCGGTTACAACGCCTGACATTAAGCCGGTGATTTTGCTCGCTACACTCCGGCCTCCTACACCGAAGAGGCCGGAAACCATGATCTCGCCATTGCCGTCACCCCGGCCACACCATCGCAACCACCTGTACACCCGCCAGCGATGTCTGGCGAGCTCAAGACTGCCCATAGCCAACCGTCCAATGGCTTGCTCAATACCCATACCATCAAACTCATGACTACCCCAGGCTCAGCGAGCAGTCACGGTATGAATATCGACCACTTGGCCAAACTGACCCAAAGCGACGCCAATCTGGCTAACCCCCACCTCATGACAGCCGTTGAAATCGTCAACAGCCCGGATGTACAGATCAAGGCGCCTGTTCATGGCTTGGTCAGCTCCGGGCTCTCCTCCGTCTGGCTGGATAACCGAGGGGGCATCACCGGTGCAACAGGCACGGGTGTGAAGCTGGACGGGAATAAAGCCGATGAAGTGACCAATCAGGGCGTTATCACCGGCGGCAACGGCGTAGCCCTCGACATGGGAGGCGGTGACGATCTGTTGATTATCAAAAAAGGCAGCCGTTTCAACGGCGAAGTGGATGGGGGCAGTGGCACCAATCAGGTGATTCTCGACGATGCTGAAGGAGGGACTTTTGAAGGGGCGACAAGAATGCAGCATCTGTGGGTCGGCAAAGGCTCCTGGGAGCTGACCGGTGCACTGCACGCCAACCGACAAGGCAAGGTGTACAGCGACGCGACGTTGATCAACCGTGGTGGGATCAAGGGCACAATGGATATCGAGCCGGGCGCGAGCTACTCCGGCGGTAACGTCGACAATCTTAACGTAGCCGGCACCCTGCTGCTCGACCCCGCGATTACGGCGCGGACAAGGATCACCAATGATCTGAATCTGAAACCAGGATCGAGCGTGAATTTCAAAATCGGCGTGGATCAACAGCACTCTGTGCTGAACGTCGGCAACACATTAACGTTGGGGAACCCCACCCTGCACCTTGACGTACAGCCAGAGAGCGACGAGTTGCTCAAGCGCCAGCTACCCATCGCCAAAGCGACCACCATTGATGGGAGGTTCGGCGCCATCAGCAGCAACCTGACCTCCCTGGAACCTGAATTGATCTACACCCCGAAGGGCATTTTTGTCGAATTCAAACGCAAGGAGAGCCCGGCAATCACCGCCTGATAGTCAAAAAATCAGCAAAAAAAAGGGGGCACATGCCCCCCCGAGGTTTAAGCGGTAGTTGGAAGGCTGAGTAATCAGCCTTCGATCTCAATCAGGATTTCCCCAGGGTTCACCCGGTCGCCCTTCGCCACATGAACAGCGGTGACCTTGCCGGCAATCGCTGCCTGCACTTCGGTCTCCATCTTCATGGCTTCGGTAATCAATACGGCCTGGCCGGCCTTGACCACGTCGCCGACCTTGACCAGCACATCGACGATATTGCCCGGCATCGCCGTGCTGACATGGCCCGGTTCGGTCGCGTGCTTGCGCTTGCTGCCGCCGCTGCTGACAAATTCGTTTAGCGGCTCGAACACCACTTCTTCCGGCATGCCGTCGATGGACAGGTAGAAGTGACGCTTGCCTTCGGCCTTTACACCGACACCGGTGATATCCACACGGTAGCTTTCGCCGTGCACGTCGATAACGAATTCGGTCGGTACACCTTCACCGCCGGCAGGGGCAACACCGCCCGCCTCCGGAATCGGCAGCAGCACTTCCGGCGCCAGGGTGCCGGCGTCGCGTTCTTCGAGGAACTTGCGGCCAATGTCCGGGAACATGGCGTAGGTCAGCACGTCTTCTTCGGACTTGGCCAACGCGCCGATTTCACCGCGCAGCTTGGTCATTTCCGGCTTGAGCAGGTCAGCCGGGCGTACATCGATCACCTCTTCGCTGCCGATGGCCTGGCGACGCAGTTTCTCGTTCACCGTACCCGGTGCTTTGCCGTAGCCGCCTTGCAGGTAAAGCTTCACTTCGTTGGTGATGGTCTTGTAGCGCTCGCCGGCCAGTACGTTGAAGAACGCCTGGGTGCCGACGATCTGAGAGGTCGGGGTCACCAACGGCGGGAAGCCAAGGTCTTCACGCACGCGCGGAATTTCGGCGAGCACTTCGCTCATGCGGTTGAGGGCGCCCTGTTCCTTGAGCTGGTTGGCCAGGTTGGAAATCATCCCGCCGGGCACCTGATTGACTTGCACCCGCGTGTCGACGGCGGTGAATTCGCTTTCGAACTGGTGGTACTTCTTGCGCACGGCGTAGAAGTACAGGCCGATCTCTTGCAGCAGTTCCAGGTCGAGGCCGGTGTCGAACTCGCTGCCTTTAAGCGCGGCGACCATCGATTCGGTACCCGGGTGGCTGGTGCCCCAGGCGAAGCTGGAGATGGCGGTGTCGATGTGGTCGGCACCGTTTTCGATGGCCTTGAGTTGGCACATCGCAGCTAAGCCTGCGGTGTCATGGGAATGGATGAAGATCGGCAGGCTCTGCTCGGCTTTCAGCGCCTTGACCAGTTCACCGGTGGCGTACGGGGTCAGCAGGCCGGCCATGTCCTTGATCGCAATCGAGTCGCAGCCCATGGATTCCAGTTGCTTGGCCTGGGCCACGAAAGCCTCGACGGTGTGCACCGGGCTGGTGGTGTAGGCGATGGTGCCCTGGGCATGTTTGCCGGCAGCCTTGACCGCTTCGATGGCCACGCGCAGGTTACGCACGTCATTCATCGCATCGAAAATGCGGAATACGTCGATGCCATTCACGGCGGCCTTGGCGACGAACGCTTTGACCACGTCGTCGCTGTAATGGCGGTAGCCCAACAGGTTCTGGCCGCGCAGCAACATCTGCAGGCGGGTGTTGGGCAACGCGGCGCGCAGTTGGCGCAGGCGCTCCCACGGATCTTCCTTGAGGAAGCGCACGCAGGCGTCGAAGGTCGCGCCGCCCCAGACTTCCAGGGACCAGTAGCCGACTTTGTCGAGCTTGTCGCAGATCGGCAGCATGTCGTCGGTGCGCATGCGAGTCGCCAGCAACGATTGGTGAGCGTCGCGCAGGATGGTATCGGTTACGAAGATCTTTTTAGTCATTGGAATATTCCTCACAGGCCTGCGTGGGCGGCGATGGCGGCGGCGATGGCCAGGGCCAGCTCTTCGGGTTTGCGCTTGATCGAGTAGTTGGTCAGCTCAGGGTGGCTTTCCACGAAACTGGTGTTGAACTGGCCGCTGCGGAATTCCGGGTTGCGCAGGATTTCCTGGTAATAAGCTGCGGTGGTCTTCACGCCTTGCAGGCGCATGTCGTCCAAGGCCCGCAGGCCGCGATCCATGGCTTCTTCCCAGGTCAACGCCCACACCACCAACTTGAGGCACATGGAGTCGTAGAACGGTGGGATGGTGTAGCCGGTGTAGATCGCCGTGTCGGTACGCACGCCGGGGCCGCCGGGCGCGTAGTAACGGGTGATCTTGCCGAAGCTTGGAAGGAAGTTGTTCTTCGGGTCTTCGGCGTTGATACGGAACTGCAGCGCGAAGCCACGGTGCTGGATATCTTCCTGCTTTACCGACAGCGGCAGGCCCGAGGCGATGCGGATCTGCTCGCGAACGATGTCGATCCCGGTGATTTCTTCGGTGATGGTGTGTTCCACCTGCACCCGGGTGTTCATCTCCATGAAGTACACCTCGCCCTCGGCGAGCAGGAACTCCACGGTGCCGGCGTTCTCGTAGCCCACGGCCTTGGCGGCGCGCACCGACAGGTCGCCGATGTAGGCGCGCTGTTCAGGGGTCAGCTGTGGGCTGGGGGCGATTTCGATGAGCTTCTGGTTGCGGCGCTGGATCGAGCAATCGCGCTCGAACAGGTGCACCACGTTGCCAAAGCTGTCACCGAGGATCTGCGCCTCGATGTGCTTGGGATTGACGATGCATTTTTCCAGGAACACTTCCGCCGAACCGAAGGCCTTGGTGGCTTCGGAGATCACGCGAGGGAAGGCTTGTTCGAGTTCTTCGCGGCTGTTGCAACGACGAATACCGCGACCTCCACCACCGGAGGTGGCCTTGAGCATCACCGGGTAACCGATACGGTCGCCTTCGGTAAGGGCTTCGGCGATGTCGGCGACGTTGCCTTCGGTGCCGGGGGTGACCGGCACGCCGGCCTTGATCATGCTGCGGCGCGCTTCGGTCTTGTCGCCCATGCGGCGGATCACTTCAGCGGCCGGACCGATGAACTTGATTCCGCGTTCGGCGCAGATGTCCGCAAGTTCCGCGTTTTCAGAGAGGAAACCGTAGCCAGGATGCAGCGCATCACAGCCGGTTTCCACGGCCAGATTCACCAGCTTGCGCGGGTTGAGGTAGCCGGCCAACGGCTCGGCGCCAATGCTGTGGGCTTCGTCGGCACGCTTGACGTGCAACGCATGACGGTCGGCGTCGGAATACACCGCGACCGAGCGAATGCCCATCTCGGCGCAGGCACGCACGATTCGTACGGCAATCTCACCACGGTTGGCGATCAGGATCTTTTTTATCACTTGGAAATTCCCTTGAGCCGATGCTGCGTTCTTCTACCCGCTGGAGCCGGGTCGGCGCGTGACTAAATGTTTCATGACAGTCGCGAGACACACACTAAGCCCGCTGATGGATTAACAAAAATCAATAATTATTGGGTCGGGCATAAGTAAAGACTTATAGTTGGCCGGTCAGCCTGGCACGGAAGTAGGAAAATAATGCGTAAGTCATTGATGCGCATGACATTGCGTCAACTGCAGATCTTTAATGAAGTGTGCGATTTGCGCTCGTACAGCCGCGCGGCCGAAGAAATGTCGCTCACACAACCGGCCGTTAGCCTACAAATTCGTCAGTTGGAAGAGCTGATCGGTCAGCCACTGTTCGATTACGTCGGCAAAAAACTCTACATGACCGAGGCCGCCGAAGCCCTGCAGCGCGCCAGTCGCGACATCTTCGGCCGCCTGGAAAACCTCGATATGCAGTTGTCGGACATGCAGGGCTCATTGCAAGGCCAGCTCAAGCTGGCGATTGAATCCAGCGCGAAGTACTTCGTCCCGCATTTGTTTGCCGCGTTCAAGCGCCAACACCCCGACGTGCAACTGCACCTGACCGTGGTCAACCGCGCCCAAGTCATTCGTCGCCTCTCCGACAACCGCGACGACCTGGTGATCATGTCGATGGTGCCCCAGGACATGGGCCTGGAGTTCCTGCCGTTTCTCAACAACCCCATCGTTGCCGTGGCGCTGCCGGATCATCCCTTGAGCCTGCAAGGGCCGCTGCGCCTGCAGGATCTGGAACCCTACACCCTGCTCATCCGCGAACCGGGCTCCGGCACGCGGCTGGCGTGTGAGGAATACTTCAAGGAAAAACGCGTGCACTTCACCCAGACGCTGGAAGTGGCCTCGGCCGAGGCGCAGCGTGAATGCGTATGCGCGGGGCTGGGCGTGGCGTTGTTGACGCGCCACGCCCTGAACCTGGAACTGGCCACCGGCGGGCTCAAGGAGCTGCCGGTGGAAGAGCTGCCGCTGTACCGCAGTTGGTGCCTGGTGCAGGCCAAGGCCAAGCGCCTGTCACCGGTGGCCCATGCGTTCCTGGGCTTTATCCGCAGCGAACGGGTGCAGATCAGCGCGCTGGCTGAGCGCTTCGCTGGGCAGCCGCGGGTGCCTGCCAGTGCAGTTCGGGATAGTCACTGATGCTCTGGAGCAGCTGGCGCTGATCGCAGCGGTCTTCGATTGCGCGACGGAACGCCATGCGGCGCTGGTCTTCCTGCTGACGACGGGTTTTGACGCAGCTGTTGCTGTCTTCGTAGGGCCGGGCCATTTGGAGTCTCCCAATGCGATTACGGGAGTACAGAGTGGTCTTTAGGGATGACGCGACGATGACAGCCTGATGAAGATTCTGGACACGCTGGAGATCAAAATGTGGGAGGGGGCTTGCCCCCGATTACGGTGTGTCAGTCTCGGATATGTCGACTGATCCACCGCTATC
>NZ_JAFHKI010000043.1 GCF_016937615.1 Pseudomonas lactucae | reverse complement strand
CCCCGATTACGGTGTGTCAGTCTCGGATATGTCGACTGATCCACCGCTATCGGGGGCAAGCCCCCTCCCACATTTTGACCGAGCATGACCTTGTTTCAGTCGTCCAGGGCTTTGACCGATTTTGGCGACAACCGCAGGCTGCGCAAACTGCGCTTCACGCTCTTGAGGTGGTTGACCAGGCTTGGCCCGCGCGCCATGGCCACACCCATCGCCAACACGTCGATCACCACCAGGTGGGCAATACGCGAGGTCAACGGCGTGTAGATCTCGGTGTCTTCGTGCACATCGATCGCCAGGTTGACCGTGGACAGCTCGGCCAACGGCGTCTGGCTCGGGCACAGGGTGATCAGCGACGCACCGCTCTCACGCACCAGGTTGGCGGTGATCAGCAGGTCCTTGGAGCGACCGGACTGGGAAATGCAGATGGCCACGTCGGTCGGCTTCAAGGTCACCGCCGACATCGCCTGCATGTGCGGGTCGCTATAGGCCGCCGCCGTGAGCAGCAAGCGGAAGAATTTGTGCTGGGCATCGGCCGCCACGGCGCCGGACGCACCGAAGCCATAGAACTCGACACGCTGGGCCTGGGACATGGCGGTCACGGCCTTTTGCAGCTCCACTGGATCGAGCTTTTCACGCACTTCCATCAAGGTGTGCAACGTAGTGTCGAAAATTTTCAGGCTGTAATCGGCGACGGAGTCATCTTCGTGAATCGCAAACTGGCCGAAGCTGGCGCCGGCGGCCAGGCTCTGGGCCAGCTTGAGTTTCAAGTCCTGGAAACCGGAGCAACCGATGGCACGGCAGAAACGCACGATGGTCGGCTCGCTGATGCCCACGCTGTGGGCCAGATCGGCCATGGAACTGTGCATCACAGCCGCAGGGTCAAGCAGCACGTGATCGGCAACCTTGAGTTCCGATTTGCGTAACAGGTGGCGCGACTGGGCGATATGTTGCAACAGGTTCAAAGGGCAGGACTCTTGTTATTGGCAGGGCCAGGGATGTAGCAAGCTTGTAGTTATACTACAAGAATTACCGTTTTGCCCGTCCGACGCATCACTAAATCGCCCTGCTGCCCTCTGATTCAAAGGGCAGGCGGTTTGTAGCCACAACGGCGCCCTTGGCGTCTCTAGGAAAAATCCACGTTTTTGCGTAACAAATCCGCCAACCCGTCGGCCTGCATCGGCCGGCTGATCAAATAGCCTTGCACTTCGTCACAGCGCTCCACCCGCAGGAAGTCCAGTTGCCGCTGATCTTCCACGCCTTCGGCCACGACTTTGAGCGACAAACCGTGAGCCATGGCGATGATCGCCCGGGTAATGGCGGCATCTTCGCGCCCCTGGCCGAGACCACGGATGAAGGCTTGATCGATCTTTACGTAGTCCACCGGGATGCGCTTGAGGTAGCTGAGGGACGAATAGCCGGTGCCGAAATCGTCGATGGCCAGCTTCACGCCCAGATCCCGCAGCTGCTGGAACGTTGCAATGATGTGTTCGACGCTGTCGAGCAACTGGCTTTCGGTCAATTCCAACTCAAGGTATTGCGGGTCCAGGCCGGTTTCTTCCAGCACTTGGCGCACCAGGCTGACCAGCTTGCCCTGGCGCAACTGATGCACCGACAGGTTCACTGACACGCGAATCGGTGCCAGCCCCTGGCGTTGCCATTCGCACGCCTGCCAGCACGCTTCACGCAAGACAAATTCGCCCAGCGGCACGATCAGGCCGGTTTCTTCGGCCAGACTAATAAACTCGGCGGGTGGCACCATGCCCCACTGCGGGTGCTCCCAACGGATCAACGCTTCGACCGCATTGAGCTTGCCGGTGGCCAGGCACAGTTTGGGCTGATAGAACACGGTGAGCTGACGCTCGTCGATGGCTTTGCGCAGGTGGTTTTCCAGCTGCAGGCGCTCCAGGGTGCTGGCTTGCAGGCTGTCGGTGTAGAACTGGAAGTTATTGCCGCCCAGGTGCTTGGCGTGCTGCATGGCCATGTTCGACTGGCTGACCAACGCAGAAATTTCCCGCGCATTGTCCGGCAGCAGGCTTACGCCCATCGAAGCACTGACTACCAGCTCATGGCCCTCCACCGCCACCGGCACCCGTAGCTTGGCCAGCAGCCGCGTAGCCACCCGCGCCAGGCTCGACAGGTTGCCGTAGGCGTCGAACAGCACCGCAAATTCATCGCCGGACAGGCGCGCAATGGTGTCAGCCTCAGGCAAAGCGTTGATCAGCCGACGAGCCATCTTTTGCAACAACTGGTCGGCGACTTCATGGCCCAGGCTGTCGTTGAGCAGTTTGAAGCGATCAAGGTTGATGTGCAGCAGCGCCAGGCTGCGCCCGCCCTGGCGCACACGCTGATGAGCCTCGCGCAACCGTTCGCGGAACAGCGAGCGGTTGGCCAGGCCGGTCAATTCATCGTAATGGGTGAGGTAGCGCATGCGCTCCTCGGACTCGCGCCGCGCCGACAAATCGGCGAAGAAGCCCACGATATGACTGACTTTTCCCCGTAGATCGCGCACCGCATTCAGCTGTAGCCATTGCGGGTACAGCTCGCCGTTCTTGCGCGTTTCCACCAACTCGCCCTGCCACGTGCCGTGGCTGAGCAACGCCTGGCGGATCACTGGGAAGTGACGGCGCGCATCGCGGCTGCTGGGCAGTTCCACCACGTTGCGACCCAGCATGTCATCGATTTCAAAACCGGTGACGCGGCTGAACGCCTGGTTGACGGCAAGCAGGACGTAGTTCGGATCGAGGATCACTATGCCCTCGCTGGCGGCTTCGAACACCGTCGATGCCAGCCGCTGCTGTGCTTCAAGTACTTTGCCGGCACTGATATCGCGGCGGGTGCCGAGCATGCGGATCACGCGCCCGCTCGGCGCACGCTCCACGGCGCGGCCGCGATCCTCGATCCACACCCAGTGGCCAGCACCATGGCGCACGCGGTACTCCACCTGATAATCCTCGGTACGGCCCTTGAGGTGCTCCACCAGGGCGCGCTTGAGCAGCGGCAAGTCGTCGGGGTGCAGGCGTGGCTTGAGATGACCGAGCATGGCCGTGACGCACTCGGGCTCCAGGCCGAACAGCTCTTTTAGCTGCGTGTGATGGACTTCATCGGTTTGCAGGTTCCAGTCCCACAGGCCCAGTTCACTGGCTTGCAGGGCCATGACCAGGCGCGCTTCGCTTTTGTTCAGGGCCAGGCTGGCGGCGTCCAGTTCCTGACTGCGTTGAGCCACGCGGTCCTGCAGGCCGAGTTGCGCTTCGCGCAGTTCCTCCTCGACTTGACGACGCTGCTCGACTTCACGCCTGAGGTCCTGGTTTAACTGCTCGCTGCGCTGCTGCGCCTCTTGCAGATGCTCGATCAGCGCTTGGTTCTGGAAACGTCGTAATAATTCACGCTGGATCAGCCGGTTGATCTGCCATGCCACCAGGTTCAGCGACACCAGCAGGATCAGGCCGAGCACGCCCCAGCCTTGTTGCTGCGGGTTGCCATCCCACAATAGATACACGATGGACGGCACCAGGCACGGCACGGCAAAGGATAGAAACGCCGGCAGGCTCACGGCGTAGGCCACACTGGCCGACAAGGTGGCAGCGCCGATCAGGCCAAATACCCAGGCTTGCTGCATGAAGCTGTTCACCGGTGCCAGGGCGATGGCGGCAGCGGCCAGGGTCAAGCCGCTCACCGCCGAACCGAGCATGAACATGCGCCGCCACACCGGGTGGGCCTGGCGGCTGGGCATGGCCGAATCGAAAGCCGCCACCTGGATCACACGCAGGGCAACCAACGCCAGCAGCCAGACCAGCCAGATGCTGTCCAGCAGCACTTGACTGGGGCTCCACAGCAGCCAGACGCAGACCAGGCCATTGACCAGCATCAACAAGGTAGGCAGCAAAGACCCCTGATACAGCAGGCGTGTACGTTCGACCGCGATCTCGGTGGCGTAGTGTTTGCGGATGACCTGGGCGGGCGATATCGAGAGGCCCATCAGATCGGAGCTAAGGGTCATAGGCAGTGTTCTTATAATGGTGAGCCCGAAACGTCGACGGAGCATACACAAGCAAAGCCTCGGGCCAAACTGCTCCAAGTCATAAAAACTACCCGGTCATCCTCCGCAAACCTCGGGCCCAGAGGCCTTGAGCGAGACACCGTGCGGGCTGCGCGGCTGACCGACCGGTCATCACCCCAGGTAGAATGTTTGCCCCGCCCGAACCGCAGCGGCTATTTTGCATCGACCATCCGGCATTGGGATTTGCCCGACACCCCCCGGCACCCTAGAATGCGCCGATGCGCGATGATCTCTCTCTTTTGCTGAACTCCCTCAACGATGCCCAACGCCAGGCCGTAGCAGCCCCCGTTGGCCGTCAGTTGGTCCTGGCCGGTGCTGGCTCCGGTAAAACCCGAGTGCTGGTGCACCGTATCGCCTGGTTGATCCAGGTCGAGAACGCGTCCCCGCATTCGATCCTGTCGGTGACCTTCACCAACAAGGCCGCTGCCGAGATGCGTCACCGTATCGAGCAGTTGATGGGCATCAGCCCGGCCGGCATGTGGGTGGGCACCTTCCACGGCCTGGCGCACCGCCTGTTGCGGGCGCATTGGCAGGAAGCAGGCCTGGCCCAGACCTTCCAGATTCTGGACAGCGATGACCAGCAACGCCTGGTCAAGCGGGTCATCCGCGAACTAGGCCTCGACGAACAACGCTGGCCGGCGCGCCAGGCCCAGTGGTTTATCAACGGCCAGAAAGACGAGGGCCTGCGCCCGCAACATATCCAGGCCAGCGGCGATTTGTTCCTGGCGACCATGCGCAGCATTTATGAAGCCTACGAGGCCGCCTGCGTACGCGCCGGGGTGATCGACTTCTCCGAGCTGCTGTTGCGCGCCCTCGACCTGTGGCGCGACAACCCAGGCTTGCTGGCCCATTACCAGAAGCGCTTTCGCCACATTCTGGTGGACGAGTTCCAAGACACCAACGCCGTGCAATACGCCTGGTTGCGCCTGCTGGCCAAAGGCGGCGACAGCCTGATGGTGGTGGGCGACGACGACCAGTCGATCTACGGCTGGCGCGGCGCGAAAATCGAGAACATCTACCAGTATTCCGAAGATTTCCCGGACGCGGTCACCATACGCCTGGAGCAGAACTACCGCTCCACCGCCGGCATCCTCAAGGCCGCCAACGCCTTGATCGCCAACAACACCGGGCGCCTGGGCAAAGAGCTGTGGACCGACGGCGGCGAAGGCGAAGCGATCAACCTCTACGCCGCCTTCAACGAGCACGACGAAGCGCGCTATGTGGTGGAAACCATCGAAAGCGCCCTGAAAACCGGCCTGGCACGCAGCGATATCGCGATTCTGTACCGTTCCAACGCCCAATCGCGGGTATTGGAAGAAGCCCTGCTGCGCGAACGCATCCCGTACCGCATCTATGGCGGCCAGCGCTTCTTCGAGCGGGCTGAAATCAAGAACGCCATGGCCTACCTGCGTCTGCTGGAAGGCCGTGGCAACGATGCGGCGCTGGAGCGGGTGATCAATATCCCGGCACGTGGCATCGGTGAGAAAACCGTTGAAGCGATCCGCGACCATGCGCGCCACGCCGATGTGTCGATGTGGGAGTCCATGCGCCTGCTGATCGCCAATAAAGGCCTGACCGGTCGTGCCGCCGGTGCGTTGGGCGTGTTTGTTGAGCTGATCGAGAACCTCGCCGCCAAATGTGCGGATATGCCGCTGCACTTGATGACCCAGACGGTAATCGAGCAGTCCGGGCTGATCGCCTATCACGAAGCGGAAAAAGGCGAGAAGGGCCAGGCTCGGGTAGAAAACCTCGAGGAACTGGTCAGCGCCGCCCGTGCGTTCGAAAACACCGAGGAAGACGAAGAGCTGACTCCCCTCGCCGCGTTCCTCGGCCACGCATCACTGGAGGCCGGTGACACTCAGGCCGACGAGCATGAAGACAGCATCCAGTTGATGACCTTGCACAGCGCCAAGGGCCTGGAGTTTCCGTATGTGTTCCTGGTGGGCATGGAAGAAGGCCTGTTCCCGCACAAGATGAGCCTGGAAGAGCCCGGCCGCCTTGAGGAAGAACGCCGCCTGGCCTACGTTGGCATCACCCGCGCGATGCAGAATCTGGTGATGACCTACGCCGAGACCCGACGCCTGTACGGCAGCGAGACCTACAACAAGGTGTCGCGTTTCGTACGTGAAGTGCCTAAGGGTCTGATCCAGGAAGTGCGTCTCTCCAACAGCGTCAGTCGCCCGTTCGGCGGCGGCCAGCAGCAGAACTCCAGCACCCTGTTCGCCGGTTCCGAGATTCCGGAAACCCCATTCAGCCTTGGCCAGCAGGTCAAGCATGCGATCTTCGGCGAAGGCGTGATCCTCAACTTCGAAGGTGCCGGTGCCCAGGCCCGCGTACAGGTGAACTTCGCCGAAGGCAGCAAGTGGCTGATGATGGGTTACGCAAAGCTCGAAGCGGTATGAGCTGATCATCTGTGGCGAGGGAGCTTGCTCCCGCTGGCATGCGTAGCGCGCCCGTTTTTTGGGGCTGCTACACAGCCCAGCGGGAGCAAGCTCCCTC
>NZ_JAFHKI010000042.1 GCF_016937615.1 Pseudomonas lactucae | reverse complement strand
CCGGCACCCGCGCCGCTTGCACGACCCGCGCCGCCACCGGTACGGACGTCGGCGCCGGCGACTGCGCAATCGTCGGCACCCAAGCGCAAAGCCTACAAGCTGGTCGCCATCGGCACCTCCACCGGTGGCCCGGTCGCCTTGCAGCGGGTGTTGACCCAGCTGCCGGCCAACTTCCCGGCACCTATCGTATTGATCCAGCACATGCCCGCCGCGTTCACCAAAGCCTTTGCCGAGCGCCTGGACAAGCTGTGCCGCATCAGCGTCAAGGAAGCCGAGGATGGCGACATCCTGCGCCCTGGCCTGGCGTTGCTGGCGCCGGGTGGCAAGCAGATGATGGTCGACGGCCGTGGCGCGATCAAAATCCTGCCGGGCGATGAGCGTCTCAACTACAAGCCGTGCGTGGACATCACGTTCGGTTCGGCGGCCAAATCCTACGGCGACAAAGTTCTGGCGGTGGTCCTCACCGGCATGGGCGCCGACGGCCGCGAAGGCGCGCGCTGCTCAAGCAGGGCGGCAGCGCGATCTGGGCCCAGGACGAAGCCAGTTGCGTGATCTATGGCATGCCCATGGCCATCGTCAAGGCTGACCTGGCCGACGCCGTCTACAGCCTGGACGATATCGGCAAGCACCTGGTGGAGGCCTGCCTCTGATGGACGTGTTGAGCCTGATCGGCATCACCATGGCGTTTGTCGCGATCATTGGCGGCAATTACCTCGAAGGCGGCCACCTCGGTGCGTTGGCCAACGGCCCGGCGGCGCTGATCGTGATCGGCGGCACCGTGGGCGCCGCGTTGTTGCAGTCGCCGATGAGTTCATTCAAGCGTGCGATGCAGATCATGATCTGGATCATTTTCCCGCCGCGCGTCGACCTGCCCGGTGGCATCGACCGCGTAGTCAACTGGAGCCTCACCGCCCGCAAGGAAGGCCTGCTGGGTCTCGAAGGCGTGGCCGATGCCGAGCCCGACAGCTATGCGCGCAAAGGCTTGCAGTTGTTGGTGGACGGCGCCGAGCCGGAAGCGATCCGCAGCATCCTCGAGGTGGATTTCTACACCCAGGAAAGCCGCGACATCAACGCCGCCAAAGTCTTTGAAAGCATGGGTGGCTACGCGCCGACCATCGGCATCATCGGTGCGGTGATGGGCCTGATCCACGTGATGGGCAACCTCGCTGACCCTTCGCAACTGGGCAGCGGGATTGCCGTGGCATTTGTCGCCACCATCTACGGTGTGGCCAGTGCCAATCTGGTGCTGCTGCCGGTGGCGAGCAAGCTCAAGTCGATTGCCATGCGCCAGTCCCGTTACCGTGAAATGTTGCTCGAAGGCCTTCTTTCGATCGCCGAGGGCGAGAACCCGCGCTCCATCGAATTGAAGCTCCAGGGCTTCATGGATTGATGGATATGTATAGCTGGCCTGCGGCCTTGTTGTGGCGAGCGAGCCATAAGTACTGTGTACAGAGAGGTGCCTGCCTGTGAGCCGTCGCCGTCGCGAGCCTGAAGAGCACGTCAACCACGAACGCTGGCTGGTGTCCTACGCGGACTTCATCACCTTGCTGTTTGCGTTTTTCGTGGTGATGTATTCCATCTCGTCGATCAACGAAGGCAAGTACAAAGTCATCTCCCAGGCGCTGATCGGTGTGTTCAACGACGCCGACCGCTCGCTCAAGCCGATTCCCATCGGCGAAGAACGGCCCAGGACCGTGACGCCGGCCAAGCCGCTGGTCAATGACAGCGATGAAACAGCTGCCGGTGTGGGCGGCACCAGCGATCCGCTGAAAAGCATCGCCGATGACATCAGCGCCGCGTTCGGCGACCTGATCAGCTCCAACCAGATGACCGTGCGCGGCAACGAGTTGTGGGTGGAGATCGAGCTCAATTCCAGCCTGCTGTTCGCCAGTGCCGACGCGATGCCCAGCGACCAGGCGTTCACCATCATCGACAAGGTGGCGGCGATCCTCAAACCGTTCGAGAACCCGGTGCACGTCGAAGGGTTTACCGACAATGTGCCGATCAGCACCGCGCAGTACCCGACCAACTGGGAACTGTCCTCGGCGCGTGCCGCAAGCATTGTGCGCATGCTCGCGATGCAGGGCGTGAGCCCCGGACGCCTGGCGTCGGTGGGGTATGGCGAGTTCCAGCCGGTGGCCAACAACGCTACGGTGGAAGGCCGTGCGCGCAACCGTCGGGTGGTGTTGGTGGTCTCGCGCAACCTGGACGTGCGCCGCAGCCTGACCGCCACCGGCACCGCCAATGCAACACCGGACGCGGCTTTGAGGCGTGCTGGCACACAAACTGCACCGGCCCCTGCAAAGCCGCCGGTTCGTCAGAGTGCCGTCAATTCTCCGTCGCCGGCTCAATAACCTTATGCAATGTCTCGGTCGCGCCTGTGCCCACCGGGAGGAACCATCCGAATGAGAGTCTGGGCAGTTGCCAATCAAAAAGGCGGGGTCGGCAAGACCACCACCTCCATCGCTCTAGCCGGTTTGCTGGCTGAGGCGGGCAAGCGTGTGGTCGTGGTCGATCTGGACCCCCACGGCTCGATGACCAGCTATTTCGGTTACGACCCGGATGAGCTGGAACACAGCTGCTATGACCTGTTCCTGCACAAGGGCAGCGTGCCGAGCGACTTGCCCGGCCAGCTGCTTTTGCCGACCAGCAGCGAGCACATTTCCCTGCTGCCATCGAGCACCGCGCTGGCCACTCTTGAGCGCCAGTCGCCGGGCCAGAGCGGCCTGGGCCTGGTGATCGCCAAGACCCTGGCGCAGCTGTGGCAGGACTTCGACTACGCCATCATCGACAGCCCGCCGTTGCTCGGCGTGCTGATGGTCAACGCCCTGGCGGCCAGCCAGCAACTGGTGATCCCGGTGCAGACCGAGCACTTGGCGGTCAAAGGCCTGGAGCGCATGGTCAGCACCCTGGCGATGATCAACCGTTCGCGCAAACAGGCGCTGCCGTACAGCATCGTGCCGACGCTGTTCGATCGTCGCACCCAGGCGTCGCTCGGCACCTTGCGCGTATTGCGCGATGCCTACCCGCAGACCATCTGGAATGGCTACATCCCGGTGGACACGCGCCTGCGCGATGCCAGCCGTGCCGGGCTGACGCCTTCGCAGTTCGATGCCAAAAGCCGTGGCGTGATGGCCTACCGCGCGTTGCTCAAGCACCTGTTATCGCAGCAGCTTGTGGCGCAGGTGGCTTGATGATGAACCGCCCCGTCGAACTCAAGACCAAGACCCGGCCGCAACTGGCGCTGGAATCCTACCTGGATGCCTTGCTGCAGGACGCGACCGAGGAGCCATTGCCGGAACCGATCCTGGCGCTGGAACCGGCGGTAGAAGTACCGTCGTCGAGCAGCCTGGATGAGTTCCAGCTGGCTGTATTGGAAGAGCAGGCCCGCGATGCGCACGCGGCGCCGCTGATCGTGCCGGTCGAGGCACCGGTTGTGGTGAAACCGGTGACGCCGCTGATGGTGGTCGAGCCGGTGGTCGAAGTGCACCTGCCGCCAAGCATCACCCCGCCGCCGGTGAGCGGCGACGGTCGCCCGTCCTGGGCGGCGGAACCGTTCGAATGTTTGCTGTTCGACGTCGCCGGCCTGACCCTGGCGGTGCCGCTGGTGTGCCTGGGTTCGATCTATTCGCTGGAAGGCCAGGAACTGACGCCGCTGTTCGGCCAGCCCGACTGGTTCCTCGGGATCCTGCCCAGCCAGGCCGGCAACCTCAAGGTGCTGGACACCGCGCGCTGGGTGATGCCCGACCGCTATCGCGATGACTTGCGCCAAGGCTTGCAATACGTGATCTCGGTTCAGGGCTACGAGTGGGGGCTGGCGGTGCATCAGGTCAGCCGCTCGCTGCGCCTGGACCCGAATGAAATCAAATGGCGCAGCCACCGGGGCCAGCGGCCTTGGCTGGCGGGCACCGTGATCGAACACATGTGCGCGTTGCTTGACGTCGCCGAGCTGGCGGAATTGATCGCCAGTGGCGCCGTCAAGGAAATGTCCGCCAATAAACGCAGTTGATTGAACAACAAGGGCCGTGCGCAAGTGCGGCCAACGAAGCACACACGCCGTACGCAACGGCATTTGAAGGGGTCATGAGTATGAGCAGCAATCCAAGTAAGAGCACTACAGACGATCCGATCCTGCAATGGGTTACCTTCAAGCTGGACAACGAGACCTACGGCATTAACGTGATGCGCGTGCAGGAAGTGCTGCGCTACACCGAGATCGCTCCGGTTCCCGGTGCGCCAAGCTACGTACTGGGTATCATCAACCTGCGCGGCAACGTGGTGACGGTGATCGATACCCGCCAGCGTTTTGGCCTCGATACGTCCGAGATCAGTGACAACACCCGTATCGTCATCATCGAAGCCGACAAGCAAGTGGTCGGTATCATGGTCGACAGCGTGGCGGAAGTGGTCTACCTGCGCCAATCGGAAGTCGAAACCGCGCCGAACGTGGGTAACGAAGAATCCGCCAAGTTCATCCAGGGCGTGTGCAACAAGAACAACGAACTGCTGATTCTGGTTGAGCTGGACAAGATGATGAGCGAAGAAGAATGGTCGGAACTGGAGAATATCTGATTGTTCCTTGAGGCGGCGGTAATTGTCCTGGCCCTGCTGTGGGCCGGGACGTTGGCGTTTTTGCTGCGCCATGTCAGCCAGCAGCGCGAATTGGCCTTGCAACAGGCCGAGCGCGATGCCGTACGTGATCGGCGTGTGCTGGAGCTGGTCAAGCGGTTCGACCATTATCAGCAAAGTGCGGTGAAGGTCGGGGACGAGGTGCACGAGCTGCGCGCAATCGTGGCGCCGTTGCCGGACAAGCTGGTGCAACTGGAGCAGCGCGATCCCGCCAGCCTATCGTTCGCTCAGGCGGCGAAACTGGTGGGGATGGGGGCGACGGTGGACGAGCTGACCCAGTCGTGCGGCTTGACGCAGGCTGAGGCGCAGTTGATGAGTAAGTTGCATAAGAGCAGTTGAAAACTGCGAGCTTCAAGCGGCAAGGTTGAGGCGTGCGACTTGTCGCGGATGACTTGCGGCTGCACTTTCCTTCCTGGTTTGAGGTCAACATCCTTCAAGCACCTTCGACCCAGGAGTAACCCACCCATGACCACCGCCAAGGCACTGTTGATTCTCCACGGCAAGCAAGCCCTCAACGAGGACGTGCGTGCGGCCGTGCAGGCGCGGCGTGGGCAGGGTTGGGAATTGGCGGTACGGGTGACGTGGGAGGGCGGTGATGCCCAGCGCCTGGTCAGGGAGGCCCTGGATGGCGGTTATACGCACATCATCGCAGGCGGTGGCGACGGCACCTTGCGTGACGTGGCCGAAGCGATGGCACAGGCGAAGGCCGATGCCAGCCTGGTGTTGATGCCCCTGGGCACGGCCAACGATTTCGCCAAGGCCGCCGGCGTACCGCTGGAGCCTGCCCTGCCCTGGCGTTGCTGGATGTGCCCGCCAGGGCCATCGACCTGGGCCAGGTCGGCGGGCAGATCTTCCTGAACATGGCCACGGGGGGGTTCGGCAGCCAGGTCACGGCCAATACGTCGGAAGACTTGAAGAAGGTCCTGGGCGGCGCTGCCTACCTGTTCACCGGCCTGTCGCGGTTCAGCGAGTTGAGGGCCGCCTATGCCGAACTGGATGGCCCGGATTTCCATTGGAAAGGTGAACTGCTCGCGCTGGGCATCGGCAACGGCCGCCAGGCGGGCGGTGGGCATGAGCTCTGTCCGCGGGCCATGGCCGATGATGGGCTGCTCGACGTGAGCATTCTGCCCGCGCCCCAGGAGGTGGTCGGCACGTTGCGTGAGCTGATGAGCAACGGCTGGGGCCTGGAGACGATGTTTGTGCGGGCGCGCTTGCCGTGGGTACAGGTCAAGCAGGCTGAAGGCCTGTACTTGAACCTTGACGGTGAACCACTCGAGAGCGACGACCTGCGTTTCGAGGTCTTGCCCAAAGCCTTGCGTGTGCACTTGCCGGTGGGGTCGCCGCTAGTCGTCCAGGCTGATGATCTGCTCGCGCACGGCAAATAACACCAAACCCGCCACGTCGAATATCTGCAGGCGCTTCATGATCTGCGAGCGGTGCGCCTCCACGGTCTTGATGCTCAGGCCCAGGCCGTGGGCGATCTCGCGGGTGGACTTGCCGCGCACGATCAAGCGCAGGATTTCCAGCTGGCGGGCTGTGAGGTTGTGACTGTGGACGGCGGCGGCAGCCGGGCCCTGGCTGCGCACCAGCGCCTGATTGATCACCGTGTGAGCGATCGCCGGGCTCAGGTAGCGTTCGTTGTTGCGCAAGGCCAGCAGCGCGTGTTCCAGCTCATTGGCGCTGGTGTCCTTGAGCAGGTAGCCATGGGCGCCGGACTCCAGCGCCTGCATGATCAGTTCCGGGTCGGTGTGCATCGACAGGATCAGCACCTTGCTCCTGGGATAGACGCGCTTGAGTTGCTGCAGCGCATCCAGGCCGCCGGTGTGTTTCATCGATAGGTCGAGCAATACGATATCCGGCTGCAAGACGCTGAACTGCTCAAGCAACTGCGCGCCATCGCTGGCTTCGCCGACGACGGTGTAGCCGGCAATATCCTGGACCAGCGCGCGTACGCCGGCCCGAATCAGTGCGTGGTCATCCACCAGGAGTAATGTGCAGGTCACTCGTAAACCTTAGGGGAACTGGCCCGTTCGAGGGCGCGCGGCGCCCAGGGGAAAAGCACGTCAATCCGTGTGCCCTTGCCTGGCTGGCTGTTGACGGACAGGGTGCCCCCCAATTGACTGATTCGTTCGGACATACCGGCCATGCCTCGTTGACCCTCCCGACCTGGATCGAGGGCGGGCGAAAAGCCCTGGCCGTCATCACTGATACTCAGCGACAGGCCCTCTGGCAGACGTTGCAGGCGCACCAGCAGGTTATGTGCCTGGGCATGGCGCAGCATGTTGGTCACCGCTTCCTGGGTAATGCGAAAGGCCGCCACGGCTATTTCTTCCGGGATGCCGGTCAAGCGCTGCTGGCATTCCAGGCTCCAGTGCACGGGGGTGTTTTCCAGCGTCTTGAGCAGGTGCGCGCGCAGGCTGGCTTCCAGGCCCAGGCTGGTGAGCTGCCGGGGGTTGAGGATGGCCGAGACGTCGCGCACCTTGGCCAGGGTCTCGTTCAGGGTGTTGCACAGCACGTTGCACTGGTCTTGCAGGTCTGTCGGCAGGCGCCGCTTGAGCCATTCGCTCTGCAGCTTGGCGGCCGTGAGCAATTGGCCGATATCGTCGTGCAGGTCGCGGCTGAGACGATGGCGTTCGTTTTCCTGTACTTGCAGCAGGCGGTCGGCCAGTTCCTGGGGCTGGAACTTGATGGCGGTGCGCGAGCGCCACTGCCGCAGGCCCACCACCAGCAAGAGGATCAGATTGAGCAGCGGCACCATGATCGGCAGCGGCGCGCTGTGCAGGTAGGCCCACAGACTCAGCAGCAGCGAGCCTAGGCACAGCATGAGGATCAGGCGGCGTACATGGCTGCCTGACGCGGACCTGGCGATAAGTGTCTTGAGGCTGGCGTACATAGCGGAGGGAGCCGATGAAGGTTCACTGCGGGAAGACCGGTCATGGCGATTGGCCGGACTCTGTTGGGAACGCGTTGTCGAGTCTGTTTTATACATGATGAAGTTGAGTCACTTCGAGCGAGGCATAGTACCACCACTCTTACCGTTGGTCGCCTGGCGCAGTGGCCCGGCCGGCTCATTAATCGCACCGATACCTGGGCGGTATTCCCAGTGTTCATGGCGTTGCGGGGAGAGTCTAAAGGAGGTTGTATCGCTACGAGCAATGATGGCTTATTGCTATTTTTGTGTGCCGGGTAACGTGCAGTGCGTTAAAAGTGCAGTGCGTTAGTTGATCCTGTCGTTGGCAGGTGCATACGCCTCACAGTGCCGGATGCACACGTTGCTGCGGTTTATGACTGAAGTTTTTCTGCGGAATCTGCAAGGTGACGGTTGCGATCAGCGTGGCCTGTTCACTCTCATCCATGGTCAACTCGCCGGTCCGGACATCGATCAGCTCCAGTTGCCAGGCCAGCAGGGTCAGGCAGTCATGCAGCGCGTCCAGCGCCTGGTCATGCAATTGCATCGGGCTTTCGGCGTTGGCGATCAGTTGCTGGATATGCCGGGAGAACTCACTGATGGCCTGCAGTGCCAGGCTGTCGGCCTTTTCGGCCAGTTTGATCAGGCTGGTCTTCATGCAGTCGATGGCATCGCTGTCATCGCGAATCAGGTGCAGATGGCTCAGGCACTCTTCTGACTTGGTCAGCAGCTTTTGCGCCTCAAGCAAGAATTGGGGGAGTGTGGTTTGCCATTCATTTGCGCTGTTCATCATACAAGTCTCCACAACGTAAGGTCGGGCGATGAGATGCTGCACCGGGTGAATGACTTAAAAATAGCGCCGAAAATTGACTTTGACCTGTAGGCCGAATCCGATAATTCAGTAGGACGTTTATTTGAATGACGGGCACGGCGACGCTCGGCCCGGGTGAGTGGGCTCGGTTGCACACCGTCAAGGGACGTGACACTTACGTCTGAAATACCCGTAGGCCGGGGGCTTGGCGTGGCAAACAAAAGCCTGACTCCATTCATGCAATGAGAATGGCGTCACATTAATGGCTATTAGATATTGCGAATATCAGGTTGGGCCTGATTGCGCCTAGGGGAATCCCCTATATAGAGGAACTTCGCGATGCTTTGAGTGTCGCGAGGTCTTGCTGTGATTCTCTTGGAACCACCTGAGCAGTAGAGCATGATGTCAGTGTGACATCAATGGCTTTGCATGGCATTTTATTGGGGGTCAAGATCCGGCGTTCGCCGCCGATAACCCGCTTACAGCACTGCATAATCCCTCGCGCATGATGTTATCTGCGCACACCAGGAGCATTTGATGGCCAGCATTCTCGACTCGGTAGACCAACGCACGCAACTGGTGGGTGAGAATCGCCTGGAAATCCTCATGTTTCGGCTGTTCGGGCGGCAGTTGTTCGCGATCAACGTATTCAAGGTGCAGGAAGTCCTGCAATTGCCCAAGCTGACCCTGATGCCTCAGCGTCACCCTTTCGTGTGCGGTGTGGTCAACCTGCGTGGCCAGACCCTGCCGGTGATCGACCTGTCCCAGGCCATCGGCATGCGTCCGCTGGTGCCGGGCCCCAACAGCACCATCATCGTCACCGAGTACAACCGCTCGGTGCAGGCGTTCCTGGTCGGCGGCGTGGACCGCATCGTCAACATGAACTGGGAAGCCATCCTGCCGCCGCCGACCAGCGCCGGGCGCCAGCATTACCTCACCGCGATCAGCAAGGTCGACGACCAGTTGGTGGAGATCATCGACGTGGAGAAAGTCCTCGCCGAGATCGTGCCCTACAACGCCAAGGTTTCCCGTGAAAAGCTCGAAGACCCGGTATTGGAGCGCGCCCGTGGCCGCGAAGTGCTGCTGGTGGACGACTCCAATGTCGCCCTGTCGCAACTGCGCGACACCCTGGGCCAACTGGGCGTGAAGATGCACATTGCCAGCGACGGCCTCAAGGCGCTGAACATGCTCAAGGCCTGGGCCGACGCCGGCCACGTGATGACCGACAAGCTGCTGATGATCTTCACCGACGCCGAAATGCCCGAGATGGATGGATACCGCCTCACCACCGAGATCCGTAACGACCCGCGCCTGCGCAAGCTGTACGTGGTGTTGCACACCTCGCTGTCCGGCAGCTTCAACGACTCGATGGTGAAGAAGGTCGGTTGCGACAATTTCCTGTCCAAATTCCAGCCCGACAAACTAGTGGATGTGGTGCGTCAGCGACTGATGCTGGACGAAGCCTCGGCTTGACCTTAGGGTGGGCATCTTTGCCCCCCAGGAATGCAGGCCCATGCTTCGTCTCAGCGCGTTGTACCGTTACCCCTTGAAGTCCGGCAAGGCCGAAACCTTGCAGGCAGTGGGCCTGGATAAGCTCGGGTTGGAGGGGGATCGACGCTGGATGCTGGTGGACGAGGCCAGCGGGCGTTTCCTTACGCAGCGCGCGGTGGCAAAGATGAGCCAGCTGTCGGCGTTGTGGAACGCGGCTGGCGGGCTCACCCTGAGTTCGCCGGGCTATCCGTCCCTGGACGTGGCATTGCCCGACAGCGCCAGCGAACTGCGCGGCGTGACTATCTGGAACGACACCCTGCGCGTACCGGACGCCGGTACTGCGGCCGCCGCCTGGGTCAGCGACTTCATCGGCAAGCCAACGCGCCTGGTGCAAATGCCGCTGGAACGCGCGCGTACCACCCAGGCGGGCTATGGCCGCGATGATGACCAGGTGGCGTTCGCTGACGGTTATCCGTTACTGCTGATCGGCCAGGGTTCCCTTGATGACCTCTCGCGGGAAATCGGCCGCCCCATGGAAATGCTGCGCTTTCGCCCCAACCTGGTGATCGAAGGCGCTGAAGCCTTTGCCGAAGATGGCTGGAAACGCCTGCGCATCGGCGATATCGAATTTCGTATGGTCAAGCCCTGCTCACGCTGCGTGCTCACCACCATCGACCCGCGGACCGGCGAGCGTAGTGCCGACCGCGAACCCTTTGCCACGCTGCAGACTTATCGCAAGACCGAACAAGGCGCGATGTTCGGCCAGAACCTGGTTAACGACGGGGTGGGGCGCCTGGAAGTGGGCATGGCCGTGACGGTCCTCGAGTAATAGCCGGCGCCCATAAAAAATGCCCGTCTCGCAGGAGACGGGCATTTTTTTTCAGCGGTGCAACCCTTAGTCGCGGTATTCGCACAGGTAAGCGGTGTCCACGGCGACCTTCAGTTGGAACTTGATGTTGGCCGGCACGTTGAACTGACTGCCGGCGGCGAAGGTTTCCCACTCGGCATCAGGCAGCTTGACGATAAGGGCGCCTGAGACCACGTGCATGATTTCACGCTGGGCGGTGCCGAACTCGTATTCACCCGGGGCCATGACGCCGATGGTCGCCGGACCTTCTGCGGTGCCGAAAGCGATCGACTTGACGGTGCCGTCGAAGTACTCGTTGACTTTGAACATGGGCGATTCCTCGGAAAAAGGGGCTGGAAAGGTCGGCCAGTATGCCCAAGGCCGGGGAAGCTGCCTAGACCGGCAAAATCAGCGGCAGCAGGCGTGCGGTGTTACGTGCATCTTCCAATGCCCGATGTTGCTGACCATGGAACTGCATCCCCGCCAATTGCAGCGCCCCATTGAGTCCCAGGGGCTTGTCCAGGCGCCGGGCCTTGGCGAAGCGCTGCTTGAGGTTCACATGGGGCGTGTCTGCCAGGGCGCTGGCCAGGCCATGGCGCTGCCATTCGAGCTCAAGCTGCACGCGATCGTAATCGCCCCAGCTGGCCCAGCCTTCCAGGCGCGCCTGATGCTGGCCCAACCAGCGCTCGAACAGCGGCCACACCTCGGTGACAGGGGCGGCGGCGTCGATATTGGCTTGGGTGATGTGGGTCAGCTGGCGGCAAAAGGGCGTCAGCAATGGACGGCGCAGCGGCCGCACAAAGCGCTGGAAATGGTCCAGTTCGCGGCCCTGGCGGTTGACCAGGCTTGCGCCGATCTCGATGACTTCCATCTCCATCACGGGCCAGCCGCCTTCATCCGTTGTGGCTTCAAGATCAATAATCAGCCAATGAGGCATCGTGCAGGTTCCCGTACTCTTCCCTTCCTGATGGGGATAGAGCGTAGCCCGGCCTTGTAGTTCCGCCTAGGGGCTATTCGATCTCCAGCAACACCTGGCGATTGCGCACCTGATCGCCCGCGAGTACTTGCACGCCTGTGACGATGCCATCGATGCCCGCGGTCAGCGGATGCTCCATTTTCATGGCTTCCAGCACCAGCAGCAGTTGGCCTTTGCTCACGCGGTCACCGGCACTGACCCGCACGTCGACGATGGCACCGTCCATCGGCGCCTTGAGCGTGCCGCCGCGAACGTCGGCCTGGCGGTGGGCGGCTTGCTGGGTGCGGTCGGTCACCGTCACGCCCGGCAGCCACAGTCGGTTGCCGTGGAGGTGATAAGGGATACGGCGGCGGATGCCATTGAGCACCACCGTGGCGTGGCGGCCATCGGTGGTGAGTTGCAGGGGGCTGACGGTGATCGTATGGATGTCGTCGTTGACCTCGAGGCGACAGGTCCAAGGCGTGCCGAGGTTGTTCCGCCATCCCGTCAAGCCTGGGGAGTGCCGGTCGGCACCGTGGTGATAAAACAGCGCGGCGGCCAGGGCAAGCTGTTCATTGGTCGCCACCGGGGGCGGGATGACGTTGAAGTGGTCGGCGATAAACGCGGTGCTGAAGTCACCACGGATAAAGTCCGGATGCTTGAGCAGCTCGGCCAACAGGCGCTGGTTGGTGGTGACGCCGAGCAGCACGCTGTCCTCCACCGCCCGCAGCAGCTTGCGCCGGGCCTCTTCGCGGGTGGCGCCGTGGGCGATGAGCTTGCCTTGCATGGCGTCATAGAACGGGCTGATGGTGGCGCCTTCGCACAGCCCATGGTCGATCCGGATCCCAGGCGCGGGTTCCCAGCGTAGCACCTCGCCGGTTTGCGGCAGGAAACCCTGGGCCGGGTCTTCGGCGTACAGGCGCACTTCCATGGCGTGGCCGCTCAGGGTTACCTGCGGTTGGGTGAGTGGCAGCGGTTGGCCGGCGGCGATCTGCAGTTGCCAGGCCACCAGGTCGAGGCCGGTGATCAGTTCGGTGACCGGGTGTTCCACCTGCAGGCGGGTGTTCATTTCCAGGAAATAGAACCGGCCGTTACGGTCGAGCAGGAATTCCACGGTGCCGGCACCACATAGTTCACCGCACGGCCGGCCTTGAGCGCGGCCTCGCCCATGGCCTGGCGCAGCTCGGGTGTCATCACCGGGCAGGGCGCTTCTTCGATGACTTTTTGATGGCGGCGCTGGATCGAGCAGTCGCGTTCGCCCAGGTAAATGAGGTTGCCCTGCGTATCGCCGAACAGCTGGATTTCGACATGGCGCGGCTCGATCAGGGCCTGTTCGAGGATCAGCTCGTCACTGCCGAAGGCGTTCTGAGCTTCGGAACGGGCGGTGCGCAAGTGTTCCAGCAACTGCTCGCGCTGATGCACCAGGCGCATGCCCCGACCGCCGCCGCCGGCGCTGGCCTTGATCATCAACGGGTAGCCGATGCGCTCGGCTTCGGCGTGCAGGGTGGTGTCGTCCTGGGCGCTGCCCTGGTAACCGGCGATGCACGGTACGCCGGCGTTGAGCATGGCCAGTTTGGACAGGCGCTTGCTGCCCATCAGTGCGATGGCGTCGGGGCTGGGCCCGATGAAAGTGATGCCTGCGTTCAGGCAGGCTTGGGCGAACTCGGGGTTTTCCGAGAGGAAGCCGTAGCCGGGATGGATTGCGTCGCGCCTGTGCGTTGGGCTGCATCAAGGATAGCGTCGATGTTGAGGTACGACTGCTGCACCGGCGCCGGGCCGATATTCACCGCTTCGTCAGCCATTTGCACGTGCAGGGCCAGGGCATCGGCTTCGCTGTACACCGCCACGGTGCGGTAGCCCAGGGCCTGAGCGGTGCGCTGTATGCGACAGGCGATTTCGCCGCGGTTGGCGATCAGAATCTTTGTGAATCGCGGCATATTTTTTTCCTTGGGATCAAGTGCATATCCGTTTCTGCGGTAATGGCGACCTTGGAGCCGACCGGTGTGGCATGTCGAACTGGGTCCAAATGTGGGAGGTATCTGTGACTGACCCACTGCCATCGGG
>NZ_JAFHKI010000041.1 GCF_016937615.1 Pseudomonas lactucae | reverse complement strand
CCACATTGGCTTTGTGGTGTGTCAGTCAGAGTTGGTAGTGCTTGAGCTCTCTGGCAATCACCATCCGCTGAATCTCGCTGGTGCCTTCGTAAATCTGCGTGATCCGCGCATCCCGGTAGTAACGCTCCACCGGGTAGTCTTCCAAATAGCCATAACCGCCGTGAATCTGCATCGCTGACGAGCAGACCTTTTCGGCCATTTCCGAGGCAAACAGCTTGGCCTGGGAGGCTTCCGACAGGCAGGGCTTGCCGGCACTGCGCAGGCGCGCCGCGTGCAGGATCAGCAGGCGTGCGGCATTAAGGCGGGTTTGCATGTCGGCCAGCAGGTTGGCCACGCTTTGGTGCTCGATGATCGCCTTGTCGAACTGCACCCGGTCACGGGCGTAGGCCAGCGCGGCCTCGAACGCGGCGCGGGCGATGCCCAGGGCTTGGGCCGCGATGCCGATGCGACCGCCTTCGAGGTTGGACAGCGCAATCGCCAGGCCCTTGCCGCGTTCGCCGAGCAGGTTGGCTTCGGGCACCGTGCATTGGTTGAGGGTGACGGCGCAGGTGTCCGAGGCGCGGATGCCCATCTTGTGTTCGGTGCGGTCGACGACAAACCCGGCGGTGTCAGTGGGCACCAAAAACGCGGAAATACCTTTCTTGCCCAACGCCGGGTCGGTCACCGCGAATACAATGGCCAACTTGGCGCGCTTGCCATTGCTGACAAACTGCTTGGCGCCATTGATCACCCATTGGCCATCACGCAGTTCGGCGCGGGTGCGCAAGTTATGCGCTTCGGACCCGGCCTGGGGCTCGGTCAGGCAAAAGCAGCCAATTGCCTGACCGCTGGCAAGGTCGGCCAGCCAGGTTTGCTTCTGCTCGGGTGTGCCGTAGTTGAGGATCGGGCCGCAACCGACTGAATTATGGATACTCATCAGTGCACCGGTAGCACCGTCCCCGGCGGAGATTTCTTCCACGGCCAGGGCATAGGCCACGTAGTCGACGTAGGTGCCGCCCCATTCTTCCGGCACCACCATGCCCAGCAGGCCCAGTTCGCCCATCTTCGCCACCAGTGCGTCGTCGATCCAGCCGGCTTTTTCCCAGGCTTGGGCGTGAGGGGCGATTTCACCCCGTGCAAAGTCGCGCGCCATGTCGCGGATCATTACTTGTTCTTCTGTATATTCAATATCTTGCATGACTTATTTCGCAACCTGCTCGAAGTGTTGGAAGAAGCTTTCCACATGGGCAGCCGCCAGTTCATGAAGGGTTGGCGGGTTCCAGCGCGGACGCTTGTCTTTATCGATGATCAGCGCTCGGACACCCTCGATCAGGTCGCCGCGCTCGAACCATTGACGGTCCAGGTGCAACTCCAGCGCGAAGCACTGCTCCAGCGGCAGGCGGCGACCGCGCCGCAGCATTTGCAGGGTCACGGCCATGGCCAGGGGCGAGCGGGTTTGCATCAGGTGGGCGGTGGTCAGGGCCCATTCATGGCTGTCGGCAACGGTGACCTCCTGCAATTGCTCGACAATGCTCGGGATGTCCGGCAGCGCAAAGAAATGATCGATGGCCGGACGCAATGCCGCCAGAGGCGCGTCGGGCAGTTGTTGCACGGCCAGTTTGGCCAGTACGCCTTGCAAGTCTTTGAGCGGGGAGTCGTGCCACTGCAGGCGATCGAGTTTCTGGTCCAGGTCCGCAAGCCTGGCGCTGTCCAGGAACCAGTCGGCCAGCCCGCAGTAAAGGGCATCGGCGGCGTGTATCTGGACCCCGGTGACGCCCAGGTAAATCCCCAGTTCGCCGGGTATGCGCGGCAGGAAGTAACTGCCGCCCACGTCCGGAAAATAGCCGATGGCAACCTCCGGCATGGCCAGGCGGCTGCGTTCGGTGACGATGCGCAGATCCGCGCCCTGGGCCAGGCCCATGCCGCCGCCCAGGACAAACCCGTCCATCAACGCCAGGACCGGCTTGCGGTAATGGTGGATGGCGAGGTCCAGGGCGTACTCCTCGACGAAGAAGTCTTCGTGCAGGGTGTCGCCGTTTTTGAAGCTGTCGTAAAGCGAGCGAATGTCGCCACCGGCACAGAAGGCTCGGTCGCCGGCACCGCGCAACACCACCGCATACACCTGTGGATCGTCCGCCCAGGCCTGCAGTTGCGCGGTCAGGCGGCGGACCATCTCAAGGGTAATGGCGTTCAGGCCAGCGGGACGGTTGAGGGTGAGGTGGCCGATATGGTTGCGCACGTCAGCCAGTACCTCATCCTGAGGGGCATCGGCGCGGCTTGCTTCGGATGGAACCTGAGCAGTCATCTCTAACTCCCTGCTTTTATTGTTCTTTATCAAGATGTTCGCGGGCGAACTCTCTCATGATCGTACCAGTGCAAATTTGCCCAGTACAACCCGGAATCATGCAGGTCGTTTTTGCATTTATGCAGCGCGTCAGGGCGCTGTCTCAGGGCAATCGGCTGGCCAGGACTTCACCGATGCTGCGTCGACGCGCATGGATTTGTGCGGTGTTGATCAACTGCTCCAGCTCATTGGGCGCCACGTCGTAGAACTGTTCCATCTCGGCCAGGGCCAGTTTCAGGTCCCCGGCGGTCACTTCCGGATCGCGCGCGGCATTCGGGGTGTTCAGAATGACTGCCGGTGACGGCGCTGCGCCTTTGGGGTAGCGCGTGCGCGTGGCGTTGTTATAGGCCAGGGCGCAGGTCAACAAAGCCCCTGCACCGAGCAATACGGCGCCCAACTCATGCCAGCCCAGGGCGGCGGAGGCCGGGTCGGCCAGGACCAGCGTCATGGCCAGGCCACCCGCCGGTGGGTGCAGGCAGCGTAGCCAGCACATCAGCACCACGGCCATGCCCGCCGCCAGACAGGCACCGCCCAACGTACGGCCGAGCACGCGGGCGACCAGCAACGCCACCACGCCTGCGCACAGGTAGCTGCCGATGATCGACCAGGGTTGGGCCAGGGCACCGGATGACACCGCGAACAACAGCACCGCCGAGGCGCCGAGCGGGCCGAGCAGGTGCAGCGCCACCTCCATGCCAAACACCTGACCACACAGCCAGACACTGAACAGCGTTCCCAGCGCCATGCCGATGGCGGCACGACTCCATTCGGAGGGGCGGGTATTGATAGCAGCGGGAAACCAGCGAGCAAGCATCGAGGAAGAATCCATGAACGGCGGGCAAAAAAAAGACTCATCTGGTTGCCCGGAAAAGTCCTTGAATATTCCTGCATTTGGGGGAGGAACTGGCGCAGTGTGCCGTGCCGGCGTGGTCAGCGCCAATGCATATTAATGAAGGTTAAATACAAAAAAAGTGGATTCAAACGGGTTGCAGGATGTCGGGGCGAGTCCAGGGCTTGCCCAGCACGCGGTCATCGACCTCTGCACTTAACAAGCGCTTGCGCAGATTCTCTCGCCGTTGGGGGTCGCTGGCCAGCGGCCCGTTCAAAGCCACCAGGGCGTCACGCAGCGCCATCAGTCGGTCCAGTTCAGGGGCGCACTGATGCAGGTCATCGTGGGCCAACGGGGCAGGGAGGCTGCCTGAAACATGATCCGGCACTGCATTGTCCTCTCATGAAGTAAACCGCGACGACCGACACGGCCCCTGGCGTCCTTGCTGTCATGCATGGTCAGTGGCGGTAAATGCTTACCGCATGTGGACGTCGAGTTTACAACTGCGTTTCTCGCGTATGAAAGGGAATAGACCGCAGCCTTTACGCTTGAGTGCGTAGGAGTTTTCTGCGTGTGTGGATCATGGCTGCACGGTTGCGGGCAAGTGCAACAGCACATAAGGGTTTTTGTCGAATTCACCGCTCAGGGTCGGGGTAATGGAACGAAAGCGCGGATCTTGCAAACCTTCGTAGTCCGCTTGGCTCATCACCAGCCAGGCGGGGCCCGGAAGCTGTTTGAGGTCGCTGGCTTGCTGGGTGAATAACGGCACCCGGTCGCAGTCCAGGTTAACCATGTATTTGATCGCCTTGGCGTCTTTACCCAGGCCATGCAGCACCAGCGGCGCGCGCTGCTGCATCACCCGTTCATGCACGCGCAGGGTGAATGTGCGGGTGTCGTAAACCTCGCGCTCCAACGGCTCGACCACCGCGATATAGGTCCCCCACACCGCCAGCACGGCGACAAACGCCGGTACCATGGGGCGCGCGCGCGGCAGGAACAGCGCCAGCAACGTCAATGCTTGCAGGACACCGAGCACGCCGAACACCCAGCCAAGGTCGCTCAATGGCTCTGGATAGCGCTTGCGGGCCAACAGCAAACCGACGACCAGCAGCGCTGGCAACAAGGTCCAGATCGCCAGCATCAACCCGCGCAGCCAGGCAAACAACCGCCCGTGGGTGGCCTGGAACGGATACGCTGCAATCATGGCCGCCATGGGCAACATGGGCAGCACATAACGCGCTTTCTTGGCCTGTGGAATCGACAGACCGACCATCACCAACAGCCCCGCGGCCGCGCAGTACCACACCAGTTGCAGCGCCTGGCCCGGCACGCGCCGCCCGCTCACCACCATGGCCACCAGCACCAGCACCGCCAAGGGGTACGCCAGGGCGTAATTGCCCAGGGAGCTGGTGAAGTAATACAGCACGCCGCTGGAGCCTTCACTGCCATCCATGCGCCCCAGGAACTGCATGCGGATCACGTCCTGCATGAAGCTTTCACCGCCGCTGAGCTTGGCCATCAGCAACAGCAGGCCTACACAGGCCGCCAGCAGCGCCAGGGCCAATAGCCCGAAACTGAATAGTTGGCGCCACTGCCGGTTGATCAGGTAATAGCTGCACAACATGCCCGTGGGAATGACCAGGCCAATCGGCCCACGGATCGCAAACCCGAAGAGCACCAGCAGGCACAGCCAATGCAGGCGCTTGCCCTTGCCGAAGTGATCATGGGCATACCCCAGGTAAAACACTGCCAGGCTGATGGCGGCGAGCATCTGGTCCAGGGACACGGCACGGGTTTCGCTGATAAAGGTGCTGCTGAGCAGCAATATCGCAATGCTCAGCAGACCCCAGCGTTGGGAGTAGGGCGCCGTGAGGCGATACACCAGCACCACGATCGTCGCCGATGCCACGGCGGTAGGCAGCCAGGCCGTGAGGCTGGTGACCTCGCCCAGCGGCACCGACAGCAGCCAGGTCATCAGCGTCGAGGTCGCCAGGTAATCAGCGTACGGCTGGCCATAGGTGGTCGGGAAAAAACCCGGCCCGTGGCGCAGCATCTCTTGGGCAAACAACACGAAGCGAGCGTCGAAGCCAATGATTGCCTGGTGCCAGCTGCCCGCGATAAACAGCAACAGCGCCAGCACCCCCAACCCAAGGGACTGGCGGCGCAGGGTGGCCGTGAGCGGTGACGGTTGCGTTTTGTTCACGTATCAGGCTTCCACGACCTGTGGCAGCCACTGCTGCTGGGGAATCGGCAACTGGCACGAATCGCCACGCCCAATCGGGTAGTACTGGAAGCCTTTGCGTGACAGGCGTTCACCGTCGTACAGGTTGCGACCATCGAAGATCACCGGGGTTTTGAGGCGCTGATGGATCAGGTCGAAGTCGGGAGCCTTGAACTGCTGCCACTCGGTGCAGACGATCAGCGCGTCGGCACCGGTCAAGGTGGACTCTGGCGTGCCCATCAGCATCAGGCGTTCTTCGTCGCCATAGATGCGCTGGGTTTCCTGCATGGCTTCGGGGTCGAAGGCACGTACATTGGCCCCGGCGGCCCACAGCGCTTCCATCAGCACACGGCTGGGCGCATCGCGCATGTCATCGGTGTTGGGCTTGAACGCCAGGCCCCACAGGGCGAAGGTCTTGCCACGCAGGTTGCCCTTGAAGAAGGCATTGATGCGATCGAACAGCTTGCTCTTCTGACGCTGGTTGATGGCTTCCACGGCTTCGAGCAGGTCGCTGGAGCAGTTGGCCTGCTTGGCGCTGTGGATCAGGGCGCGCATGTCCTTGGGGAAGCACGAGCCGCCATAACCGCAACCGGGGTAAATGAAGTGGTAGCCGATGCGCGAGTCGGCGCCGATCCCCAGGCGCACGGCTTCGATGTCGGCGCCCAGGTGCTCGGCCAGTTCGGCGATCTGGTTGATGAAGCTGATCTTGGTGGCCAGCATGCAGTTGGCGGCGTACTTGGTCAGCTCGGCGCTGCGCAGGTCCATGAAGATGATGCGGTCATGGTTGCGGTTGAACGGCGCGTACAGGTCGCGCATGACTTCGCGCACTTCTTCGCGCTCGCAACCGATGATGATGCGGTCCGGGCGGCGGCAGTCGGCCACCGCCGAGCCTTCCTTGAGGAATTCCGGGTTGGAGACGATATCAAAATCCAGATGCCGGCCAGCCACGCGCAGGGCTTTTTCGATATGCGCACGCAGGGTGTCGCCGGTGCCGACGGGCACGGTGGATTTTTCCACCAGAATCACCGGGTCGATCCGATGCCGGGCCACCGCATCGCCCACCGACAGCACGTACTTGAGGTCTGCCGAGCCGTCTTCATCCGAAGGCGTACCCACGGCAATGAACAATACTTCGCCGTGCTCGACCGCAAGTTTCTCATCAAAGGTGAAATGCAGCCGTCCGCTTTCCAGGTTCTCCTTGACCATGGCGGCCAGTCCGGGCTCGAAGATACTGACCTGGCCCTGCTGCAGCAGCCTGACCTTGTTCTGATCCACGTCCATGCAGATGACATCGTGACCGACTTCGGCTAAGACGGTGGCCTGGACCAGACCGACGTAACCACTACCAAATACACTGATTTTCATGGGGCATTCCTGGGGCTTGCAGCGCTAGCACGACGAGAGTTGATGATCAGCACACCCAGGATGACAAGCGCCACCCCGAGGGTTTTCGACAGCGAAAAATGTTCGTTGAACACCGGCAGGCTGGCGGCCAGCAGGTACACCAGCGCATAGCTGATGCTCAGCAGTGAATAGGCACGGCCCAGGGGCAAGTGCTTGAGCGCGCCGAGCCAGCAGAGCATCGACAGCGCATAGGCGAAGATTGCCAGGGCCACCACGCCCAGGGCGCCGAGGTCGATCCGGGCGGTCAGCCATTCGTTGGGCAGCGGCAGGCGCGTCATGCTCCAGCGCATGCCCAGTTGGGCTGCGCTCACCAGGGCGACACTGCCCAGGGCCAGGGCAAAGCCTTGCACCCGGCTCATAACTGACGCCCCAGCAGCACGACACCGCCGATCACCAGCGCCACGCCCAGCCAGTGCCGAGCATCGACGGGCTCATGAAAGACAAACCTCGCCACCAAGGTGACCAATACGAAATTCAGGCTGAGCATCGGGTAGGCAATGCCCACCTCCAGGCGCTGTAACACCAGCAGCCACACCAGCAGGCCCAGGCCCAGGCAGATCAGCGCGGCCCACAGCCACGGCGAACGCAGTTTCAGCGCCCAGCCCTCGGGCCGGTCGCGCCAGCTTTCCACGGCGAACTTCTGCGACACCTGGCCCATGCACGTCAGCAGGCACGCGGCGAGTAACAGCAGCAGGGTGATCATGGCGCGACCTGCGGGAAGATCAGGATCACGATGTTGCCCTGCTCATAACGCTTGCCGTCCGGCGGCAGCAGGTTCACTTCGGCGATTTCATCGTCACCCTTGACGCGCATCACCACGCCGACCGGGCCTTTTTTACGTGCGTCGCTCATCCATTGCTGGACCTGGGTGGTGTCGACTTTGTGATGGGCCGCATCGTCGAAGGCCAAGCCATATTTCACTTCGCCAACGGTGTTATAGAGAGTCACGTCCGGGCGCTTGACGCGCCACGCCAGGGCGGAGGCCGCCCCCAGATCGTTGCTGAGCAACGCGCTGGCCTGGCTCAGCTCCTGGAGGTGATCGATGATGAACTGGTCCGGGGTTTTGTTATAAACCACCGAATGGGGCAATGCGGCCGGGACCAACGCCACCAGCAACCAGCTGCCGACCACCGGCGCCGCCCACAAGCGCAGCGGGCGCGACGCTTGCAACAGGTTGGCAACGATCCAGCCGAACAGGAAGACAAACACCAGCACCAGGCTGAGGGTTTCACTGCCGTGCTCATACACTGGTTTTTTCAGTTGGACCCACGTCAGCGTGAGCAAGGCCAGCACGCCGATCACCAGGTTCAGCCAGCCGTTGATGCGCAGCACGCGACCACGGGCCTGGGCCAGTTTGTCGGCCAGGGTGTGCCCCATCAACAACGCCAGCGGCAACAGGCACGGCATGATGTAGGAGGGCAACTTGCCTTTGGCCAGGCTGAAAAACGCCAATGGCATCAGCAGCCACAGCAACAGGAATGCGGTTTTCGCCGCGCGTTTTTCCTGCCACGCCTGTTTCAGGGTCGACGGCAATAGCGCCACCCACGGCAGGCAAAACGCGACCAGCAAAGGCAGGTAGTACCAGAACGGCTCGGCATGCTGGGCATCGTCCCCGGCAAAACGCTGGATATGCTCATGCCAGAAGAAGAAATTCCAGTAATCCGGCTCCTGCAGGTGCACCGCCAGTGCCCACGGCAGGCTGACGACGATTGCTACCACCACGGCCACCACGCCATACAGCACAAGCTCGCGAAAGCGCTTCTGCCAGATCGCATAGGGCAGGGCGATCAGCACCGGCAGCAACCACGCCAGGAAGCCCTTGGTCATAAAGCCCATGCCGCAGGCAAAACCGAGCAGCGCCCAGGCACCCAGGCGGCCATTGCGCGTAGTGCTGTCGAAGCAGAACCACAAGGCCACGCCCGTCAGGTTGACCCAAAAGGTGAACTGCGGGTCGAGGTTGGCATAGCCGCCCAACGCCGCGACGCTGACGAAACTCATGTACAGCAGGCTGCTGATCAGGGTTTTCCGCGGGTCGTTCCACAACCGGCGCGACACCAGGGCCACCAGCAGGATGCTCAAGCCGGTGCTCAAGGCCGAGGCGAAACGCACGCCGAACAGGTTCTGCCCGAAGATCGCCTGGCCCAGCGCGATCATCCAGTAACCGGCCGCCGGTTTTTCGAAATAGCGGATACCCATGAAGTGCGGCGATGCCCACTTGCCGGTCAGCAGCATTTCCTGGCTGATTTGCGCGTAACGGGTTTCATCGGGAATCCACAGGCCGTGGGTGGTCAGCGGCAGCAGATAAAACACGCCGAATGCCAACAGGAGCAGGGGCAATGCCCAACGTCGGATCATGCCTGTTGTACGCCGAGCCAGCCTTCGCGGCCGCTCAAGGCGCCGCGTACCAGCTGTTGCCGGGGCAGGGTGGCGAGGTCCGCCGGCAACAAGTCGCCCAGCGGTTGGAAGTCGATGCCGCGCTGCCCTGCCTGGGCGAGCAACTGGCGAAAATCATGGGCCATCAGAATCCCTTCTACTTCTGCGTGGATCGTATAGACGTTGAGCTTCGACTCGGCAAAGCGGTCGAGGATGAAGCCATTGAAGTCTTTGGCAGCCACTACCGGCCCGACGACTTCGTCGAAGGTCGGCAGGTCCACCGGAATTTGTGGGGTGCCCGCGCTGCCATCGGCCAGGGTCGGTCGAAACAGGCTGGTGCCCCGGCAATCGCTGTTGTAGCGAAAATTGAAGCCTTGCTTGGCTTGCACCACGCGCTCATCGGCACGCCATCCGGCGGCCGCTGAACAGTCGACGCGTTCACCGAGGATGTCGCTCAGGGTGTCGACGCCACGGCGGATCTGCTCGACCAGTTGCGCCTCGCTCCAGCGCCCGGTGTTGGCCTGCCAGCCGTGGTGATCCCAGGCATGCAGGCCGACTTCGTGCCCGGCCGCCTTGGCCTGGCGCATCAAATGCCCCAGGTCGCGGCCGATCGGCTTGCCTGGCCAGGCGGTGCCGGCCAGCAGGATGTCCCAACCGTACAGGCCGGCGGCGTTGGAGCGCAGCATCTTCCACAGGAACTGCGGGCGAATCAGGCGCCACAAGTGGCGCCCCATGTTGTCCGGCCCGACGCTGAAGAAAAACGTCGCCTTCACGCCCGCTTCATCCAGGGTGTCGAGCAGCCGGGGCACCCCTTCACGGGTGCCTCGGTAGGTGTCGACGTCGATGCGCAAGCCTGCCTTCATCAGCGCTTATCCGCGATTTCTAACATCGCTTCGCGCAAGAAGAAGTCCAGCGTGTTGCCGATGGTTTCGCTCATCTCCACGGTCGGCGCCCAGTTCAGCAGGCGCTTGGCGTTTTCAATGCTGGGCTTGCGGTGCGCCACGTCCTGGTAACCGGTGCCGTAGAACGCCTTGCTCTCCACGTCGCGGAAACCGGCGAACGGCGGGAAGTTGCCGCGCAGCGGGTGGGCTTCGAACTGACGCAGCAGCTCTTCGCCCAACTGGCGGATGCTGGCTTCGTTTTCCGGGTTGCCGATGTTGATGATCTGGCCGTTGCAGGCATCGTTGTCGTTATCGATGATGCGCGCCAGGGCTTCGATGCCGTCGGCGATGTCGGTGAAGCAGCGTTTTTGCTCGCCACCGTCGAACAGGCGGATCGGTGTGCCTTCCACCAGGTTGAGGATCAACTGGGTGATCGCGCGGGAGCTACCGATACGCGCGGAATCCAGGCGGTCCAGGCGCGGGCCCATCCAGTTGAAGGGACGGAACAGGGTGAAGTTCAGGCCCTTGGCACCGTAGGCCCAGATCACGCGGTCCAGCAGTTGCTTGGAGACCGAATAGATCCAGCGTTGCTTGTTGACCGGGCCGACCACCAGGTTGGAGGTGTCTTCGTCGAAGTACTGGTCCTGGCACATGCCATAGACTTCGGAAGTCGACGGGAAGATCACGCGCTTGTTGTACTTGACGCAGTAGCGCACCAGCTTGAGGTTTTCTTCGAAGTCCAGTTCGAACACACGCAGCGGGTTGCGGGTGTATTCGATCGGTGTGGCGATGGCCACCAGCGGCAGCACCACGTCGCACTTCTTGATGTGGTATTCGATCCACTCGGTGTGGATGCTGATGTCGCCTTCCACGTAATGGAAGTTGGGGTGGCTGCGCAGGCGCTCGATGGCGTCGGAGCCGATGTCCAGGCCGTAGACTTCGTAACGGTCGTCACGCAGCAGGCGCTCGGACAGGTGGTTGCCGATAAAGCCGTTCACGCCCAGGATCAGCACGCGCGTACGACGGGGCTTGCGCCCGGACTCGGCACCGCGCAGCACGGAGCCGTCCACCAGGCCCAGTTCGTCAGCCAGCGACGGACCGGCCAGGTACAGGCCGTTGTCGTTGCGCTGGCCGAACTTGATCACCAGGGAGTCTTCACCGCAGGCGATGCGCAGCGGGTTGACGCTGACCACACGGCCCGGCGCCAGGCCTTCGTTGCCCTGTACCACCTCGGCTTGCCACACGATCAGCTTGTGCTCGCCCACGGCGCAGAAGGCGCCCGGGTAGGGTTGAGTCACGGCACGGACCAGGTTGAACAACGTTTGAGCCGGTTGTTTCCAGTCCAGCTTGCCGTCAGCCGCGGTGCGGCGGCCGAAATAGGTCGCCTGGGTTTCGTCCTGGGCGGTTTCGGTCAGCTTGCCCTGGCTCAGCTGCGGCAACGCATCATGCAACAGGTTTGCGGCGGCTTCACGCAGCTTGGAGTGCAGAGTCAGGCCGGTGTCGCTGAGTTCGATGGCGACTTTCTGTTGGGCCAGGATCGCGCCGGCATCGGCACGCTTGACCATGCGGTGCAGGGTCACGCCGGTTTCGGTTTCGCCGTTGACCAGCACCCAGTTGGCCGGGGCGCGACCACGGTATTTAGGCAGCAACGAGCCGTGCAGGTTGAACGCACCTTTGCGCGCGGTGGCCAACAGTGGCTCGCTCAGCAGATTGCGGTAGTAGAACGAGAAAATGAAGTCCGGGTTTAGCTTGGCGACGCGCTCGACCCACAGCGGGTGGTTGGCGTCTTCCGGGGCGTGCACCGGGATGCCATTGCGCGCGCACAGCTGGGCCACGGAGCCGTAGAAGTTGTTTTCTTTGGGGTCATCGGCATGGGTGAATACGGCAGCAATTTCGTAACCCGAACCGAGCAGCGCTTCAATGCCTGCACAACCAATATCGTGGTACGCGAATACAACAGCTTTTGAACTCATGACTGAACCTGATCGGAAGAAGTGGAGGAATGGGAGGAGGCCAGGCCGTCGACGACGACCACCGGAGCCGGTGCTGCGGGGGTGTTGCGCAGCACTTTTTCAATAAAGAACCGTGGGCGGGCGCGCACATCGCTGTACATGCGCCCCAGGTATTCACCCAGCAGGCCCATGCCGATGAACTGGCCACCGGTGAACACGAACAGCACCGCGAACAACACAAACACGCCGTCTCCAGCCCATTGGGCGCCAAAGGCCAGGCGCATCACGATCAGCGCAAATGCAAACACCACGCCCAAAGCCGCCAGACTGAAGCCGACGATGGACAGCAGGCGCAGCGGCGTGGTGGTCATGCAGGTGAGCAGGTCGAACATCAGGCTGATCAGGCGCATGGCGCTGTATTTGGACTCGCCATGCTCACGCTCGGCGTGGTGCACCAGGATCTCGGTGGTGTGGCGGGCAAATCCATTGGCCAGGATCGGGATGAAGGTGCTGCGCTCGCGGCAGGCGAGCATGGCGTCGACGATGGTGCGCCGGTAAGCGCGCAGCATGCAGCCGTAGTCGCTCATGGCCACGCCGGTGGAGCGTTGCACGGCCAGGTTGATCAGCCGCGACGGCCAGCGGCGAAAGGCCGAGTCCTGGCGGTTGTTGCGCACGGTGGCAACCACGTCGTAACCGAGGGCGGCCTGTTCCACCAGGCGCGGGATTTCTTCAGGCGGGTTCTGCAGGTCGGCGTCGAGGGTGATCACCACGTCGCCACGGCATTGCTCGAAACCGGCCATGATCGCTGCGTGTTGGCCGTAGTTGCGGTTGAGGATCACCGCGACCACGTGGCTGCCGGCTTCGGCGGCGGCGTCTTCAAGCAATTGCGCAGAGCTGTCGCGGCTACCGTCATCCACCAGGATGATTTCGTATTCGTAAGCCAGTTGCTTGCAGGCGGCGGTGGTGCGACGCAGCAGTTCAGGCAGGCTTTCTTGTTCGTTGTAGACCGGGATGACGATCGACACACAATGAATAGGGTAGGGTTTCAAAGATTCATAACCTCGGGGCTGAGACAACTTGAAGCGTGAAAACAGCAGCAAAAATTGGGGCAAAACGCTAGGTGGCCGATTAAAGTCCCGGACAAAGTTGCAGCGCTTTCAATAGGTTAGTCGACAAAACGCGGATTGCCATGAAGTGCTGGGTTAAAGATTAAGCGCAAAAATGTTGTACCGATATGAAAGGCAGATGAAAAACTCGTTTATTTGACAGGCAGACAGCTAGGGTTCAGCTAATCAACCAGGGTCGGCCCAGGGCGATCCGGGAACGGTCTGCGGGGCGTCTGTTGCAACCCCGGCGGGAACGGGCGGCCGGCGAATTTATTCAACAATCTTCTCTGCAATGCTCCCCAAGTGCCGGTAAAGTAAGCGCTCTCTTGCCAGGGTATGGGGATGAACAGCGTGCAACTTTTGCGTGGCCAGTTGCGGCCAGTGTTGATGGGGTTGTTGATGAGCGTAGCGTGCGTCACCACAGTGCGCGCCGACGACGGCGTGGCGCTCACCAGCCTCGATCAGGTGCCCGATGGCGTGGAAGTGCGTGGCAAGCAAATCGCGGCTTACACCTGGGATGACCGCCAGGGCAAGAACCTGCTGGTGCTCGCCGAGCAAGTCAGCGAGCGCGATGACGACGGCACCCAGTCGGCGTTTGTGTATGCGGCGCAGTACTTGATCGACGGCGCCCACCCCAAGCGTGTCTGGATGCTCTATGACGACGTACAGCATTGCGAATTCGACGCGTCGCTGCGCTTCGATCGGGGCGCAACCAAGGTCACCGACCTCACCGGCGACGGCATCACCCAGGCCACGGTGGGTTATTCGCGCACCTGCACCAGCGATGTGAGCCCCAACGAATTCAAGCTGATCATGCATGTGGGCAAGTCGCAGAAGTACCGCCTGCGCGGCGTCGACCGTTACGGGGCTGCCTGGTGGGACGAAGAGGCCGGCGCTTTGCGCGGTATGCCGTTGCCCAAGGATTGCAGCGTCGCCGGTCAACAGGCGCTGGTCAGCCAATACAAGGAGCAGGGCACCGAGTTGCCGTTGCCCGGCTGTTATGGCGATGAGAAGGATTTTGCCAAGGCCCCCGAGGCCTATCTCACCTTCATGCGCCAACACTGGTTCGCGCTGATGCAGAAGCAGGACACCGATTGGAGCCAGGCCCAGACCCAGCCGCAGGAACCCACCGAGGACGAAGAATCCGCCCCGTGATTTGGTAACAGGGCCGGTCCTGCGCTAGACTCGGCCCTCGCCAATCACTAAATACCTCGATTAAACAATGGTTTGTTCGAGGTATTTAATCCAAAGGCTGATCTACCGTGACTGAGTCTATCCGTAACCCGCTGACCCTTTATCTGACCCGCCTGGCTCCCTCCAGCCAACTGACCATGCGCTACGTGCTGCAGGACGCCGCCGACCGCCTGGGCTTCGAAGACATCAACCTGGAAGACATCGACTGGCATCTGCTGCAGCCTGAGCACGTCATCGCGCTGGTGGCCGCCTTGCGCGAGGACGGCTATGCGCCGAACACCTCGTCGCTGTATGTGAATGCCGTACGCGGGGTGATGAACGAAGCCTGGCGCATGAGCCTGATCAGCCAGGAGCATCTGCTCAAAATGCGCACGGTCAAGGCAGCCTCCGGCACGCGCCTGGGCCAGGGGCGCAACCTGCGGCGTACGCTGATTCGCGAAATGATGGAAGCCTGCGCCGCCGACCCGCGCCCCCAGGGCCTGCGCGATGCCGCGGTAATCGGCATCCTGTATGGCTCGGGCATGCGCAAGTCAGAGTCGGTGAACCTGGACCTGGCACAGATCGATTTCGAAGAACGCAGCCTGCGGGTGATCGGTAAGGGCAATAAGGAACTGGTCAAGTACGCACCCGACTGGGCGTTCGCCAAGTTGCAGGCGTGGTTGGCATTTCGGCGGGAGCAGCTTAAGGAAGGCGAGCAGGACGATAGTTTTCTGTTCAACCGTATCCGCCGGGGTAGCCATATCACCCGCGAGCGCATCACCAAACATGCGATTTACTACATTGCACGCCAACGCGGTGAGCAGGTCGGGGTGAAGATCATGCCCCACGACTTCCGGCGTTCGTTCATCACGCGGGTGATCGAGGAGCATGACCTGTCGATTGCGCAGAAGCTGGCGCACCACACCAATATCCAGACCACCGCCAGCTATGACGTGCGTGACGACAATGAACGGCGCAGGGCGGTGGATCGGTTTGATTTATAGGAACGATCAGGCTCGGCAGCTACGCCAATGCTTAGAGAATCGGTTTACCCCCTGTCACCGCATAACGCGAACCGGAGATATAGCTGCCTTCATCCGAGGCCAGCAGCACATAGATCGGCGCCACTTCCACAGGCTGGCCGGGGCGGCCCAGCGGGGTTTGGCCGCCGAAGTTCTGCACCTCTTCCTCGGTCATGGTCGCGACGATCAATGGTGTCCAGATCGGGCCCGGTGCCACGCTGTTGACGCGAATGCCCTTGCTGCCGAGCATCTGTGCCAGGCCGCCGGTGAAGTTAGCGATCGCGCCCTTGGTGGTTGCGTAGGGCAATAGCGTCGGCTTGGGCATGTCCGAATTCACCGAGCTGGTATTGATGATCGAACTGCCGGCCTTCATATGCGGCAGGGCGGCCTTGCAGATGCGAAACATCGCGGTGATGTTGATATCGAAGGTCCTGACCCATTCCTCGTCCTCGATTTCCTCGAGGGTTTCATGGGTCATCTGGAACGCTGCGTTATTGACCAGCACATCGATACGCCCGAACTGTTCGACCGTCTTGTCCACCAACGCCTGGCAGGTGGCTTTCTCGGCAATGTCGCCGGGCAGCAGCAGGCACTGGCGGCCGGCTTCTTCCACCCAGCGGGCGGTTTCCTTGGCGTCGTCGTGCTCATCCAGATAGGCGATGGCCACATCGGCGCCTTCACGGGCGAAGGCGATGGCCACCGCGCGGCCGATGCCGCTGTCGGCGCCGGTGATCAGGGCGATCTTGTTGGCCAACCGACCGGAGCCTGTGTAGCTCTGTTCACCACAGTCCGGGTACGGGTCCATTTTCTTCTGGGTACCGGGTACGGGCTGGGCCTGGGGGGCGAATGGCGGGCGTGGATAATCAGTCATTTCAGTCTCCATAGGTTTCCAAAGGGGCTATGGAGTTAGTGATTTCCCGGCGGCGATAGTTGTAATGAATGCCGGCCGGGCCCGACGAGTGGTTGCTTCGCCTCAGGCGGAGGGCGGCGCGCTCGCCAGATGCGCGGGCAAGCGGCGCAGCGTCCACAGCACCGTGAGCAGCGCCGCCACGGCACACAGCGCAATACCGATCAACATGGGCGCCGGCGTGTGGTCGGCAAAAATCCCCACCAGGGTCATGGACACCGCGCCAATGATCATCTGGATCGCGCCGAGCAGGGCCGAGGCCGAGCCCGCCACCGCGCCGTGATCCTCCAGCGACAGCACGCCGGCCGCAGGCAGCAGCAAGCCGAGAAAACCGAAACCGATAAACAACAAGGTCATCATCAGGGCCAGGTGGCTGCCCCACAGCGTGGTGATCGCCAGCAGTGCCATAACCACGGCCACGGCCGTCACCGACCAGCGAATCAGCGGTGCCAGGCCAAAGCGCGCGCTCAGGCGGGCGGTCAGTTGGCTCATGGCAAAAAACGAGGCGGCATTCAGTGCAAAGCACAGGCTGAATTGCGTGGGTGTCAGGCCGAAGTGTTCGATGTACACAAAAGGCGCGCTGCCCAGATACACAAAGAAGGTCGCCAGGCCAAAACCACACACCACCGACAAACCGATAAACACCGGATCGCGCAGCAGTGCCCCGTAGCTGCTGAACGCACTGCCGAGGGTCTTGCCCAGGCGGCGCTCGGCCGGGTGGGTTTCCGGCAGTTGCACGATGGTCATCACCAGGCACAGCACGGCGACCACGGCGAGCACCGCAAACACTTCGCGCCAGCTCCACAGCGAAATCACCAGACTGCCCGCCAGGGGCGCGAGGATCGGCGAAACACTCATTACCAGCATCAGCAGCGCCATCAACCGCGCGGCTTCATGGCCGGTGTACAGGTCGCGCACAATCGCGCGGGGAATCACCATGCCGGCGCACGCGCCGAATGCCTGCAGGGCGCGAAAACCGATGAGCACGTCGATGGTCGGTGCCAGCGCGCAGCCGATGCTGCCCACGGCAAAGATCACCAGGCCCGCATAGATCGGCGGCTTGCGCCCGAACACATCGCTGATCGGCCCGTAGAACAGCTGGCACACGCCAATGATCACGAAGAACACCGTGAGGCTCATCTGCACCGCCGCCGGCGAGGCGTGCAGGCTGGCGCCCAGGGTGGGCAGGGCGGGCAAGTAGATGTCGATGGCGAACGGGCCGACGGCAGTGATCAAGCCCAGGAGCAAGGCGAGGTGGGCAATACGGCGTGACATGAGCGGTTCCGGGCAGGGCAGAGGTCGGTCAGCTTAAGGTATTCGCGCAATTGCGCAAACTTAGGCTTCAATAACAGACAACCGTTGCCGATAACAGTAGAAGCGGTGTGCAAGCGGTTGGGCTTCCAGCCGGCAGTCCAAGTATGGGGAAACCAGCATGACGATCAAATTACGCTTGATGTTGTTGATTGCGACCGGGTTGCTCACGGCCTTGATCATGAGCCTGGCCGCCTACTTGGGGAACACGCACATGGGCGATGCGGTGCAGGACAACGAGGTTGGCATGACCGTGCTGCGTAACCACATGGAAGCCGACATGATGCACGATGCCCTGCGCGCCGATGTGCTGTCGGCCATGTTGGTGGGCCTGGGTAAGAGCACCAGCACCAAGGACGAGGTCAACAGCTCGTTGAAGGAGCATGCCGAGCATTTTCGCCAGGTGCTGGGGGATAATCTCAAGCTGCCCGTGGAAGAAACGATCAAGGTCAGCCTGGAAAAAATCAAACCCAGCCTGGACACCTACATCGGCGCCGGCGAACGCATCGTCGCATTGGCCCTGGACAACCCCGAGGCCGCTCGCGGGGAATTGGATACCTTCAATACCGCCTTCAGCCAACTGGAAGACCAGATGGCTGCCCTGAGCGAAATGATCGAAAGCCATACTCTGAAAACCAGCGCCAGCACGCACCACTCCCTGAACAACGCCAACCTCACCCTTGGCGTGGTATTGATTGCCAGCCTGTTGCTGCTGCTGGCCCAGGGCCGTTGGGTCATCCTGAGCATCATGGGCCCGCTGCAAACCGCCAGCCGCATTGCCGCCAGTATCGCACGGGGCAACTTGAGCGAGCCAATTGTCGAGCCGCGTCGCAACGATGAAGCCGGGCTGTTGATCCGCAGCCTCTCTACCATGCAGCGCGACCTGCGCGGCATGATCGAGGTGGTGCGCAGCAACGCCCAGGGCGTCAGTGGAATGAGCGAGCGCTTGAGCCAGGGTTGCCATGAAGTGGCCGGCAGCAGCCAGCAACAAAGCGGCGCCGCCAGCACCATGGCGGCGGCCGCGAGTGAGATGACCGCCAGTATTGAAGAAATCACCCGTCACGCCGGGCGTGCGCTGGACATGGCCAACCAGGCGGAAGCCCTGGCCAAGGATGGCGGCCGTGTGATCCACCAGGTGGTCAAGGACATGGACGGCATTGCCCGTTCAGCGCAGCAGTCGGCCCAGGTCATTCGCACGCTGGATAAGGAGTCCGAGGCGATCTACAGCATCATCCAGGTGATCAAGGGTATCGCTGACCAGACCAACCTGCTCGCCCTGAACGCTGCGATTGAAGCCGCCCGCGCCGGTGAGCAAGGGCGCGGGTTTGCCGTGGTGGCCGACGAGGTGCGCAGCCTGGCGGGACGCACCAGCGCCTCAACCCAGGAAATTGCCAGCATGGTCGGGCGTATCCAGCAAAACACCCGCGAGGCGGTGACCAGCATGGAGGAGGGCGTTTCCCAGGTGGACAAAGGCATGGCCGTGACCGCTGAGGTGGAGAAGGCGATCCGCGACATTCTGCAGGCCACCCTGAATACCACCGAGTTGGTCAACGATATTTCGCGCACTATCGGTGAACAGAGCCTGGCCAGCAACGAAATCTCCCATCAGGTGGAAATGATCGCCGGTATGTCGGAAAACAACAGCCGCGTTATTGGTCAAACCGCTTCGACCACCGATGAGTTGGCCGGCCTGGCCAGCAAGTTGTCGCAGTCGGTGGACCGGTTCAGCCTGTAACGCAGGCACCTTTTCGGCCGGCCCCCAGTGGGCCGGTTTTTTTGGGTGCGCCAGGCATGGCGCGTTGCGCGAAAGCGCAACCAGTTTCGATTATCCGACGGCGGTGAAGGTGATTGAGGCCGGGGCGACCCGTTTAATCGTGGGCGGTGCGGTAAATCCGCTATTCATTTAACTCAACTAAATGACTATTTAGTGTAGTTATTTTTAATGGCTATTAAACGTAGGAGGGTAGTTCAACAGATTAGCTATGGATAACGCTTCGTTGACGAATGACCAGGAGGAGAACAAGCTCCAGCGCTGCCGTTTTTTTCTGAAAGGACATTAGGTTTATATGAGAAATCCTATAAAAGTTGTCGTCGCACTGCTATTGGTTGCACTGTTAATTCCTGTCAATACAGCCATGGCCAGCGAAACATTGCCCAGCAGCACAGCTATTCACAAAACGGATCTGTACGGAGTTTGGTACATCAACCTGAATGAGGAAAATTCCCAAGGAATGGCGTTGCTGGTTCTGGATGCCAAGGGTACGGCAACCGACTACCTGATTGTCGGCGATCATGACACCTCGCAGAAAATAATCCAGAAGTCCTCTTGGTCCTATGACGCTGAACGCAACCTGTTCGAGCAGACTGTCACTGAAGTCTCTATCCAAAAAGGCGAGTCGGCTCCGGTTGTCTCACATCCGCATGAAGTCATACGGGCATCGATCAGCTTGGCAAAACTTGGAAATGAAGTCATCGGCATCAAATTCAAGCGAGACGATGGTGAGCTGACGGGATACCTCAAAGGCACTGAACGTATGCTGGATGAGATTACCAAAAATCAATAAAGGCTCAAGCGTGCGTCTAGGCGATGATAGGCGCACGTCAGGCTTTAATCTGACCGCCAGAGCCTCCCAGCGCCGTACATCCAGGTTCGCATAATGTGGTGCA
>NZ_JAFHKI010000040.1 GCF_016937615.1 Pseudomonas lactucae | reverse complement strand
CCTCCCACACTGTTTTGTGGTGTGTTTTGGATTCAGACCAGAATCGAAGTGCCCGTCATTTCAACCGGCTTCTCCAACCCCATCAGCATCAACATGGTCGGCGCCACATCCGCCAGCACGCCGCCGTCACGCACTTTGAAATCGCGCTTGCCAACATAGATGAACGGCACCGGCTCGGTGGTGTGGGCGGTGTGGGCCTGACCGGTCGATTCGTCGGACATCTGCTCGCAGTTGCCATGGTCAGCGGTGATCAGCGCTTCGCCGCCGACTTTTTCCAGGGCGTCGGCGATGCGGCCGACGCACAGGTCCAGGCACTCCACGGCCTTGATCGCGGCTTCCAGGTTGCCGCTGTGGCCGACCATGTCGCCGTTGGCGTAGTTGACCACGATCACGTCATAACGCTGGTGCTCAATGGCATCGACGATCTTGTCGGTAACCTCCGGAGCGCTCATTTCTGGCTGCAAATCGTAAGTGGCGACTTTTGGCGACGGGATCAGGATGCGCTCTTCGCCCGGAAACGGCTCTTCGCGCCCGCCTGAGAAGAAGAAGGTCACGTGGGCGTATTTTTCGGTTTCGGCGATGCGCAGTTGGGTCTTGCCGTTTTTCGCCAGGTAATCGCCCAGCACGTTGTCCAGGCTGCCGGCTGCGAACGCGGCAGGCGCCGGGATGCTGGCGGCGTATTGGGTCAGGCCTACGTATTGGACTTTTGGCTGGCGCGCACGCTCGAACTCCTTGAAGCCGTCTTCGACAAACACGCGGCTCAGCTCGCGGGCACGGTCGGCGCGGAAGTTCATGAACACCACGCGTCGCCGTCTTCGACTCTTACCGGCTCGCCGATGGTGGTCGCCTTGACGAATTCATCGCTCTCGCCACGGGCATAGGCGGCTTCCAGGCCTTTCTGGGCGGTAGCGGCGTTGAATTCGGCCTGACCGTCGACGATCAGGTTGTAGGCCTGGGCCACGCGGTCCCAGCGGTTGTCGCGGTCCATGGCGAAGTAACGGCCGATGATGCTGGCGATGCGGCCTTTGCCCAGGGCGGCGAAGGTGGCGTCGAGCAGTTCGATGGACGATTGCGCGCTTTTGGGCGGCGTGTCGCGGCCATCGAGAAAGGCGTGCAGGTAGATTTTATCGGCGCCGCGCTTGAAGGCCAGTTCGGCCATGGCCACCAGATGGTCCTGGTGGCTGTGCACGCCGCCGTCCGACAGCAGGCCCATGAAGTGCACGGCCTTGCCGGCGGCCACGGCTTTATCCACCGCCGCGCAAATGATCGGGTTCTCGAAGAACTCGCCATCGCGGATCGCTTTGGTCACGCGGGTGAAGTCTTGATACACCACTCGTCCGGCGCCGAGGTTCATATGGCCGACTTCCGAGTTGCCCATCTGGCCGTCCGGCAGGCCTACGTCCATGCCGGAACCTGAGATCAGGCCGTTGGGCACGGTGGCCGTCAAACGGTCCAGTACCGGCTTGCGCGCCGCGTAGACCGCGTTGTCGTGGTGGCTTTCACTGTGTCCGAAGCCATCGAGAATTATCAGGACCAAAGGTTTAGGCGTAGTAGTCATAGATCCTCTCGCGGCGGTAATAAAGGAAGGCAATTGAAAAGGGAGTGGCAGTTTAAAGCGAAGTTCCGACCACGTCACCGCTTTACGGGGGTTGGCCCCCCCTGGCGGCTGTGTATACTTACCGCCATTTTAACGCCCTGGAACCTCCTTGATGGTTGATCACCTGATTGCATTTGCCACTGCCCACTATCTGCTCGTGGGTGCCTTCGTCATCCTGCTGGCGCTGCTGATCGCTCACGAGATGAGCCGTGGTGGCCGCAGCCTGAGCACATCGGAGCTGACCGCGCTGGTCAACAAGGATGAGGCCATTGTCGTGGACATCCGCCCCGCCAAGGATTTCGCCACCGGTCATATCGTCGGTGCGCTGAACATTCCCCAGGACAAGCTGATCGCGCGCTTGCCCGAGCTGGAAAAGCACAAGGCCAAGACCATCATCCTGGTCGACGCTCAGGGCCAGCACGCCGGCACCCACGCCCGCGAAATGCTCAAGACCGGTTTCACCGCCGCCAAGCTGTCCGGTGGCATCAGCAGCTGGCGCGCCGATAACCTGCCGCTGGTGAAGTGATATGAGCCAGGTTGTCGTGTATTCCAGCGATTGGTGCCCTTACTGCATGCGGGCCAAGGCCCTGCTTGAGAAAAAGGGCGTTGCCTTCGAAGAGATCAAGGTCGACGGCAAACCCCAGGTGCGCGCCGAAATGGCCCAGAAGGCCGGCCGCACGTCGGTGCCGCAGATCTGGATCGGCACCAAACATATCGGTGGTTGCGATGACCTGTTCGCCCTGGAGCGCGCCGGTAAACTGGATGCGCTGCTGTCCGCCTAACCCCTTAAAGACCCCAAGATAAAGAAGGATCTGCGATGACTGATCAACAGAACACCGAAGCAGCGCAAGACCAAGGCCCACAGTTCTCGCTGCAGCGCATCTATGTGCGTGACCTGTCGTTCGAAGCGCCGAAAAGCCCGGCCATCTTCCGCCAGGAATGGACCCCAAGCGTTGCGCTGGACCTGAACACCCGCCAAAAAGCCCTGGAAGGCGACTTCCACGAAGTGGTACTGACCCTGTCGGTCACCGTCAAGAATGGCGAAGAAGTGGCCTTCATCGCTGAAGTACAACAGGCCGGCATCTTCCTGATCCAGGGCCTGGACGAAGCGTCCATGAGCCACACCCTGGGCGCGTTCTGCCCGAACATCCTGTTCCCGTATGCCCGCGAGACCCTGGACAGCCTGGTTACCCGTGGCTCGTTCCCGGCATTGATGCTGGCGCCGGTGAACTTCGATGCCCTGTACGCGCAAGAGCTGCAGCGCATGCAACAGGAAGGTTCGTCGACGGTTCAGTAATCTCGAACCCGACGCAGAACCCAATGTGG
>NZ_JAFHKI010000004.1 GCF_016937615.1 Pseudomonas lactucae | reverse complement strand
CCCCCTCCCACATTTTTCAATTGTGAATACCTTCAACGGTGGGAGGGGGCTTGCCCCCGATGGCGTCAGCAGCCACACCGCAGGACTCTCATGAATTCCCAAAGCATCCTTGTTCCCAAAATCTCCACCTTGCCCGTCCATGAACCCCGCGCCCGGGCGATCGTACGCTGGCTGGTGCGCAAGAATATCGTCAAGGAAGAACTGAGCACCTGCGGTCGGACCGGCAACCGCATGGCCTACGCCCTGGCCGACGGTGCCCGCGCCGTGGTGCTGCACCCCGAGGCGCTGCCGTTCAACGAGCCGGTCAATGGCCTGGAGATTATCTACAAACGCTGCATCTACACGCCGGCCAAGGGCTTTCTCGAAGAAGCCGGCTGCCCGGAGTGCCGCAAGGAAGTCGGCGAGGCGCTGTTCGAAAGCCTGGAAGACTGGATGCCCGGCCACACCGACAACTTCACCTGCCCGCTGTGTGGGCATGAAGATGACATCAACGGCTTTCTGTTTCTGCAGGCGTGCGGGTTTTCCAACCTGGGATTCATCTTCAACAACTGGGCGGAGGCGGGTTTCAAGCAGAGCTTTATCGACGAATTTGCCGATTGGCTGGACCAGAAGATCAGCTGGGTCAAAGTCGAGCTTTAATCCATCTATCAGTATTACCAAGTTTGTCAGAGTTTTACATTGAGCCCGACAGGGTGCATGTATATAATGGCGCGCTTCCATTTTCCCGCTCGGGAGCCCCCGCGATGCTGCGTATCAGCCAAGAAGCTCTGACATTCGACGACATTCTCCTAGTGCCCGGTTATTCCGAGGTGCTTCCTAACGAAGTCAGTCTCAAGACCCGCCTAACCCGTGGCATCGAGCTGAATATTCCCCTGGTTTCCGCTGCGATGGACACCGTTACCGAAGCCCGCCTGGCCATTGCCATGGCGCAGGAAGGCGGTATCGGTATCATCCACAAGAACATGACCATCGAGCAGCAAGCTGCCGAAGTGCGCAAGGTCAAGCGTTACGAAGCCGGTGTGGTGAAAGATCCGATCACCATCGAAGCCGACGCCACCGTGCGTGACCTGTTCGACCTGACTCGCCTGCACAACATCTCCGGTGTTCCCGTGCTGCATGATGGCGACCTGGTTGGCATCGTCACTTCCCGTGACGTGCGCTTTGAAAACCGCCTTGAAGTCACCGTCCGCGAAGTGATGACGCCCAAAGAGCGCCTCGTCACGGTCAAGGAAGGCGCCGACAAGAACGATGTGCGCGAACTGCTGCACAAGCACCGCATCGAGCGCGTACTGATCGTCGACGACAAATTCGCCCTCAAAGGCATGATGACCGTCAACGACATCGAAAAAGCCAAGGCTTACCCGCTGGCCAGCAAGGATGACCAAGGTCGTCTGCGCGTTGGCGCTGCCGTCGGTACCGGTAAAGACACCGGCGATCGCGTTGCCGCGCTGGTTGCCGCCGGTGTGGACGTGGTAGTGGTCGACACTGCCCACGGTCACTCCAAAGGCGTAATCGACCGCGTGCGTTGGGTCAAGCAGAACTTCCCTGAAGTACAGGTGATCGGCGGCAACATCGCCACCGGTGCTGCCGCCAAGGCCCTGGCCGAAGCGGGCGCGGATGCCGTCAAGGTCGGTATCGGCCCAGGCTCGATCTGCACCACGCGTATCGTCGCTGGTGTAGGCGTGCCGCAAATCAGCGCCATCGCCAACGTCGCCGCGGCCCTTGAAGGCACCGGTGTGCCGTTGATCGCCGACGGCGGCATCCGTTTCTCCGGTGACCTGTCCAAGGCCATCGTCGCCGGTGCTTCGTGCGTGATGATGGGCTCGATGTTCGCCGGTACCGAAGAGGCCCCGGGCGAGATCGAACTGTTCCAGGGCCGTTCGTACAAGGCTTACCGCGGCATGGGTTCGCTGGGCGCCATGTCCCAGGCCCAGGGTTCCTCCGACCGTTACTTCCAGGACTCTTCGGCAGGCGCCGAGAAGCTCGTGCCGGAAGGTATCGAAGGCCGTGTGCCTTACAAGGGCACCCTGAGCGCCATCATCCATCAACTGATGGGCGGCCTGCGTTCCTCGATGGGCTACACCGGCAGCGCCAACATCGAAGAAATGCGCACCAAGCCAGAGTTCGTACGGATCACCGGCGCCGGCATGGCTGAATCCCATGTCCACGACGTGCAGATCACCAAGGAAGCGCCAAACTACCGCGTAGGTTGAGGCTTCCAGCAAAATGTTAAGTAACCGGGGCTGTTCTTCAGCCCCGAGTTGTTTCTGATTCATTAGACGAGACTGACTTCATGGCCCTCGACATTCACGCCCACCGCATCCTGATCCTCGACTTCGGTTCCCAGTACACCCAGCTGATCGCCCGCCGCGTGCGTGAAATCGGTGTGTACTGCGAACTGCACCCGTTCGACATGGATGACGAAGCGATCCGCGAATTCGCACCTAAAGGCGTCATCCTCGCCGGTGGCCCCGAGTCCGTGCACGAAGCCAACAGCCCGCGTTGCCCGCAAGCCGTATTCGACCTGGGCGTACCGGTCTTCGGCATCTGCTACGGCATGCAAACCATGGCCGAGCAACTGGGCGGCAAGGTCGAAGGTTCCGAACTGCGTGAGTTTGGTTATGCCCGTGTGGATGTAGTCGGCAAGAGCCGCCTGCTGGACGGCATCGAAGACCACGTCGACGCCGACGGCCTGTTCGGCCTCGACGTATGGATGAGCCACGGTGACAAGGTCACCAAAATGCCGGAAGACTTCCACATCCTGGCCAGCACTCCGAGCTGCCCGATCGCCGGCATGTTCAGCGACGAGCGTCGTTACTACGGCGTGCAGTTCCACCCGGAAGTGACCCACACCAAGCAAGGCGGGCGCATCCTGTCGCGCTTCATCCTCGACATCTGTGAGTGTGAAGCCCTGTGGACGCCGTCGAAAATCGCTGAAGACGCCATCGCCCAGGTGCGCGCCCAGGTTGGTACCGACAACGTGCTGCTCGGTTTGTCCGGCGGCGTTGACTCCTCCGTGGTCGCCGCGCTGCTGCACAAGGCCATCGGCGACCAGTTGACTTGTGTGTTCGTCGACAACGGCCTGCTGCGCCTGCACGAAGGTGAGCAAGTGATGGCCATGTTCGCCGAGAACATGGGCGTCAAGGTGATCCGCGCCAACGCCGAGGAGCAGTTCCTCAACAACCTGGCCGGCGAGTCCGACCCGGAGAAAAAGCGCAAGATCATTGGCCGCACCTTCATCGACGTCTTCGATGCCCAGTCCAACAAACTGGACAACATCAAGTACCTCGCCCAGGGCACCATCTACCCCGACGTGATCGAGTCGGCCGGCGCCAAGAGCGGCAAGGCCCACGTGATCAAGTCCCACCACAACGTAGGTGGCCTGCCTGAGGAAATGAACCTCAAGCTGGTAGAACCGCTGCGCGAACTGTTCAAGGACGAAGTCCGCCGCCTTGGCCTGGAACTGGGCCTGCCCTACGACATGGTCTACCGCCACCCCTTCCCAGGCCCAGGCCTGGGTGTGCGCATCCTCGGTGAAGTGAAAAAGGAATACGCCGACCTGCTGCGTCGCGCCGACCACATCTTCATCGAAGAACTGCGCAAGGCCGACTGGTACCACAAAGTCAGCCAGGCGTTCGTGGTGTTCCAGCCGGTCAAATCCGTTGGCGTGGTAGGCGATGGCCGTCGTTACGCGTGGGTTGTGGCCTTGCGTGCGGTGGAAACCATCGACTTCATGACGGCGCGTTGGGCGCATCTGCCTTACGAGCTTTTGGAAACGGTCAGTGGCCGGATCATCAATGAGATCGAAGGTATTTCGCGCGTGACGTATGACGTGTCGAGCAAGCCGCCGGCGACGATTGAGTGGGAGTAGGTTTTTTTCGTAACCATTTGATTTAATTAAAAATATTTTTGACGGTTACGAGGGTTTCTACGTCATTAATGGCGTCGGTCATGGTGCTCAGAGCAAGCTTCATCAAAAAGGATGTCGATACCATGTTCAGTTGGGTGAAGCTGACATGGCATCGACAGTGCGTCTTCTCTTACCTAGCGCACCTGAAATGCCTTGAAGCCCTGATTGCTGTTTTGATGCTTGCGACTCCCCAAAAGGGGTTATTACTTATCTTCTCGTGCCTCTGTCATCGTGATTCTATACAGTGCGATGGCCTTAGGTTCTGGGGAAGCCACTCATCCGATCCCAGCAATGAGTAAAAGGGGGGCGGCAAAGCCATTCGGTAGACTTTTGGCTTGGTAGTGAGTGAGCGCTCCGCCAACTAACCCTCAGAGTTCCAGTCATCAAGGATGACCGTGCCTTAAGGTTTCTCAGCAAGCCACAATGTCCATCTGTCCATTTCTCTAATCGGCTGATCAACATCGATACGGCCACTAATGAATGAGATCAAGTTGGCCAATTCTTCATCATTAAGCTCATGCAGGATTGATCGGCCCGTACGATTACGGAGGTCAGTCTCTAAGTCTTCAAAGTTCTCATAGGTCTTTCTGATTTCCCAGAGCTGAATAGTTTTTGGATTTTCAAACCCAGCCTTCAGTAGGGCGCCTACAACTCGATCAGCAGTTGGTCTTCGGTTGGATTCAACTTTCTGTAGTCGAGGGAAGCATTCGAAAAAATACCCGCGAATGTGTACAGGAGACCCAGCAACCTGCACGTCGTCAGGCGTGCGATCTTGAATCAGCAATTTCCCGCCAGGGACAAGCAAACGAAAAGCTTCGGCAAAACAAGCGTCGTAATTTTTGATGTGGTGAATAAGCGCCCGCTCGAAAACAATGTCTATGCTCTCGCTCACCAAGTCTGTTTTCTCAGCGGTGCCCACTTGGAAGGAAATTCCCGTCTGTCTTACTGATTTTTCTCGAGCGGCCGAGACCATCTCGGCGGAAAAATCGACGCCTATCACTTCTTTGGCGCCAAGCTCGATCCAAGCGATTGAGTAGATCCCGCCTCCACACCCGATGTCCGCGACGCGTTTACCTGATGGGTCAAGCACGGATTTGATAGCCGTAGCCCATCCGCTGTCGGCGTCTCGAGCGGCGTATGTATACCTGTTTTCACTGGAGTGGAAGTCGATGCTCATAACCAGACCCTGCAAATGATTGCGACCACCAGATGGTATGGATGCCTCTTTGCAATGTAAAATATATGCAAAGTACCCAAAGCATACATAAAAGGTAGTAACGCCATGGAGCTTCGCCATCTGCGCTACTTCGTTGTGGTCGCCGAAGAAGAACACATGACTCGGGCAGCGCAGCGCCTCAATATTCAGCAGCCGCCACTCAGCTCACAGATTCGTGATTTGGAGCGCGAAATGGAGGTGCGACTGTTCGATCGCACCCCTCGCAGCATTCGTCTGAATGCGGCTGGTCGTGTTTTCTTGAAGGAAGCACGAGAGCTGCTGGCCAACGTAGATCGGGCGGTTATGCGGGCACAGCAGGCAGCTCGCGGTGAGTTTGGACGGATCGCCGTTGGCTATACCAGTTCCGCTTCCTTACACCCAAAGGTTCCTCAGTTGATACGGGCATTTCACGCGAGATACCCTATGATCGCGCTTGATTCTCACGAAAACACGACGCGGGATTTGCTTGATGCCTTGGTGGAGGAATCGCTGGATGCCGTGTTCGTGAGATCAACAACTCAGCGATATCCCATGCTGAAATCGGTTGTACTGTGTCAAGAACCCATGGTTGTCGCCTTGCCGATCGGACATCCTCTGGCGCAGGAAACCGGTCCCATCGCCTTGTCAGCTTTGAGAACCGAAGGCCTTATCCTCTATCGACGGGCTGACGGCCCAGGCATCCAGGATGTGCTTTTTGCCGCCTTTCTGGAGGCGGGGTTCACGCCGCGCGTCGCAGCCGATGTACCAAGATTACTTTCCGCGGTCACTCTGGTTGCCGCGGGCAAGGGGATAACTATCGTGCCTGAGACCTTGAGATCGCTGCATCGAGAAAGTGTGAAATATCGGGAGCTTAATACTCAATCCGACTTCACGGTGCCTCTCACACTGGTGTATCGATGTGCGCCACAGGGCTCGCCATTATCTCGATTTGTCCAGATGGCTCACGAGGATGCTGACCAGCAAGCCTGTTTTCAATCAGGGATATAAAACGTGAAATTATTTCTACAACCTGGCTATCACTTCGGCAGACGGTGGCTACCAAGCGCCCAACAAGGGACTGAGGGTGTGAATGGTATTTTTCGTGGCATCGTTTTGGTGGCTTGTAGAATCATCCATATTTTATCGGGGCTGAACAGCCTGTTGATAATAGAGTGGGAGTGAGTTCTTTCCATATGCCCCAAAAGCCCGCCTAATCGCGGGCTTTTGTTTGTGCGACGCTTAAGTTTCTGCTGCTTTAGCTGAAAAGAATACACGCTGCTTCTATGGATCCTGCTGTGTGTAGCAGTCAGTAGGTGCATATTGTTTTGTTCGCTGATAGGGAGAGGTTTTGTAGTGGAAATGTTTTTTGTACTGTTGATGTTATGTGTGCTGTTTTGGGAAAGGGGTGGCGATGCAAAAACGGAACTGCTCAAGGTAGTGGTCGAAAATAAACGGGGCCTCATCAAATATCTTGGCTCTGCAGCACTGCTCGCCATGACGTTGTCCGTGCTGCCTAGTTTATTGCTGTCAATTTATATGCGACAGCATGGTTTTTTTGCTTACGAGATCTTTGGCTCCCAGCAGGGAGGTATGCGCATTATTAGTTTGAATGTGCTATTTAATTTTATTGTTTTGTCTGTGTCTTTGATGGGGGCTGCTATATTTTGGAAGGCGAAAGCTCCTTGGCCTCTAGTTGCTTTATCAACTGTGGCAGCGCTTCTGGTTGCTGTGGGACTACTCGGTGTTGCGTATTACGCTAAGAGTTATGATCTCTTGGTTGCAACGTTGTTCTTCGCATTTTTGATAGGAGGCTATGTACTCTTTTGGATTTCTAATGGCATTGATGGGAAAATCAATCGCTGGTGGGTGCCGTTGGTTTTTTCAGGGATAGCACTAGTTACTCCTGTTATATTTCATTCCTATGCGGCTGCGCTTGCCGGTAACGCTCTGTTTCAGATGCGTGTTGGAGGAATGCCTGTTGTGCTAACCGAGCCGTTAGGGTTTGGTAAATCTGTTTCTGGTAGTGCCATTGAAGGGAAGCTGCTATTAAGAACTCCCGAGCTTTATTATTTGGAAGTGGCAGGCGAGAACAGCACTAACGCGCATTCAGTAGTAATTGTCAGTTCGGAAAGTGCCTCTATTAGCTATAAGTTTAACGATAAATGATTTAATCGGCAGGTTGGAACCTTGCCTGGAATAATTGCGATATATGAGCTTCCTTGCATCTCTATGTGAGGTATATCGCTGCTTCCGGATCACCGTGATCAGCCGCTTAATGCGTGGATAATGTGGTTGATCACGGCGCTGTGCGAGGTCAATACTGTGAGTCGAGGAACTGGTACTTTATCTGGTATCAAGCAGCAATCTGATTTGTAGAGTTAATAGGGAGCAGCCTCTTGTCATCTTTTGGCTCTACGTTTCTTTCGCGAAAGGCACTTGGGCAGGCAGAGCAGATGATGTTCGGTGCCAGCTCCGGGGTCCGCGATGAGGTTGGCTTCCTAATTGTTCACCAACGTTACGCAGACCATTTCTTCCCGGGCACCTCGGTTCTGCACACCCGGCTCCGATACGCGCTCCTCATTCCGTGGCTATATCAGAGCTTGCGGGCGAAGCGGCCGTCCCCAAAAGATTTCGGGCACGCATTCACTGATCTTGAGCATAAGCTGACCGGGCGCCTTCAGTTCAAGGGTAGTGGAGGGGAACCCGACGGCGTGATCGGTGGTGAGGTCTATCCTCGTACAATCAGCCAGCCGCCTGCCTATGTCTACTGGACGGCGCTCACGAAATGGGGATTGATCGGCGCCCGCCCCGACGGACGCCCCTGGAGCCGCCCCGATATGGCGCGGCTACTTGCGGCCGGAAGCAAGCGGTCGATGCACGATGACGACGGCAAGCCCTTCGATGCGGTCACGCTCCCTTTTCCTTTAGGCCAATGATGGGGGGCGTTAATTCCACAATTGATCCTGTTGCGAACGGAATAATTATTTTATTTATTTAATCTTATTCAACGTCGTAATTGATCAAGAATCATCAGGTGAACATGGATATCCACCTTTTTCATATGCTCCAGGTCAGCCTTTCCTCCAATGCAAAGGGCGGGCTCGAACGCGTACATCTCATCTTCGCCAACCGGCCCAAGCTTTGCAAGTGCGCGCAGGAAGAGCGGCTTGCCTTGATTGTCCTCGAAGTCGAGACTTTCTCGACTGGTAGAACCAAGGAATATACCCAGCGTTCTATCCGGGACCGGGTTGGGCTTACTCAATTGGTTCTTCAGCGCAACAATACCGCCCGCTAGACTTGATATAGTAATTTTGCGCTGGTAACGCTCACCCCATGCATACAACGAACCAAATGCATCCCTGGCGATCACATTATAGTTGTCGACTTCTGCCAAGCCACTGCCCTGCAGCCACATATCGAGCGTCGCCTTGTATGGCTCCGGATCTACAATCCAGAACAGCCCATCAGCATAAGAGCACCAACCTTCATTCTGCCAATAACCAAGCAGGGACTTGGGTAATATCGAGCGATACTTGTCGATACTTGACTTGGGCACTTCTCGACGCGAGTTTGGTTCGCCTAGATTATCGATCAATGATTGAAAAAATTCGTCTCTCAATTTCCACGCCCTCTTAGTAACTCCAGTCTGACATTCATCTTCGCCTGCCCTGAACCATTGGCGATGGCCGAAGACACTGCCTCATCCAACGCTTTCAAGCGGCTCGGCCAGCTGCCTCCGATCGACGAGTTGATCAGTGAATCGCCCATTCTGACAGGTTCGTGACTGAACCAACCACCTGCGACCATATCAGGATCGTGCAGCGCCGCCAGCTCAGAACGAATCTCTCTGGCTCTGACGGCCGCTTGCGCAGAGGCGGTCTTGAAGTCGGTACCCTTGGTCATTAATGACTCAGTGATACTGTCTCTGACTTCATTTTCGAAGTCCTTGCCGAATTTCTGCTGTGCGGCTGCGGCATCTGGATTGCGTCCGAGCTTATCGTAGGCATCCCGAGCAGTCTTGAACTCCTCCACCGTCATACGGTTGATAGCATTCTGCTGCGCTAGGAGCTGTTTATTGTATTCCTTGAGGAAGCTTTTTTGCTGCTCTGGCGTCATCGTCTTGAACTTGTCGCTACTGAAAGGATTGAACGCCTTTACCGTAAACTCGTCCATTGCCGGCACGGCCTTATCCGGGTTTGGCGGTGTTTCAGGTTTTTCATTTGTATTGGGAGAGTCTGTCGTGGGTTTATTATTACCCGCGAGCTCGTCCGAAGTGCGCGTGGGTGTAGTCTCTGGCGCATCGGCCACAGGCCGATGTGGCAAGGCGTTACTCGTCTTGGAGGCTTCGACCTTGGCCAGCTTGGCGCCGTCTACTACCATCTTTTCAAGCTGCTGCGCTCCAACCTTGATCCCCGCCTTGGCCAGCGCCACGCCACCTTTCGCAGCCCCGCCGACGCCCGTTGCAATGCTGCCGACCTGCCAGGCGATTTCGCCGATGGCCTTGCCCAATGCTTCGGCGTTTTCGTCGCCGCCGACTTCCAGTGCGGTCTTGATCGTTTCTATCTTGACGTTGAGTTCGTTGACGACGCTGTCGCCAAACTGCTTTCTGGCCTCCGGGTTATTAATCAGTTGGCCAAGGCCGGTAAGCCCTTCGATGGGGTGCGCAACAAATTCGGCGAGGCCCGTGACGTCATTCCAGCCTGACTGGGCCAACCCCTTGCCGATGCCGAACTGGGTCAGAACATCCTGCCTGCCGCTGATGTACGACCATTTGGCAACGACTTTGCTGGCGGCAATCAGGCCTTTTGCTTCGTCATACTCCTTCTTGAACTGCACGATCTGCTGAGTCGCCAGCCAGTTGTTATCCACCGCCGCACCCGCCGCGGTATTGGCGGTGGTCGGGTCGATGGAGGCGCTGGTCGCTGCCAGGCCGGTCACCAGGCTGACGATCAGGTTGCGCTTGGCTTCGCGTTGTTCTTCGCTTTCGTCGGGGCTGCTTTGTGAGAACAGGCCGGTGAGCAGGCTTGATGCCGCCGCGCCTGCTGCGCCGCTGCCGCAACTTTGACTGCTGGCGGCGGCACCGGCGCAAGCGACGATGCCGTGCAGGGCCGCGTGCAGTGGCGAGCCTTCGGTGAGCTCGCCTTTGGCCACCAGGTCGCCGATGTAGCCGGCACCCCGTTGCTGCACATAATTGACCACCAGGCCTTGCACGAAGGCAGCGTTGCCCGCGCTGATATTGCCGCCTGCAGCACCGATCAGGGCGGTAGTGATCTGCCGGTAGGTGCCGCCTGCGCCCCAGTTTTCGGAGATGTCGTTGGCTTCTGCCGACAGTTGCCTTGCACGGATCTGCAGGGCCATCTGTGCGGCATCGTTCTGTCCGTCGATTTTATCGGCTTCTGCCTGCAGCGTTTTGGCCTGTTGCCGCTTGAGGTCCGCTTCCCGCGCTTTATTGGCGAGGAAGGTGCTGGCTTCATTGGAGAACGCGCTGACGATCTCAAAACCGGCGCGGATTTCATCTTCGTCGAAGATCGGTTTGAGCGAGTTGCTGCCATCGCGATCACTGGACACATCACGGTTGAGGCTGGCGACGGTTTGTTCAGCGGTCTGGCCGGTGCGTTTCTGCTGCTCGGCGTCGTCGGTAATGACGACGGCACCGCCACTGATGCCGCTGCGTGTCACGCTGCTTGCCTTGTCGCTGGCGCTGATGGCGATCGGCATGTTGGCGCCGATCTTGTTCTCGTTTTTGGCCAGGTCGGTGCCCGGGTTAACCTTGCCGCCAGTCTGCGCGTTGCCCTTCTGGTCCTTGCCGACTTCGTTGTAGCCGCCGCCCAGGCTGACGGTATTGGCGTCGTAATCCGCCTTGTTCTTGATGTCGCGGCTGGTGAGGCTGGATGTGACCAGGCTGTTTTTGCCGTCTTGCACGGCCTTGTCACTGCTGGCGATCACGCCGCCGACCAAATCGGTGTTGCCCCGCACGTTGATGTCGAAACCGTCATCCCCAGCCTTGATGCCTGACTGCTCGGTGACGCTGGCATAGTTGGAGTCGATGTTGGTTGCGCCAAAGTTTGCGCTGGCACCGCTTATCGAGCTCATGCCGTAGCAGAACGGTGGAATACAAAGACTGATGCCGATGCCCAGACTCTTTTCATCGACTTTGTACGTGTTGGTGTCTTGCAGGCTTTCGATATTCAGATCGCCGCCGACATCGGCGATGACTTTTTTGCCACTGGCCACCGCTCCCTTAAGCAGCGTGTCGCCGCCGGATGACAGCAGCAACTGGTTGCCAGCCTCCACTTTTGTATTGGTATGGGTCAGCTCGTCGCCGTCCGCCTGGCCCCGGTTTCCGGTGGCACCCAGGTCCAGGGTAAAGCCGTTTCTGCTACCGCCCAGCGAGAGGCCGATACCGATGCTGGCGCTGCTGCCTTTGCTGTCGGTGTTTTGCTGGCTGGTGTTGTTGGCGGCGAGCAGGTTGATGTCGCCGTCGGCCATCAGGCTGGCGTCACGCCCGGCCTTGATCTGGCTGCCTTGGACCGTGATGTTGCTGTCTGCGCCTGCGCCGGTCGCGCGCAGGCGCACATCTTGACCGGCGGTGATGGTCGAACCGGCGGCGCTGTCGCTGGTCTGGGTGGTTTTGCTTTCGTTCTTCTTGGTGCCCAGCGACAGGCTAATGTTGATACCGCCTGCCGCGCCAGGGTCCATTGCCACCGCCGTGGCGGCGTTGTTACCGCCCAGCAGGACCGTGGCCGCTGCCAGCGCCTTCATGCGCCCGTCATCGGTTTTCTCCGATGCCTGCTTCATCTGCTGGGTGGTCTGGATTGCACTGATGACAGGGTTAGTCACCGTCAGAGTGAACCCGGTCTGTTTGAACAGGGTTTCACGTTCGCGCTTGCTGGTGTTGCGGGCTTCGACGACATCGATGGTTTGCCCGGTGATATCGACGCTGCCTTCGGGCGCGCTCACCTGGCTGCCCACCTGGCGGTAGCCTTTGCCCGCTTCCATCAGCACATCGCCTTTGGTTGACCCCACGGTACTCGCCGCTGCGGTCTGGCTGGTGGTGAGGTCCTTGACCGTTTGCTGCTGGGTGCCGAGGGTGACCGCGATACCGCCGCCGCTGAACAGGCCGCTTGTCTTCACCGACTTGTCGTGACGTTCGCTGCTGCTCTCGGTCGCTGCTTCGATGTTGATGTTGTTGTCAGCCGCCAGAATGGTCTGGTTGGTGGACACCACGTTGCTGCCGCTGACGTTGATGTCGCGACCGGCCTGCACATAGGTTTTCTCGGCACTCAGCGTCGAGCCCTGCGCCTGGGTCTGGTTGACGGTGTCGCGTGTGGTGGTGGTCTTGCTGGAGAACAGGCCGTTGCTGCCTTTGAATTTGTGCGCTTCATCGGCGAACTGGGTGTTTTGCGCAGCGGTCAGGTTCACGTCGCGCCCGGCGTCGGCGATGATTGCACCTTGCTGACTGGTGACGCTTGCGCCTCGGGCATTGAGGTCCTGCCCGGCACTGAGGCGCACATCGCCTTGGCCTTGAATGGTTGAGCCGACTTCGGTCTGGCTGGCGTCTTTGCGCCAGTTGCTGCCGTTCCAGTTAATCGATTGCTGATGGGCTTCGCCAACGGTGGTCAGGTTGATGTTGTTGCCTGCTTGCAGCGAGGTACTGCCGCCGGCGCCTGCGTTGACCACCTGAGCGCCGGTCAGGTTGAGGTCTTTGCCCGCGTTGACGTCCATGGTGCCGTCAGCGCCGCTGACGAACAGGCCGGCCACGCGTGACAGGTTGGTTCGTGTGCCCTGGGCACTGCTGCTGTCGCGACTGCTGGACACAACGTTGACGTTTTGCCCGGCGTTGATGGCGAGGCTGTCTGTCGCGCCGATCAGGCCGCCGAGGTTGTCGAGGTTTTCCCGTGCTGTCAGCGAGACCTTGTCGGCCTGGATGCGGCCGCCGAGGTTTTCGATGTTCTGCGCGGTAATCGCCATCACGCTGCGCCCGGCCAGGCTGCCGCTGTTGACCAGATCACCGGCAATGTTCAGGTTCAGGCGTTGCCCGGCAATCAGCGAGCCAGAGCCGTTAAGGTCGCTTTCCTGCACCCGCACATAGACCTGTGGCACCAGCACGTTGCGGGTTTCGCCGTTGGCGAGGGTGACCTTTTTTTGTACCAGCCAGACGATGTCGCTGGTCAGTTGAGCCATCTGCTCGGGGGAGAGCTCGACGCCGGGCACCAATTGCCATTGATTGGCCAGGGTGACGGCGTTGTCGATCAGCGCCCGGTATTGCGCTTCGTCGTTGGCGTAGCCGTCGAGAAAGCGCCGACCAGTGAGTTGCGCGACCTGTTCGCGAATCAGTTTCTGCTCATAGAAGCCATCGCCGAGGCGCTGCTGGGGCAAGGCAGGGTCGACTTGCAAACGTTCCAGCATGTAATCCGACGACAGCCAGGTGCGATAGCTGGCGAAACGCGGATCTGTTTCTACCAGGTAATTGCTGGTGGTCTGCGGATGGGTGGTGAACAGGCTGTTATTCGGCAATTCCAGGGACGGGCCCCCGGTACGAATTTGCTCGGCCACGCCTTGTGCGTTCTGGGTGGTCTGCGCTGCAACCTGAACGATCGGAGCTACTTGAAAGGTACGTGCGGCCGGAGCGCTGACCGTACCGGTGGAAGCGATCTGCTGGCCGACGGCCTGGGTACCGCGTGCGCTGATCTGGGTGCCCGTGCCGCTGACCGCTGTGTTCTGCGCGAAGACGGTAGGTTGCAGGGAAATATCCTGAATCAGCGGGGCAGGGGTATAGGCTGCTGTGTTCGCCCCTTGCCGGTCGCGGCCCTTGCGCTGGATGCGGTAGAAGTTGGTGACGCTGCCGCTGTCGACGGTGGTGCGCTGGCCCGACACTTCGGTGTTGGTCAGGCTGGTGACGTCTGCCTGCAATAGTCCGCCGGCGATAATGCGGCTCTTGTCGTTGAGCACGTCGCCGGCGCTGATCTGCATTGTCCCGCCAGACAGGATCTGCGCCGGGGCCGAGGTGGCGATCTGGGTTTCGTTGACGACGCGGGTGTAGTCGTAGCGGTTCCAGTTGTCGCGCTGGCCCTCGGGGGTGACCAGGTAATTCACCTCGTCGTGACGCAGGGAGATCTCGTTGGCTTGGTAGCGGTTGGTCGAGCCGGTGAGTTGAAACTCCTGCTCGGGTGTTCGACTGACCTCAACATCGCGCGTGCTGAAATGTTCGTTGGTGTTGCGCACGCTTTGTACGTTCAAAGACAGATCGCCAAGCGCTTCGAGGGTCGCGCTGGCATTGGTCAGCAATTGAGCGCGACCCTCAGCGGTGTCGAGCGTGCTCAAGGTCCCGCCAATGGCGAGGTCGCCAGCACTGAAGATCAGCGATTGCTCGCGGTTATTCAGGGTCGCGGTGCCGATATTCAGTGACTCACGGGCTGCTATCGTTGCTGCGGTGCCATTTTCATCGAGGTTGTTCAACGTTGAGGTGGCTATCGCCAGTTGGTCGCCATACAGGCGCGCGGTGCCGAGGTTATTCAGCGTCGCTGCCTGCAGGCGGACTTGCTGGCCGTCGATCAGCCCGCGGTTGGTCAGGGTGTCAGCGACGTTCAGGCGCACCTGGCCCGCGCTGATTTCGGCGTTGGCGCTGTTGTCGAGCGTCTGTGCGCTGACCAGCAGCGACCTGCCCGCCAGTAAACGCCCGGTGTTGTTGAGCGCCCCGGCGGTGCTCAGATCAACGTTGTTGTTGGCCTGAATCTGCCCGCTCAAATCAAGGCCGCTCTGCAACCTGAAGTTGATGTCACCCAGGCTCAGCGCCCGGCCCGTGCCGCTGTAATACGCAGCGTTGAGCGACAGCAGCTTGCCCGCAATCAGCGTGCCGTCGAGGTTATTCACCGATTGGCGACGCTGCGCAGTATCGCGGTCGCTTATCGTCAGGTCGCCGGTCGAAGAGATCAGCCCGTTCTGGTTATTCAGCGCCTGGCTCACGCCCAGCAATAGACCTTCATCGGTGCGTAAAGCACCGCTCTGGTTGTTGAGGGTGTTGACCGCCAGGTTCATGCTGCGGCCTTCAAGGCCTTGGTTGGTGCCCTGCGTGGAGCTGTTGTCGAGCGCGTCGGTGCTCAGGCTCAATGCGCCGGCACTGCGCACCAGACCGCCCTGATTGTTAAGGGTCTGCCCCAGCACCAGTTCAACGTCGCCGAGGCTTTGCAATTGGCCGCCACGGTTGTCCAGTTGTTCGCCTTTGATGTGGACGGTTTTCTCGCCAATGATCTGGCCACCGTCGGTGTTGGCCACGTCGCTGGCGTTGAGCAACAGGTTGCCCTTGGCGCTCAAAAAGCCTGCGCTGTTGTTGAGGCTGGCGCTACGGATTTCCACGGCATCCTGGCCGCTGATGCCTTTGGTGGTGCCGGATTGCAGGTTGTTCAGCGCCTGGCTGCCGGTGTCGATGAACAGCTTGCCTGTGGACTGAATCAAGCCCGCCGCGTTACGCAACTCGCCGCTGCGCAGGTCGAGGGTGGCGCGGGCGTCGAGTGTACCGTCGCTGTTGTCGGCCAGAGCGCCGTTGCTGTTGAGGTCCAATGCCTGACCGCTGATCACACCACTGCGGTTATCCAGGCCCTGAGCTGTAACGGCGATGTCACCCTGGTCTTCCAGACGCCCGCCATTGTTGGTCAGCGCGCCGTTGGTCACGTTGACCGAAAGGCCGGACTGCACCGAGCCAAGCACACCATTGGTGTTGTTGAACTGCCCGGCGATGATCGCCATGCGCTGGGTAGACGCGAGCGTGCCGCCGATGTTGTTCAACTGGCTGAACTGCGCTTGCAGCTCGCCACCGGCGCTGACGGTGCCTTGGGTATTTTCCAGGCGTGCGCCGTTCAGTTGCGCGGTGCCGCTGGCCGCCAGCGTGCCGCCGCTGTTGTCGATCAGATCACTGGCGGTCACCGTCAGCAGGCCGCCGTCGGTTGCAACAACTTTGCCGTTCTTATTATTCAGCGTGCCAACGTTGATCGCCACAGCGCCTGGGCTGTTGACCTGGCCGTTCTGATTGTTGAATTGCTCGCTGACATTGATCTGTAAAGGCTCCAGCCCCGTTTGCAGAATGCGCCCGTATTGATTGGACAGGGTGCGGGCCTGGAGTGTGAGCTGTTGGCCCTGGGCCAGACCTTCATCCAGCACCACGTCGTCAGCCTTGATCGACACGCTGCCATTACTGGCAATGCTACCTTTGGTACTGCCGAGTTGGTTGGCCTGGATGTCCAGCGAACCCTTGCCGGCATGCTCGATGGTGCCGCCGCTGTTGTCGACGCGGCTGGCGCTGATCCGTGCATTGTTGGCGTTGGAGGCAATGCGTCCACTGCGGTTGTCGAGGCTCGCGCTGGCGTTTATCGAGGTGTCGGCGACGCCGGTCTGCACCAGCTCGCCGCCGACGTTGGACAGATCACTTGCGTTCAGTTGCAGGTTGTCGGCGTTGACGCTGGCGCTGTCTGTGCGCAGGGTTTTTGTCGCGTTGGCCGCGAGGGTCTGGCTGGCATCCACGCGGCTGCCACTGAGATTGCTATCGCCGTTGTTGGCGGTCAGGGTGACATTGCGGCCTTGAGTCTGGCTGCCGCTGAGGTCCAGATCATCGGCCTGGATGCTGACATCGCCTGCCGCCAGGTTTTGACCCTGCGCTTTGACGTGGGTGGCGCGCACCGCAAGGTTGCCGCTGCTGCCCAGTTTGCCATCCACGCCTGCGCCCGCCGCTAGGCTTGAGCCCTGGGTGCTACGAATCGACTTGGCGCTGAGGGTTGTTTGATTCTGGCTGGCAATGGTGCCGCTGTTATCGATATCCCCGGAGCTGGTGAGGTTCAAATCGCCCTTGGTGTAAAGCGAGCCGCTATTGTCAACGCTTGTGGCAGTGATACGGGTGGCCGTGGTGCCGCTGATTGTGCCCATGTTGTGCAGTTTGCCGTCTGCGCTGACGACCACTTCACCCGCCATGGCGCCAATTTGCCCGGCATTGCGCATGCCGACACCCGATTCGGTCCCCACCAGCACGATCTTCCCGGCGTACATTCCGCCCAATTGCGCCACGTCGATGCCGACGGCTGGCTTGTCGCCGTCGGCGCCGGCCTGAGGCTTGGCCTGGGTGTTATCGGCGTTGACCTGATTGCGTCCGGCGGTGACCTTAAGGTCATTGGCCCAGATACCCGCATTGACCTGCACGGTACGGGCAATCAGGTCGGTGTAATCGGCGTCGCGGCTATCAAGGCCCTTGCCCTGAATGTTCAGGGTGCCGCCGTTCACGGTGTAGCCGCTGATGCTGCCGTTCTCCAGCTGCACCTGACCGGTGCTCAGGGTCGCACGGTTGGCGTTGATGAAGCCGCAACCGTCGCAGGTAATGCCGGCCGGGTTGGCGATGACCACTTGGGCGCGTTGCCCGGCGACTTCGACATAGCCGCGTAACTGGCTGGGGTTGCTGGCGTTGACCTCATTGAGGATGACCCGCGCGCTGCCTTTGGCCATCGCTGCGTTGCCTTCGATCCAGCCACCCAGTTGCGTTTGGGTGTTGGCGCCGCTGTTGTTGAGGATGACGCCGCGCGGGTCGACATCGAATTGATTGTAGGTGTTACGCGAAACCCCGGCCGCGCTGGGCGCCTGAATATTCACCTGCGGCGTGCCGTTGGCGCTTTGAATCACCGTCGGACGCTGGCCGGCTGCGGCAGTCGGATCGGCCACAATCGTGCCCGCCGCCCACGCCGGTACAGCGCTCCAGGACACCAGCCCGAGCGCGATCATCAATGCAAAACGCATCGGTCCGAGCGTTGCCGTGCAGCCCGCGTCGGCGGTGGTGAGGCTGACGCGAGTGCCCGGCGCCTTGACCTGGCTGGTGACGTTCTCCGCCACCACCATCAACAGCCCGCGTGCCTTGTTGAAAACAATTCGGTACAGGTGCTTGTTCATAGCAATTCCATTTGCGGAGCCGGCCCGCGATACAAAAGTTGAAGTTACGGTGCTGTGGCAACCGGGTGAGCTGCAAACCAGGCTCTGGCCTGTTCAGGGATCACACCGATGCCCTGGAATGTCTTGATTTGCAGGCCTCGCTCGTCGCCCCGGTGATACAGCGCGCGACCGCATCGGTTGGCGAACAGGTGGCGCTGGAGGATTCGGGTAAAGGTGGCCGTATGGCCAAACGGCGCGACCCAGTCGTTGAGCCAGAGGCGCTCGCCGCAATTCCAGTCCGCGTCGCTCAATGTCAACGGTGATTGCTGCAAATAGCGTTGTTCCGCTGCCTCATCGACGTTAAGCCAAGAGAGGTAGCACACCGGCTTGCCGTGCTCGCTGCCCAGCACGAATTGGCGATGCTTGAGCGCCGGCAGCAGAAGTGTCGGTAAGCTGTGCAGTGGCGCATCCCGGTGAGCGCTGGAATGCATCCACAACCAAGTGACCGAGCCCAGCACCGCCGCCTCGTTCCAAGGCTCGTCGATCAGGCCGGGGGCCGTGATGTCCAGGGTTTCAAAACGCATGGCATTACCCCTCAGAACGACCAGATGACGGTAAAGTCGCTGGTCACGTTGGCGGTCTTGAAGCCATCGGGCTTCTTGAGCGGCGTGCCTACCGACCAGTCATAAGACAGGCCCTTGTAACCACCACGTACACCCACCACAGCCCCCGCCAGTCGTTTACCAATCAGGAACTTACTGGCCTGACCGCTGACTTCGCCGTAGTCGACACCGGTGTAAAGCTCCTGGCCGGTTTGCCCCAGCGCCAGGCCGACTTCGTTGCGCAGTGTCCAGCCGCGATCGGCAGAAAGAATGTTTTCGCCGTCAAATCCGCGCACGCTGTAACGTCCGCCAATCGAGAAGCGGTCCTGCGGCACCAACGGCGTGCGGTTCCATTGCGACCGCCAACTGCCGATATAGCGCAGACGTTGGTCGCTGATGGTGAAGGGCACTTGCAACTGGGCGTCGGCGGTGATGATCTGCGAGCGGGATGTGCCGGCTCCAGAGGCTTCTTCGGGCGCCGACAACGAATCATGTGCGCCGGTGCCGCGACGGTAGGCGACGCCAAGGTCCAGAATAGAAGTGCCGATAAATTCCCTGTGATCCAGGCCGAGCTGCCAGCCCGCCATGCGCCGATCCTGGTTGCCGATCTCGGTGTCGTCGATGAAGTTTTCAGAAGACCGTGTCCATAGGCCACCCCACGCCGTGGTCTTGCGCACGGCATCGCGGTAAAGCAGACGCGACAGGCGCAGATCGTTGGTACGGCTTTCGCCTCGATACTGGTACGTCTGGGTAGCGCCGGCGACCGACTGCTCGTAGTTGTACTCGCTGGTGGTGAACGCCAGTTGCCAGTAACCCATCGGCAGCGAGTAGTGGAGCGTATTGCCATTGGAGCCGCGTCGGCCGGACTCGCCGCCGCCCAGGTCGTGGTTGAAGCTGGCGTAAAACAAGTCGTTGAGCGACAGCAGGTTGTCCAGCGACAGCGACACATTGCCCTGATATTTGCCTGTGGATTTGCTGCCCGAGTTGTCGAAGGACAGGCTCACGCGGGCCGGAAACTGCTGGCTCCATTTGATCACCACATCGCTTTCGCCAGGCTTGGCATCAGCCGCCAGGGTGGGGGTGATCTGAATGTCGGCGTCGGCAGTGGGCACGCGCTTGAAGTTTTCCAGCGCCTGTTCGATATCGCGCAGGTTAAGCAGGTCGCCGGGGTTGGCAGGCATCGCATTCCACAGGTTGGCGCGGCGGCTGGTGCCTTCGGCAAAGCGGATTTCACGGATGCGCCCCGGCACGATTGTCAGCACCAGAATCCCGCTGTTGAGGTCCTGCGCTTCGGCAAGCACGCGGGTGGTGACAAATCCCGCCTGGATGATCGCATTCTGCATGCGCTTCATCGTCATGTTGATGCCCGCGCCACCCAGGCAACGCCCCACGGCGGGGTCGTCCTCGGGGTTGGCGGCCTTCAGCGCCCATTGAAACTTCTCGGATGCGTCGCCAATCAGGCGGATGTCTTTAATGGCGAAGCAGGGTGCTTCTTTTACAGGAAGACGAGAGCCGCCTTCGTCGAGCGCAGGTGCCTGAAGCCGCACATCGGGCCGCGATTCCAATTGATCACGCAGCGCGCGCTCACGCTCCTGCTGACGCAGTAATTCCTCTTCAGGTCCGGCAGCCTGAGCGGCGGCGGTCGTAAAGAGTGTCCACACTGCCAGCGCCGTCAGCGCGAGGTGTCTTGCATTCATCGACGACAAGCGGGCCAGCCCCACGACATATCGAGAGGGGCCTGGCTTGTGCAGTGGGCAGCGTGAGTCCGCGGGCATTTCACATCCTTGTGATCAGAATCAGAGGCACAATAAGTGGACCGCCTGGAACGGCAGTGGCACTGAAGAAAATAGAAAAATGTAAAGGGTTCGACGAGCAGAAAACGAAATTTCCCACATTCAGTCATACGCTCTGATGGAGGCTTAGTCCGAAAGTTCCGTGACGAGAAAGGCGGCGATAACAACGCTCAGGAAAACACTCAGGAATGTGACGATCTTCACGCGTATTGCGAGTGCTGAGGCAAGCGAATCAGCTAGTTTGCTAGATATTAATACCTAGATCGAGCAGATCCAGGAATGCTCGCGCCTCATTAGCGGGGTTGTGCTGATCTTAGGGGCTCGTAGCGCACGAGGCATTTGCCCTGTTGATGCGGCGCACGGTCTTATGGTCTCGCCGGTGAAATGTCCCGGTAGATCTTAAGCGGCTGTCGATGGTGTTGCAGGAGGTTTTCCTACATGCCGTCAGGCTTGCGCTCCAGCAAGGGCTATTTGAACTGAAAGAGGAAAGAAGAGGTAAAACGCAAGTTTTTGCTCCTAACCGATGACCGCACCACATGAGTAATGCAGTGCGTGCGAAAACAGCTTTTCGTTAATGGTATTTTTCGTGGTATCAACTGAAAAAATTGAAATAAAAATATGATTTGTAAAGACTTTTTATGGTTGTTTATGTTCGAGTGGGAATGAGCCTGCAGCAGGTAAGTGCTGAATAACAAAACCCCGGTCTTTTGGCCGGGGTTTTGTGTTTTTAATGGAGGTAAAAACAGGCTTAGGTTTGGACATAATCAAATTTATGCAAAAACCACCATTTCTAATTGTTTTTATGTAATGCCAATCGATTTTTGCGACTTATTCCATAAAAACAGACGTGGGTCTGATTTCGTTGAATTACGCGAGAACAATATACCTGTGGCGAGGGAGCTTGCTCCCGTTGGACTGCGTAGCAGTCCCAAGCTCTTTCAAAGAGTGGGTCGCTGGAGCCGGGAGCCTGGCAAACCACTATTCATTCCGTCAGGGGGGGAATGGCTTGGCTACGACGGACACGATCGAGGGCCGGGGCCCTCGACCCTGCAGCCCCTCCGCTCTGCACACCGCATTCACCGCCGCGCAATATCCGAAAAGTAAAACTTATCCAACGTATGCCGCGATTCGGTGTACTCGAACTGCCGTCCATCCTGCAAAAACGTCTGGTTGCTCACCACGATCACATGGCTTTGCCCATCCAGGTCCAGGTGCGCCTGGTCGTCCTTGCTGCGGGGCAGGGCTTCGATGGTGCGTTGGGCGTAGCTGATCTGCAACTGCAAGGTCTGCTCGATGAACGCGTAGATCGATTGGCCGGCAATCGCCTGGTCCAGCCCCGGGATCACGTCGGCGACGAAGTGGTTGATGTCGAGGATCACCCGTTTGCCGCCAATGCGTCGTACCCGCTTGATCTGCGTGATCAGGCTGCCGGGTTCGGCTTCGATGTGTTCGAGCAGCGCGCCCTCCAGGGCGAACTGGCTGAACTGCACGACTTCGGTCTGTACGTCATCGCCCAGGTCGGCATGGGTTTCGCGAAAGCTGACGATGCCGCCCAACTGGAACTCGATGGGGTTGGGCGACAACACAAACGTGCCCTTGCCATGAATCTTTTGCGCGAAGCCCCGCTCCTGTAACTGCTCGATAGCCCGGCGCACGGTGCCACGGCTGGCCTGGTAGGCGCTCATCAATTCGGTTTCGGAGGGCAGGCGGGTACCACGCTGCAGCCGTTCGGTCGTGATGCTGGCAAGCAGATCGGTATAGATCTGGTTGTATTTGCTCATGTTGGAGGGCTCTGTACCGCGTTGGCGTTCAAGGCAGGAACCTTAGTGGCAGTGCCGGGGCGTTGTCCATTCAATCGATTTGAAATTTCAGAAGTATCCGACACAAAAAACAGAAAATTAGTCGATTTTTAAACTCGTCTGTACGAGTTGTTGATTTAACTCGTACAGACGAGTACTTTTGACGTCGTTGGACTGCCAAGGTCACTCCCGATAACAAGAAAAGTGGAAGAAAACCCATGAGCCACGACTATCCCAACATTGCCCGCGAGTTGCTCCAGCACCTCGGCGGCGCCGATAACCTGGAGCAGGCCGCGCATTGTGTGACGCGCCTGCGCCTGGCCCTCAAGGACCAGAATCTGGTCAACAGCCCTGCGCTGAACCAGGTCGACCTGGTCAAGGGCTCCTTCTTTACCGGCGGCTTGTTCCAGGTCGTCATCGGCCCCGGCGAAGTGGAGAAGGTCTACGCCGCCCTGCGCGAACAGACCGGCCTTGCCGCCTCGACCATTGCCGACGTCAAGAAGGCCGCCGGCGACAAGATCAACCCTCTTCAGCAACTGGTGCGGGTGTTCTCCGATGTGTTCATGCCGATCCTGCCGGCGCTGATCATTGCCGGCCTGTTGATGGGCATCAACAACCTGATGGGCGCCAAGGGCATGTTCATCGAGGGGCAAACGTTGCTGGAGGCCTATCCGAACCTGGACGGCCTGTGGAGCCTTATAAACCTGATGGCCAACACCTCGTTCGTGTTCCTGCCGGCGCTGGTGGGCTGGTCGGCGGCCAAGCGGTTTGGCGGCAGTGAAATCCTCGGCATCGTGCTCGGCCTGATGCTGGTTCACCCGGACCTGCTCAATGCCTGGAACTACGGCAAGGCCGTCGCCGGCCTCGACGGCCAGAGCCTGCCGTACTTCGATATCTTCGGTTGGTTCCGGATCGAAAAAGTCGGTTACCAGGGGCAGATCCTGCCGATCCTGCTGGCCGCCTACGTCATGAGCGTGATCGAAAAATGGTTGCGCGCGCGCGTGCCGAATGCCATCCAATTGCTGGTGATCCCCATCACCACCATCGTTGTTACCGGCGTGCTGGCGCTGGCAATCATCGGCCCTGTGACCCGTCACCTCGGCATCCTCATCACCGAAGGCATGGTCACCCTGTTCGACCTGGCGCCCATGGTCGGCGGCGCGCTTTTCGGCCTGCTGTATGCGCCGCTGGTCATCACCGGCATGCACCACATGTTCCTCGCCGTGGACCTGCAACTTATTTCCAGCCAGGGCGGCACCTTTATCTGGCCAATGATCGTCATGTCCAACCTGGCCCAGGGCAGCGCGGCACTGGCGGTGTTCTACATGACCCGCAACGCCCGTGACAAAAGCATGGCCTCGACCTCGGCGATTTCCGCGTACTTCGGCATCACTGAGCCGGCGATGTTCGGCGTCAACCTGCGCTTCAAATTCCCGTTCTACGCGGCGCTCGCCGGTTCCGCGTTGGGCAGCATTTTCCTGTCGCTGAACAAGGTCCAGGCCTCGGCTATCGGTGTGGGTGGCCTGCCCGGTTTCATCTCGATCATGCCTGAGTTCATCCCGTTGTTTGTCGTCGGCATGACGGTCGCGATCGTGGTGCCGTTTGCGCTGACCTGTGTGTTGAGCATGAAGATTGTCCGGCCGGGTTATCGGGTTGCCTGAACTGTCGCTGATGAGGCCTTCAAGGCCAGTACAAAATTCTACTCGAGGACCCACCATGCAAGCCTGGCAACACTCGGTGATCTACCAGATTTATCCCAAGAGCTTCCACAGCCATGCAGGGAACGCGACCGGCGACCTGCTGGGCATCGTCGACAAGCTCGACTACCTGCAATGGCTGGGCGTCGATTGCCTGTGGGTCACCCCGTTCCTGCGCTCGCCCCAGCGCGACAACGGTTACGACATCAGCGACTACTACGCCATCGATCCCAGCTACGGGACCATGGCCGATTGCGAGCTGTTGATCCATGAGGCGGCCAGGCGCGGCATCAAGCTGATGCTGGACATCGTGGTCAACCACACGTCGGTCGAGCATGAATGGTTCCAGCAGGCGCGCAGCAGCCTCGACAACCCGTACCGTGACTTCTACATCTGGCGCGACCAGCCGAATAACTGGGAGTCCAAGTTCGGCGGCTCGGCCTGGGAGTATGAGGCGCAAACCGGCCAGTATTACCTGCACCTGTTCGACCATACCCAGGCCGACCTCAACTGGGACAACCCCCAGGTACGTGCCGAAGTGTTCAAGATGATGCGCTTCTGGCGCGACAAGGGCGTCGGTGGCTTCCGGCTGGATGTGATCAACCTGATCTCCAAACCGGCGGACTTTGCGCAGGACGCCAGCGACGGTCGGCGTTTCTACACCGACGGCCCGAACGTGCACCGGTACTTGCAGGAAATGCACCGCGAAGTGTTCGAGGGGTACGACCTGATTAACGTCGGCGAAATGTCGTCCACCAGCCTTGAGCACTGCATTCGCTATTCGCGGCCCGAGTCGAAAGAGCTGTCGATGACGTTCAACTTTCATCACCTGAAAGTGGATTACCCGAACCTGCAGAAATGGGTACGGGCAGACTTCGACTTTCTGCAGCTCAAACGCATCCTGTCCGATTGGCAACTGGGCATGCAGGCCGGTGGCGGCTGGAACGCGCTGTTCTGGTGTAACCATGATCAGCCGCGAGTGGTCTCGCGCTTCGGTGATGACGGCGAGTTCCGCGTGGTGTCGGCCAAGATGCTCGCCACGGCGCTGCACTTCCTGCAGGGCACGCCGTTCATTTACCAGGGCGAAGAGCTGGGCATGACCAACCCGGGTTTCGAGCGCATTGAGCAGTACCGCGATGTCGAGACCCTGAACATCTATCGCCTCAAGCGCGATGCCGGCGAGTCCGAGGCGGCGAGCATGGCGGCGATCATGCAGAAGTCCCGCGACAACGGGCGTACACCGATGCAATGGAACGCTGGGGAAAACGCCGGCTTCAGCCGTGGTGAGCCGTGGATCGGTCTTGCGGCCAACGCCGCGCTCGTCAATGTCGATAACCAGCGCGACGACCCGCATTCGGTGCTGCATCACTACCGCGCCCTGATTGCCCTGCGTCGGCAGCAGCCGCTGATCCAGGATGGGGTGTATCGCCCGTTGCTGGCCGAGCACCCCCAAGTGTGGGCGTACCTGCGCGAAGGGCAGGGCGAGCGCCTGTTGGTGCTGAACAATTTCTACGCCGCACCGTGCCAGATCCAACTGCCCCCCGATGTCATCACCGAGGCGACCGAGCAACGCCTGCTGATCAGTAACTACCCCGACTGCCCGCCACGCACGGGCACCGTATCGCTGCGACCTTACGAGTCGTTCGTGCTGCTGCTGAGGGGCTGAAACACCCGCTGTATGACGCGACAAACACAATAAAAATAAAAGGAGTGCCTCATGAAAAACACCCTCAAACTGGGCTTTGCAGCCTCGTGCCTGACGTTGCCGTTGGCGGCGCATGCCCTGGAATTTGCCGGTTATTTGCGCAGCGGGGCGGGGACGTCGACCGGCAGTGGCCCACAACAGTGCTTCCAGTTGCCGGGCGCGCAAACCAAATACCGCCTGGGCAACGAATGCGAACAGTACGCGGAGCTTGAGCTGCGCCAGGACGTGTTTACCCTGGATGATGGCTCGGTGCTCAGCGTCGATGCCATGGCCTCGCTGTACAACAAGTACGACCGCGCCCTGAAATTCCAGGGCGAAAACAACGGCTCGGCGCGCATGCCGCAGATGTATGCGCAGTGGTCGAACATGCCCAGTCTCAACGGCGGCTCACTGTGGGCCGGGCGTCGGTACTACAAGCGTAATGACATCCATATCTCCGATTTCTACTACTGGAACCAGAGTGCCACGGGTGGCGGTATCGAAGACGTGAAAATCGGCGACCTGAAGTACAGCTACGCCCTGTCGCGCAAGGACAACCTCTACCAGAAAGCCTATGTGACCCGTCACGACTTCAACGTCGCCGGCTTCAAGACCAACCCCGGCGGCGAGCTGGAGCTGGGCCTGAGCTACCTCGAAAAGGCCGGTGGCCGCGACGCCAACAGCGGTTGGGCGCTGACCGCGCAGCATGTGCAGCAGGCGTTCCTCGGCGGCAAGAACAAATTCGCCTTGCAGTACGGCGAGGGGCCGGGCACGGGCCTGGGCTACACCGGCAACACCGCGCTGGACAACAGCAGCAAAAGCTATCGTGCGGTGGAGTTTTTTGACTGGCAAGTGACGCCGCGGTTTGGCGGCCAGATCGAAGCGGTGTACCAGAAGGACGTACGTCCCGGCAGTCAGGACCAGACCTGGATGTCCCTCGGCGTACGCCCGGCCTATGCCCTGACCGAGCAGTTCAAGCTGGTGGCCGAGCTTGGCCACGATCAGGTCGACGCCACCGGCGGCACGCGCAAATTGAGCAAGTTCACCTTCGCTCCGACCTGGTCGCCCAAAGGCCCGGAATTCTGGGCACGGCCGGAAGTGCGCCTGTATTACACCTATGCCACCTGGAACGCCGCCGCCAAGCGCGCCGCCAATGAACTGGCTGCCGGCTCGGCCTTGTCCGACACCGGCAGCTATGGCACCGCGCGGCATGGTTCCAACGTCGGGGTGCAGGTCGAGTACTGGTGGAAATAATTTTTATCTGCCGGCGCGAGTGTGCTCGCGCCGCCAGGCTATTCACAGAACACAACAACAGGTGATGTCATGACCACAATCCAACCCTTGGTATTGCTGGCACCCTTGGCCGGGGTGCAGTTGCCCCTGGATCAAGTGCCCGATCCGGCATTCTCCAGCCGCCTGCTTGGCGATGGTCTGTGCATCGATCCGACTTCGCAGACCCTTTGCGCGCCCATGTCCGGTGTGATCAGTAACATTCAGGACAGTGGGCATGCCGTCAGTGTCACCAACGAGCACGGCGTGCAGGTGTTGATGCACATCGGCCTGGACACCGTGAACCTGGCGGGTGAGGGCTTTACGCCGCTGGTCGAGGATGGCCAGCAGGTGCAGGCCGGTCAGCCGCTGATCGAGTTCGATGCCGACTTCATCGCCCTCAATGCCCGCAGCCTGCTGACCCTGATGCTGGTGGTCAGTGGCGAGCCGTTCGAACTGTTGGTGCCTGCCACCAGTACGGTCGAGACCGGCCAGCCGGTGCTGCAGCTCAAGCCCGCCACGGCCAGCGTCGAGGTGGCGCAAGAGCAGGGCAATGCGCTGTTTTCCAAACCGTTGACCCTGCTCAACGCCCACGGTCTGCATGCGCGCCCGGCGGCGGTGTTCGCCCAGGCGGCGAAAGGGTTCAAGGCGAGCATTTATCTGCATAAGCAGACTGAGAGCGCCAACGCCAAATCCCTGGTGCGCATCATGGCCCTGCAAACCGTGCGCGGCGATACCTTGCAGGTCAGCGCCGCCGGCGAAGATGCAGCGGCGGCGATCGAGGCCTTGGTGGTATTGCTCGCCGACGGCTGCGGCGAAAACGTGGTCGGTGTTGCACCGGCCAGCACCGCCGAAACGCCGGCGCCGGTCAGCTCCGCTACCTTGTTGCGAGGTGTGTGCGCCTCGCCGGGGTCGGCGTTCGGCCAGGTATTCCAGATCAAGGAAGCGGCGCTGGTCATTACCGAGGCAGGCCTCGGTGAAGCGCAGGAGCGTGCAACCCTGACGCGTGCCTTGAGCGATGCCGATCGGGCCCTGCAAGCCATGCAGGCCAACGTGAGCGGCGCCCAGGCCGAGATCTTCCGCGCGCATCAGGAATTGCTCGAAGACCCGACCCTGCTGGAGCAGGCACACACCCTGCTGACCGAAGGCAAGAGCGCTGCGTTTGCGTGGAACAGCGTCACGGTCGCCACGACCCGGCTGTTCCAGGGCCTGGGCAATACGCTGCTTGCCGAGCGCGCGGCCGACCTCGACGATGTGGGTCGGCGTGTGCTCAAGCTGATCCTGGGCATCCAGGACGACGCCCTGGAAGTGCCGGAACGTGCGATTCTGATTGCCGAGCAACTGACCCCGTCGCAAACCGCCAGCCTGGATACGTGCAAGGTGCTGGGGTTTGTCACGGTCGGCGGCGGTGCGACCAGCCACGTGGCGATTCTTGCCCGGGCGCTGGGCCTGCCGGCGATTTGCGGGGCGCCGGCTTGCGTGCTGGCGCTGAGCAACGGTAAACAGGTATTGCTCGATGCCGACAAAGGCGAGTTGCACCTGGAGCCCGACCCGGTCGAGATCGAACAACTGGAGACCGCGCGCCATCAACAATCGCTGCGGCGCCAGCGTGAAGTGGCGCAGGCGTCATTGGCCGCCGTCACCCGCGACGGTCATGCCGTGGAGGTCACGGCCAATGTGGCCTCGTTGCAGGAGGTTGAGCAATCCCTGGTCCTGGGCGGGGAGGGCGTGGGCCTGCTGCGTTCGGAGTTTCTCTATCTGGACCGCAACCGAGCACCGAGTGCCCGCGAACAGGCCGACACCTACAGCGCCATCGCCCGTGCACTTGGCCCTGAACGTAACCTGGTGGTGCGTACGCTCGATGTGGGCGGCGACAAGCCCCTGGCTTATGTGCCGATGGACAGCGAGACCAACCCCTTTCTCGGCTTGCGCGGCATTCGCCTGTGCCTGGCGCGTCCTGAACTGCTGCGTGAACAGTTCCGGGCGATCCTCGCCAGTGCCGGGCAGGCCCGGCTGCATATCATGTTGCCAATGGTCAGCCTGTTGTCGGAGTTGCACCTGGCGCGCCGGATACTGGACGAAGAGGTCCAGGCGCTGGGCCTGGCGCAGCGGCCCAAGCTGGGCATCATGATAGAAGTGCCCTCGGCGGCGCTGATGGCGGATCTGTTTGCACCGCATGTGGATTTTTTTTCCATCGGCACCAACGACCTTACCCAGTACACCCTGGCCATGGACCGTGATCATCCACGGCTGGCCAGCCAGGCCGACAGCTATCACCCGGCCGTACTGCGCCTGATCGCCAGCACCGTCAAGGCGGCCCATGCCCACGGCAAACCGGTCAGTGTGTGCGGCGCCCTGGGATCGGAAGTGCTGGCGGTGCCGATGTTGATCGGGCTGGGGGTGGATGAGTTATCGGTCAGTGTGCCGTTGATCCCCACGATCAAGGCCGCGGTGCGTGAGCTGCACCTGAAGGACTGCCAGTGCATCGCCCGCCAGGTGCTGAATCTGGAAGAGGCCGTCGAGGTGCGCGAAGCCCTTTACCAGTTCCACACCGCCACTGCCGGCACCTCACCTGTCCTGGAGAACTGAACATGTTCGAGAAATTGAAGCAGGCATTCTGGAGAGCCCTGACCCCGGACCTGGTCGCCGAGGCCGTACCCGCGCCTGAAGGCGAACACCTGTTATCGGCCGACGTGCTCAGTGCGCTGGGCGGTGCGGATAACCTAACGTCACAACGACGCGTCGCCCTGACCCGGGTGCGCGTGCAACTGCGCGATGCGGGGCGGTTGGATGAGCTGGCGTTGAAGGCAGCGGGTGTGGCGGGGGTGATGGTGCTGGCGGGGGGTGTGGTGCATTTGCTCACTGGCCTATAGGCAAGTGGAGATCAAAAATGTGGGAGCGGCGATGCGACGATTCGACTTGCCGGCGATATAGGTAATCCGCAGTCGTTCGCGAGCAAGTCGCAGCGCCGCTCCCACTTGGGTTTGTGGGGGCTAGAGCTGCGGGCTATCTTCCGGCGGCTTGGTCTTGTCCACACCCGGCACGTGCAGATTACCTTCCACCACCTGGTTGCCCTCCAGCTGCGGCTGGGTCACCCAGGTGAGGATGTCGTAGTAACGTCGGATGTTCGCCACAAAATGCACCGGCTCACCACCGCGGGCGTAGCCGTAGCGGGTCTTGCTGTACCACTGCTTCTGCGAGAGACGCGGCAGCATCTTCTTCACATCCAGCCATTTGTTCGGGTTCAGGCCTTCTTTCTTCGCCAGAAGCCGCGCGTCGTCCAGATGGCCGGTGCCGACGTTGTAGGCGGCGAGGGCAAACCAGGTGCGGTCCGGCTCGGCGATGCTGTCGTCCAGCTCATCCTTGATCTTGGCCAGGTACTTGGCGCCGCCCATGATGCTCTGTCTGGCGTCCAGGCGATTGGATACGCCCATCGCCTGAGCGGTGTTCTGGGTCAGCATCATCAGGCCGCGTACGCCGGTCTTGGAGGTGACCGCCGGTTGCCACAGCGATTCCTGATAACCGATGGCCGCCAGTAAGCGCCAATCGACTTTTTCTTCCTTGGCGTAGGCGCGAAAGTGCTTCTCGTACTTGGGCAGGCGTTGCTGCAAATGCTGGGCGAAGGTATAGGCGCCGACATAGCCGAGTACATCGACATGTCCGTAGTAGCGATCCTTGAGACGCTGAAGGGTGCCGTTCTTTTCCACCTTGTCCAGGTAACTGTTGATCTCGTTGAGCAGGCTGTTGTCTTCGCCTGCCGCCACGGCCCAGCTCTGATTGCTGGCGTTGCCCAGGTCGAACGCCACGCGCACGTTGGGGAAATACACCTGGTTCATCGCCACTTCGTTGGAGTCCACCAGGGTCAGGTCGATTTGCCCCTCGTCCACCATGCGCAGCAAATCGACGACTTCAACGGCGTCGGACTCTTCGTATTCGATTGCAGGATTCTGCTTTTTCAACTCGGCCAGTTGTTCGGCGTGGGTGCTGCCCTTGAGCACCATGATCTTCTTGCCCACCAGATCCGCCGCGTTGGTCGGGCGCGATTGGCCGTTGCGGTAGATGATCTGCGGGGTGACTTCAAGGTAAGGGTGGGAGAAACGTACCTGCTGCTGGCGCTGCTCGCTGCCAACCAGCCCGGCGGCGGCGAGAACCGGGCCGTTGGGTTTGCCCAACTGGCCGAACAGGTCGTCGAGGTTGTCGGCGGTTTCTATCTCCAGCTTCACGCCCAGGTCATCGGCAAAACGCTTGACCAGTTCGTATTCGAAACCGGTTTCACCGTTGCGGTCCTGAAAATACGTGGCCGGGCTGTTCCGGGTTATCACCCGCAAGACGCCATCCTCCTTGATTCGCTCGAGCGTGCTGGGTTTATCAACACAGGCGCTGAGCAATAAAAAGAGTCCGGTGGCGAAGAGCCATTTGGCGCATCGCGGGCGCAAAGCAGTTGGTGAGAACATCTGCGCAGTATACGCAAACGGCTCACGGCGCCATATCTCGACAGCGGCGGACTTGTCTGCTAGCGCCGCCAAAACTGTGCTGCAGCCCGCAGAAACGTGGGTTGACGAGCAATTGTGACGGTTAAAATAACTGTGCGGAATGTCTGCGATAGCGCCTCGATACTGTGCAATCGGTGCCAACTGACGTTCGGCAGCAGCCAGCCGTGCCGTTTCGGGTGCCGTTGGCGCAGGTTTACGCTAGAATGCACGGCCTCAAAGCACACCCCTTCCCGAGGCTGTCCCGAAGATGTTGATCCTGCGCGGCGCTCCTGCCCTTTCTGCCTTTCGCCACAGCAAACTCCTTAAGCAACTGAGCCAGAAGGTTCCAGCTGTCACTGGCTTGTATGCTGAATTTGCTCACTTCGCCGACGTTACCGGCGTGTTGACCGCCGACGAGCAGCAAGTGCTGGCACGCCTTCTGAAGTACGGCCCAAGCGTTCCCGTTCAAGAGCCGACCGGCCGCTTGTTCCTGGTTCTGCCACGGTTCGGCACCATCTCGCCCTGGTCGAGCAAAGCCAGCGATATCGCGCGTAACTGCGGCCTGGATAAAATCCAGCGCCTGGAGCGTGGTATTGCCTTCTACGTCGCTGGCCAGTTCAGCGATGCCGAGGCCGAGCTGATTGCCGGCAGCCTGCACGACCGCATGACCCAGATCATCGTCAGCCAGCTGGAACAGGCCGCCGGCCTGTTCAGCCACGCCGAACCCAAGCCGCTCACCGCGATCGACGTGCTCGGCGGTGGCCGCGCCGCCCTCGAGAAGGCCAACACCGAGCTGGGCCTGGCCCTGGCCGAAGACGAGATCGACTACCTGGTCAACGCCTTCAACGGTCTCAAGCGCAACCCGCACGACATCGAACTGATGATGTTCGCCCAGGCCAACTCCGAGCATTGCCGTCACAAGATCTTCAACGCCAGTTGGGACATTGACGGCCAGAGCCAGGAAAAAAGCCTGTTCGGCATGATCAAGAACACCTACGTGATGCACAGCGAAGGTGTTCTTTCTGCCTATAAGGACAACGCCTCGGTCATCGTCGGCTCCGTCGCCGGCCGCTTCTTCCCGGACCCCGAGACCCGCCAGTACGGCGCGGTGCAAGAGCCGGTGCATATCCTGATGAAGGTTGAAACCCACAACCACCCGACCGCGATTGCTCCGTTCCCGGGCGCCGCCACCGGTTCCGGCGGCGAGATCCGCGACGAAGGTGCCACCGGCCGTGGCGCCAAGCCGAAGGCGGGCCTAACCGGCTTCACCGTGTCCAACCTGCAGATCCCGGGCTTCGAACAGCCGTGGGAAGTGCCGTACGGCAAGCCTGAACGCATCGTCACCGCGTTGGACATCATGATCGAAGGCCCGCTGGGCGGCGCCGCGTTCAACAACGAATTCGGGCGTCCGGCGCTCACCGGCTACTTCCGTACCTTCGAACAGTCCATCACCACCCCGCGTGGCGATGAAGTGCGCGGTTACCACAAGCCGATCATGTTGGCCGGCGGCATGGGCAACATCCGCGAAGAACACGTCAAGAAAGGCGAGATCCTGGTCGGCTCCAAGCTGATCGTACTCGGCGGCCCGGCCATGCTCATCGGCCTGGGCGGCGGCGCCGCTTCCTCCATGGCCACCGGCACCAGCTCGGCCGATCTTGACTTCGCTTCCGTACAGCGCGAAAACCCAGAGATGGAACGCCGCTGCCAGGAAGTCATCGACCGTTGCTGGCAGTTGGGTGACAAGAACCCGATCAGCTTCATCCACGACGTCGGTGCCGGCGGTTTGTCCAACGCCTTCCCGGAGCTGGTCAACGATGGCGACCGCGGTGGCCGTTTCGAACTGCGCAACATTCCAAACGACGAGCCGGGCATGGCCCCGCACGAAATCTGGAGCAACGAATCCCAGGAACGTTACGTACTGGCCGTCGGTCCGGAAGACTTCGCACGCTTCCAGGCCATCTGCGAACGCGAGCGTTGCCCGTTTGCCGTGGTTGGCGAAGCCACTGCCGAGCCGCAGTTGACCGTCACCGACAGCCACTTCGGCAACAGCCCGGTAGACATGCCGCTCGAAGTGCTGCTGGGCAAGGCCCCGCGCATGCACCGTTCGGCCAACCGTGAAACCGAGCTGGGCGATGATTTCGACCCAAGCAACCTCGACCTGACCGACAGCATCGAACGCGTGTTGCATCACCCGGCCGTGGCGAGCAAAAGCTTCCTGATCACCATCGGAGACCGCACCATCACCGGCCTGGTAGCCCGTGACCAAATGGTCGGCCCTTGGCAGGTGCCGGTGGCCGACGTTGCCGTCACCGCCACCAGCTTCGACGTCTACACCGGTGAAGCCATGGCGATGGGCGAGCGTACGCCGCTGGCCCTGCTGGACGCTCCGGCATCGGGCCGCATGGCCATTGGTGAAACCCTCACCAACATCGCCGCTTCCCGTATCGGCAAGCTGTCCGACATCAAATTGTCGGCCAACTGGATGTCCGCCGCCGGCCACCCCGGTGAAGACGCGCGCCTGTACGACACGGTTAAAGCGGTCGGCATGGAGCTGTGCCCGGAGCTGGGTATTACCATTCCGGTGGGCAAGGACTCCATGTCCATGGCCACCCGTTGGAACGATGAAGGCACCGACAAGAGCGTCACCTCGCCGCTGTCGCTGATCGTCACCGGTTTTGCGCCGGTCACCGATATTCGCCAGACCCTGACCCCGCAACTGCGCATGGACAAGGGCACCACCGACCTGATCCTGATCGACCTGGGCCGTGGCCAGAACCGCATGGGCGCCTCGATCCTGGCACAGACCCACGGCAAGCTTGGCAAGCAGGCCCCGGACGTCGATGACGCCGAAGACCTCAAAGCCTTCTTCGCCGTGATCCAGGGCCTGAATGCCGACGGCCACCTGCTGGCCTACCACGACCGTTCCGACGGTGGTCTGCTGACCAGCGTGGTCGAGATGGCGTTTGCCGGTCACTGTGGCCTGAACATCGTGCTCGACAGCGTTGCCGAGGACGCCGCTGAAATCAACGGCATCCTGTTCAACGAAGAATTGGGTGCGGTGATTCAGGTGCGCCAGGACGCTACCCCGGACGTACTCGCACAATTCAGCGCCGCCGGCCTGGACGACTGCGTGGCGGTGATCGGCCAGCCGATCAACAACGGTGAAATCAATATCTCCTTCAACGGCGACACCGTGTTTGCCGGTCAGCGTCGTCTGCTGCAACGCCAGTGGGCCGAGACCAGCTACCAGATCCAGCGCCTGCGTGATAACGCCGACTGCGCCGAGCAGGAATTCGACACCATCCTGGAAGAAGAAAACCCGGGGCTGAGCACCATGCTCAGCTTCGACGTCAACCAGGACATCGCCGCGCCTTACATCAAGAAAGGCATCCGCCCACAGGTTGCCGTGCTGCGCGAGCAGGGCGTCAACGGTCAGGTGGAAATGGCGGCCGCGTTCGACCGTGCCGGCTTCAATGCGATCGACGTGCACATGAGCGACATCCTCGCCGGTCGTGTTGACCTCAACGAGTTCAAAGGCCTCGTCGCCTGCGGCGGTTTCTCTTACGGCGACGTGCTGGGTGCCGGTGAAGGCTGGGCCAAGTCGGCCCTGTTCAACAGCCGTGCCCGCGATGCGTTCCAGGGCTTCTTCGAGCGCAACGACAGCTTCACCCTCGGTGTGTGCAACGGTTGCCAGATGATGTCCAACCTGAGCGAACTGATCCCGGGCAGCGAGTTCTGGCCGCACTTTGTGCGCAACCGTTCCGAGCAGTTCGAAGCTCGCGTGGCCATGGTGCAGGTGCAGGAATCCAACTCGATCTTCCTGCAAGGCATGGCCGGTTCGCGCATGCCGATCGCCATCGCCCACGGTGAAGGCCATGCTGAATTCAGCAGCGAAGAAGCGTTGCTCGAAGCCGACCTGTCCGGCAGCGTGGCCCTGCGCTTTGTGGATAACCACGGCAAAGTCACCGAGACCTACCCGGCCAACCCGAACGGCTCGCCGCGCGGCATCACCGGCCTCACCAGCCGCGACGGTCGCGTGACCATCATGATGCCGCACCCGGAACGTGTATTCCGCGCCGTGCAGAACTCGTGGCGCCCGGAAGAGTGGAACGAAGACGCGCCTGGATGCGCATGTTCCGCAACGCACGCGTGTGGGTGAACTAAGGCCGTGTACAAACTCGCCTTCTTCGTGCCCGACAGCCATGTGGAGACGGTGAAAACCGCCGTCTTCGCAGCCGGCGGCGGGCGCATCGGCGACTACGACAACTGCGCCTGGCAAGTGCTGGGCCAGGGCCAATTCCGTGCGCTGGATGGCAGCCAACCGTTTATCGGGCAGGTGGGCCAGGTTGAAGTGGTTGAAGAGTGGAAGGTGGAGCTGGTGGTGGCGGATGAGTTGATTGTGGCTGTAGTGGCTGCTTTGAAGCTGAGCCATCCGTATGAGACACCGGCGTATGAGGTGTGGCAGTTGGCGGATTTTTGATTCGTTAATTGCATAAACAAGAAACCCGCTGGGCCGGTTTGGTCAGCGGGTTTTTTGTTGGCTGTCAGGGCCACATCGGGAACAAGCCCCCTCCCACATTTGACGGT
>NZ_JAFHKI010000039.1 GCF_016937615.1 Pseudomonas lactucae | reverse complement strand
GGCACCGCGGCGTTGAGCGGCGCGGGGTTCGCGGCCGGCATGAAGGTCGGGCAGTTGGCCGAGATGCCGACACCCGTGGCGATTTTGACGGTGATGGAGGCGGAAAAAATCGATGTAGGCGTGTTGCTCAAGCAGGGCTTTATCGACGCGCTGGGCAAGACCTCAACGCTCAAGGTGGTCGGTGACGACGAGCCCGCCGATGCGCAGATCCAGCTGACCGTGGCCGAGTGGGGCTTTCGCCTGACTCAGGGGTTCAGCAGTGTGATTTACCCCACCCTCAACGTGGTGGCGCAGATGAATCGGGGCGATGAAATGATCTGGCGCACCAGCGAGGCGGTCACGCCGTTCAATGGTCAGAATGTCTACGGCTACACGCCGCTCACCTACCGCACAGACCCCGAGGCCTTACGCCGGGCGCTCACCGGGATCACGCAGATTTCCGGGCGTTATCTGGTGCAAGAGCTGAAGTAGACATTCGCCGTATAAAGGACCTTTGATGAAACCCGCAAAACTTTCCCTCCAGGCTTTCCTGATGGCCTGCCTCATACCGGGCTGGGGCCTGGTGTATGTGGGCCGCCTGCAGTGGGGCATGCGGGTCGCCGCGTTGTTGCTCGGCGGGGTCGCGCTGATGGGCGCCTTGGGGTGGATCACCACACCGCTTGGGCTGTATGCCTTCTTCGCGTTCGTCATCACGGTCAAGCTGACCTCCGCCATCGTGTCCGCCGTATTGGCGCGTCGCTACAGCGGCGCGCCCAATGTGCCGCGTAAACGTGTTCATGCTCTGTACGTCGGCGGGGTGCTGATCCTGGTGCTGATGCTGGATGTCTTTCGGGTGCCGTTGCTGGGCTTCAAGAACTATTACATTCCGTCGGGCTCGATGGTGCCGACGTTGTCCATTGGCGACTACATCATCGCCGACCTGCAAGCCGGCGCGCCGCAGGTGGGGGATATGGTGGTGTATCGCTGGAATGGCACCGAAGCGGTCAAACGGGTGGCGGGTGTCGCGGGGGATACGTTAGCCATCGTGAACGGTGAACTGATCCATAACGGTGAAAACCTCGGGCTGTTTCATGCACCGGCCGACCGGGTGCAAGGGCCGCAATCGCAGGCAATGGCGCCGATCAAGGTCGAGCCGGGCCATGTCTTTTTGTTGGGCGACAACCGCAACAACAGCAACGACAGCCGCTTCATGGGCCAGGTCGCGGTGGAGGACGTAGTGGGCAAGGTCACCGGCATCTGGTTCTCGAACGAGCGCGCGCGCATTGGGACGACTTTTCCATAAAGCTTTCGAGTATGGGTTGCCGGGTGGGCAACGCTGCGGTTCATGGCCGGCCAGCTTCTTTTACCTCGTCACCCTGTGACCGACTGCACAACTTTCCGACACAATCCTGAACCTTTTCGTACATTCAAAGGTCTTTACCGCGCCTACCCGCACGCGGTCGGCTGCATGGACTGCAGCGTTTTCGAAGACATTAAGGATTGATGTGAGCTTTTTCCCCCTTTATTCCCTTTTTCGCCACTGCCTTGTGCGGTGCGAAGGTGCGCGCCTGCGCATTCGGCAAACGCGCCGAGGGCATGCATTCGGGACCTTTGATCCCTTCGTTCGATACACCTACTGCCGCCGGGCCTGTTGGCGGCTTTGACCTGTAGTTCATGGAGTTTGAAATGAAGCGTAAGCCGTTCCAGAAAAGTCTGTTGGCAATCATGGTTGGCGCAATCAGCACGCAGGTGCTGGCGGTGGAAGTTGACCTTGGCGCAGGCAAGACCCAGTTTGTCAGCGAGACCTACAACGAGTCGCTTATCCTCACCGGGCAGACCACGCAGATCACCACGCCGACCAATTCGCCCCCGGCCGGGCTGGGTGTCGCCGATACTCATATCCAGGGTTCGTTGATCAATCGCGCAGATATCACGCTGGAGTCGCAAGGCAACACTGTTCGTGCAATCGCTATCGACCCGATGTTCTGGACGGGCCCAGCCAATTTGAACCCCGGTACTATCACGGGAGATGTGATTCAGGCGGGCAACATTCTGATGCGCAACGGCGGCTATGAAGGGCTTGAGATCGGCGCCACGACCATTGGCGGCAGTGTTATCAACTCCGGCACTATCCGCTCGACGCCTCCGACGGGAACTGTGACGACCCCCGGCTACCTGGGCGGCGGTGAAGGCATTTATCTGCATGGCACGACCATCGCGGGCGATGTTTCAAACACGGGTGTGATCGATATGGCAGGCCCGGATGCGATTGGTTTGATCCTGGACGTCAACGGCGGCACGCCAACTACTATCGGCGGTAAGCTGCTCAATTCGGGTTCGATTACCGCCACGGGTGAAGGCGCCTGGGGCATTGAAGTGGAAACCGATACCAACCCGCTGCGTATCGAAAACAGCGGCTTGATTTCTGCCAATGGCAATGACGCCAAGGGTATGTTTTTTTATAACGGCACCATCGATTACATCCTCAACACCGGCACGCTTGAGGCCAAGGGCACCAACGCCAATGCCTTCGAGTTTCTGGAGGCAACCTTTGCCCAGAACAGTGCCAGCGGTTCGCGCGGCATTATCAACCGTGGCACGATCACCGCCGATGGCACGGCGATTCTGGTCGGCCCCGATCAAACGTCGTCGTTCGAAATCAACCAGCAAGCCGGCGAAATCCGCAGCAATTCCGGCACGGCCATCGACGCCAATAACCTCGCCACCCTGAACTGGACTGGCGGCCAAATCACCGGCGACCTGCTCAACCTCAATGCGGTCAACGTCGCAGGCCAGGCCAATTTCACCGGCAGCCGCATCATCGCACCGGTGTCGGTCAACGCGGGCTCGCTGAACCTGTCGGCGCCTGGCACCGCCATCACCGGCAACCTCAACGTTGCCAGCGGCGCCGGCATCGATATGCACTTGTCCGACAGCGTCGTGCCGACCACGCCGTACCTGACCGTCAACGGCACCGCCAACTTCGCCCAGGCGTCGAAGCTGACTGTCAGCGCCAACCCGGGCGATTTCGCCAGCACCAACGACGGCACCCAGTACACCCTGTTGCAAGCCACCCGCGTGCAGAACAACGGGTTGTCCGTGACCAGCGCTTCATCGCTGCTGGACGTGCTCAGCTACTCGGTCGATGCGCAAACGGTCAAGGCCGTGGTAGCGGTTAAAAATGACCAACAGGTTCAGCAGGACCTGGCAGGCGTGGGCGCCGGCGCGGCCTCGGCCACGGCCGTCAACCGCTTCAAGAACGGCGTGTTGAGCACCCTCAGCCAGGACGATCAAGTCTTCCAGGCCCTGGCCAACGCCGGCACCGCGCAGCAACTGGCGCAGGTCGGCGACCAGCTCAAGCCGGACGTCAACCGTGGCGCCCTCGATGTGGCATTGTCGGGGCAGTCCGTGGTTAACGGCGCGATCTTCAATCGCCTCACCGACCAGCGTGAAAGCCATCAGGTTGGCGGCGTGTGGGTGCAGGGCCTGAGCAGCAACATGGACCAGGACGGTCGGGGCGGCAACAACGGTTACTCGGCCAACAGCAGCGGCATGGCAGTGGGTGTGGACGGTCGTTTGAACGACACCACCACCTTGGGCGTGGCCTACAGCTACCTCAATTCCAACATCCATTCCGACCTGGGCAACAAGACCGACGTCGAAGGACATGCACTGTCGCTGTACGGTAACTGGGCCCTGCAAAACTGGTTCGTCGACGCAGCCTCAGCTATGGCCACAACGAAAACGACAGCAAGCGCCACATCGCTGGCACTACGGCCAAAGGCAGCTACGACAGTAACGTGTTGTCGGCCAGCGTGATCGGTGGTTACAGCTTCAAGCCGTCCCGAGCCGTGGTGATCGAGCCGCGTGTGGCCGCGCGTTATTCCAATGTGCGCATGGATGGCTACGACGAGAAGGGTTCTTCGGCCGCCCTGAGCACGCGTTCGCAGCGCTATGAAGTGGGCGAGTTGGGCGCGGGCGTGCGTCTGGCCGGCGACCTGCCGATGGGCGCCGGCCGCTTGCAGCCAGAAGCGACGCTGATGGCCTATCACGACCTGATGGGTGACCGCGTGGCGCAAACCTCCAGCTTCGTAGAGGGCGGTTCGGCGTTTACCGTGACCGGTGCATCGGTGGCGCGTGACAGCTACGAGGCCAGCGTGGGCGTGAACTACAACGTGTCGGACTTCACCGTCGGCGCCAGCTACACCCGCCAGGCTCGCAGTGGTTTCGACGCCGATGGAGTAATGCTCAAAGCGCGCTACGCGTTCTAAGCCGCAGCTTAGCGGCGCCTGCGCTGCAAGGTTTACTCGCCCGGACCTGATCGAGTAATCCGGGCTTGCGCCGATTGGCCAGGTTACCGCGCGGCTCTCACGCCGGGCGGTACTTGGCCACCTTTTACCTCAGAGGTTTATCGCGATGAGTTCACCAGCCACCACAGCGGACACTTACAACCGGGCCAGCCGTGTCAATCGGCTCCTTGCCTTCAGCATCGATATGGCCGTGGTTGTGTTCATCTTACTGTTGAAATATGTCCTGGTTTGGCTCGGCATGCGTTTCTACGATGTGCTGGGGCCGATGCTTCTGCAGGTCGTTCACTCCGGGTTAACGCTGCTGGCTTTCGGGTACTTTTTGTTTTGCGACGCTTTGCCCAAGGGTCAAAGCCTTGGTAAACGCTTGTGTCGTATAACGGTTGTGGGTTTTCCGTATCCCACGATCTGCACGATTCCCCAGTCGTTTTTGCGCAACGCATGCAAGCTGTTGTTCAGTCCGCTGGATGGATTTTTGGTGCTGTTCGGGCTGCGTCGTCGCCTGGGCGATATGTTGGCCAAGACGATTGTGGTCAACGCTTGAGCAGCAAGCTCCCTTGTCACATTGAGTAACGTGCACCACCGCACACCAACCGACGAAACACCTTGAGAACCGCTCTCAACCCCGTAAAATGCCGCGATTGTTTAAAGCACGATACTTTTCAGGGACGAATTCAGACATGCGCGCATTTGCCGTATTCCTCGCCGTCTGCCTACTGGCGGGCTGCGCCTCCAAGCCGGATTACTACATTTCTCCGGCGCCTGTGACCATTCCCAAGACCGCCACTTACTGGCTCGACACCTTTGACGTCGAAGTAGTCGGCAAAAACGAACGCTTCTTGCCCGATGACAAGGTTCGCCAGCAACTGGGCGTCGATCTGGTCGACCGTCTGCTCAAGGCCAAGCGCTACGCCACCAGCAAAGACAAAGCCGATTACCTGTTGGATGTGAACGTGGTCTACACCCGTCGCATTCAAGACTCCAAGGGCGGCTTCATCACCAACATTGTGGATGACAACACCATCCTCGCCAGTGTCGACTTCAACTACCAGGTAAAGGTCAAGAAGGCCGGTGCCGAGGTGCTGCATTTTTCCCAGGTGCGCGAGGGGCTGATGCCGCGCGGATACGTGGGTGACTGGCAGAACATGAAGACCATGGCCGGGGTGCTGACCAATACGGGTAACTCCAGCGTCGAGACGTTCTACACCGGTTTATTGAGCCGTTTCATTGTCGATGACCTGCGCGATATTCCGTCCCGCTAGTGTTTTCGGCTGCACCCGATTTCCCACTTAGGAGCACCTTGTGAAAATACTCTCCAAAATCCTGCTGTCGGGCCTCACCGGCGCAGTACTGCTGAGCGTGGCCGGTTGCGCCACCGAGAGCAATCGCGCGATGCCGGTGGAGCAAGTCGCCAGCGCCAACGTCGCATACTCCGGCGTGCGCGTGCCGATTGCCGTGGGCAAGTTCGACAACCGCTCCAGCTACATGCGTGGCATCTTCTCCGACGGCGTCGACCGCCTCGGCGGCCAGGCCAAGACCATCCTCATCACCCACCTTCAGCAGACCAACCGCTTCAGCGTGCTGGACCGCGACAACATGGGCGAAATGTCCCAGGAAGCCGCGATCAAAGGCACTGCGCAGAAGCTCAAGGGCGCGGACTACGTAGTGACCGGCGACGTGACCGAGTTCGGTCGCAAGGAAACCGGCGACCGCCAGCTGTTCGGCATTCTCGGCCGTGGCAAGACCCAGGTGGCCTACGCCAAAGTGGCGTTGAACATCGTCAACATCAGCACCTCCGAAGTGGTGTATTCCACCCAGGGCGCCGGTGAGTACGCGCTGTCCAACCGTGAAGTGGTCGGCTTCGGCGGCACCGCCAGCTACGACTCCACCCTCAATGGCAAAGTGTTGGACCTGGCCATGCGCGAAGCGATCAACCGTCTGGTCGATGGTATCAACGCCGGTGCCTGGAACCCGCGCAACTGATCAGCAACCCTTAAAGGAGCAGTACACGGATGAGCAAGGCAGTGAAGTTAGCGCTGATGCTGACAGCAATCGCGGCGGTCGCCGGGTGCCAGACGGCGCCCCCACCCCTGTATCAATGGGAAAGCTACCAGCCGCAGGTTTACGAGTACTTCAAGGGCGAGCCCAAGGAAGCGCAGGTCGAGGCGCTGGAGCGTGATCTGCAAAAGATCAATGCCAGTGGCCGCAAGGCGCCGCCGGGCTACCACGCCCACCTGGGCATGCTGTACCTGAGCATGGGCAAGGACGACCAGATGGTGCAGGAATTTCGCACCGAGAAGGCCCTGTTCCCTGAGTCCGCTGCGTACATGGACTTTCTGCTGAAAAACGCCAAGACCGGAGTGGCCACCAAATGAGCCTGTTGAAACTCACCGGCGCCCTGCTGGCCCTGGCTTTGCTCGGCGGTTGCGCGGCACCCAAGACCATTGATTACACGGCGTACAAACAGGCGCGACCGAAGTCGATCCTGGTGCTGCCGCCGATCAACGAATCGCCGGAAGTACAGGCCTCGTACAGCCTGGTCTCGCAAGTGACCTACCCGTTGGCCGAAGCCGGTTACTACGTGATGCCGATCGCCCTGGTGGACGAAACCTTCCGCCAGAACGGTCTCACCACCGCCAATGACATCCAGGGTCTGCCGCCGACCAAGCTGCATGACATCTTCGGCGCGGACGCGGCGTTGTACATCACCGTCAGCGAGTACGGCACCAAGTACATGCTGATCTCCAGCGACACCGCCGTGACCGCCTCGGCCAAACTGGTCGACCTGCGCACCGGCACCACTTTGTGGACCGGCTCGGCACGGGCCTCCAGCGAGGAAGGCAACAACAACAGCGGCGGCCTGGTGGGCATGCTGATCACCGCAGCGGTCAAGCAGGTGATCAACAGCTCCACCGATGCGGCGCACCCGATTGCCGGTATCACCAGTGCTCGGTTGCTGTCGGCGGGGCAGCGCACGGGAATCCTGTACGGCCCGCGCAACCCCAAGTACGGCACGGACTGATCCCGGTTCCGAAAACACCACAGGCCCTCCCACAATTGATCTGTGGTGTTATCTGAATTTGGGTTAACCCGAACATCCCGCACCTTGCGTCTGACCTTGTGAACGGATCATTCATTCACGAGGTTCAGCCCATGTCCCGCCCTCTGCTCTTCCTGCGTCCTGCTGCCCAAGGCTTCACCATTACCCTGTTGGTGGCGTTGGCCGGCTGCGGGGTGTCGCCCGCGCCGGAGGTGGTCGCCCCGGTCGATACGGGCCCGCTCTCCGTGCTTGAGCCCTACCCCGTACCAGGCGCGCGAAGCAAACCCATGCCGATGCCCGCGCCGATGACCGCACGCCTGGCGAAGCAGGAATCCGCAACCCTGGACTACCGCAGCGAACCCCGTGAGCAATACGCCAACCTGCCCGACAACCCGGTGCATCGCGTCGCCGAAACACCGGTCTCCACCTTCAGCGTGGATGTCGACACCGGCAGCTACGCCAACGTCCGACGTTTCCTCAATCAAGGCAGCCTGCCGCCCGAAGGCGCTGTGCGATTGGAGGAAATGGTCAACTATTTCCCCTATCACTATGCACTGCCCACCGACGGCTCGCCGTTCGGCGTGACCACCGAAGTCGCCGCCACGCCGTGGAACCCGCGCACGCAACTGCTGCGCATCGGCATCAAGGCGTCCGACCGTGCCGTGGCGGAGCTGGCGCCGGCCAACCTGGTGTTTTTGGTGGATGTATCCGGCTCCATGGACCGCCGCGAAGGCTTGCCGCTGGTGCAAAGCACGCTGAAATTGTTGGTCGATCAACTGCGCGAGCAGGACCGCGTGTCATTGGTGGTGTACGCCGGTGAATCCCGCGTGGTGCTGCCGCCCACCTCGGGCCGCGATAAAGCCAAAATCCGCAACGCCATCGATCAACTCACCGCCGGCGGCTCCACCGCGGGCGCGTCCGGTATTCAACTGGCCTACCAGATGGCCCGCGAAGGCTTTATCGACAAGGGCATCAACCGCATCCTGCTGGCCACCGACGGCGACTTCAACGTGGGCATCAGCGACTTCGACGGCCTCAAGCAGATGGCCGCCGAGCAGCGTAAAAGCGGCGTCTCGCTGACCACCCTCGGCTTCGGTGTGGATAACTACAACGAACACCTGATGGAGCAACTGGCCGACGCCGGCGACGGTAACTACGCCTATATCGACACCCTGCGCGAAGCCCGCAAAGTGCTGGTGGACCAGCTCGGTTCGACCCTGGCCGTGGTGGCGCGGGATGTAAAATTGCAGGTGGAATTCAACCCGGCCCAGGTCAGCGAATATCGCCTGCTGGGTTATGAAAACCGCGCGTTGAAGCGTGAGGATTTCAACAACGACAAAGTGGATGCCGGTGAAATCGGCGCTGGCCATACCGTCACCGCGCTGTACGAAATCGTGCCGAAAGGACAGAAGGGCTGGCTGGAGCCGCTGCGCTACGCCGTCGCGCCTGCCGCTGAAGGCAAATCCGATGAGCTGGCGATGGTGCGGGTGCGCTACAAGCCTGCGGCGGGCGGTGACAGCCGCTTGATCGAGCGGCCGGTTGGCAACGTATCCGCCAAGGCCAGCGACGATCTGCGCTTCTCGGCCGCCGTGGCCGCCTTCGCCCAACAGCTCAAGGGCGATGGCCGCTACACTGGCAGCATGAGTTTGAAAGACACCGCCGCACTGGCCCGCTCGGCGCGGGGCGACGACCCGTTCGGCTTGCGCAACGAATTCGTGCAACTGGTGGAATTGGCCCAAAGCCTGAAACACTGACCCCACATACGACAATGATCCAATGTGGGAGAGGGCTTGCCCCCTCCCACAGTTAGATCAGCCTCGGCTGACAGAAAGGAGTTCGCCACCCACATGGCCGTACCCGACAACCCACCCAGCGACGAATCCCTGCTGGCGCGCTACCGCACCGGCGACGCCGCGGCGTTCGAAGCCTTGTACGCGCGCCATCGCCAGGGCCTGTACCGTTTCCTCGTGTCGCTATGCAACAAGGCCGAACTGGCCGAGGAAATCTACCAGGAGACCTGGCTCAGCCTGATCCGCAGCAGCACCCAGCCACAGGGCCGGGCGAGTTTTCGCACGTGGTTGTTCCAGATTGCCCGCAACCGCCTGATTGACCACTGGCGTAAGCACGGCATCCACAACCCGCTGCACGACAGCTACGATGAGCAACTGCACGCCCAGGCCGATGACAGCGCCGGCCCTGAGCAACAGCTGAGCCTGAGCCGCGACCAGGCGCGCCTTGACGCGGCCGTGCAAGACTTGCCCGAAGACCAGCGTGAGGTGTTCCTGCTGCGCCTGCATGGCGACCTCGAAGTGCCGCAGATTGCGGCGCTCACCCAAACCCCGCTGGAAACCGTAAAAAGCCGCTTGCGCTACGCCCAGCAGAAATTGCGTCGCCTGCTGGCCGAGGAGGTACCTGTATGACTGACTCCCGACACATCCCTGACGACGAGCTGATCGAGCATTTCCGTCAACACAGCACGGGCGAGCCGCCTGCTTCGCTCGACGCCTTCATCCTCAACGCCGCCCGCCGCGAAGCCCCGGCGCCGCAACCGAACCTGTGGCAACGCTGGCTGCACGCCTGCCAACGCCCGCGCTGGCAAATGGCGTTCGCCACCGTGGCCGGTCTGGCATTGATGATCGGCGTGGTCATGCGCTCGCCGGTGCCGCAACCGGAAATCCCCACCGCGACGTTCTCCGGCTTGCACGAAGAAGCCGCCCAACCCGCACCGCAAGCGTTTTCCGCGCCGCGCCGGCGCCAATCGCGCCAATGGCACGGATCGCCGCTGCGCCCAAGGCCGAAAGTGCACCGGTTCAGGCCGAAATTTCCGGCGCGCTGTCGGATCAGTCCATGGCAAAAATGAGCAAGCGCGCACCGGTTGCCCTGCCTTCGTTGGAGGAGGGGCTGCGGGAAATTATCCGGTTGCGTGAGGCGGGGCAAACCAAGGCGGCGGATGAAAAGTTGCTGGCGTTGCACGAGCGCTTTCCCAAGGAAGATCTGCCGGCGAAGTTGGAGGCGCTTCACAAACAGTGACTCGGCTCGCGTGGCAGGTTGTGCAAATTCGGGCGCTCATTTGTATCTCCGGGTTGCCATACCTGTCCGGTATGTGAATTTGGCTGCCTGGAGAGAGCGCTGGCGTCGATCAACTGACAGCGCTCCTGAAAAAGGAGATGCAGGTGGTGGGTTCACTTTCCTTGAAAGTAATCAACCAACTCGCGTGCACTGGGACACTGCGGATGCTGCGCTGCGCGAACGATACTGAAATCGAAGTGCTTGATCATTTTTTTGGCGAACGCTGGTTTATTGCCGGGTCCTGAGACACCTGTGATTTTGGCAATTTCTTTAAGGCGATCATAGGGTTTGTTGAGGGTCGCTTCAGGATAGGGCTCATGATACGACTGCTTAAGCCAGTTGCTCATTGCCTGGCTGTCAGCGAGGAACCATGCTTCGAGGGCTTTTACTGCGATGAATATGGTTTTGATTTTGGCGTTGCTTATACGGTCACGAACGACATCAGCCGAGACCTCTTCCTCCAGATCGGTGAGAACGTAGATTTTGCTCACCGCCTTCATCTCTAACACCTGAATGAACGCATCAATATTGTGTGGAAGAAGGTTCCCACCTCCTTTCGCGTCAATCACAGGGGTTACCAACTCCTGTCCGCAGTCACTCAGGAATTTAGTGAAGTTTGCGGACTCGACCACGATCCTTTCACAATCGCCTTCCACGATAAAACCAACTTTCACCACGGAAGTCCCCCATTAAGCAGATTCGTCAGCCAAGCGGTGTCCAGAGGGATCTGGGTTTTATCCACGCCGGATTCCGCAGCGCATTTGACGCCTGTACGGCCTTCGATTTTATTCACAAGCCAAAGCTCCTCCGGATTCAAGTTACGCACCACGGATTCACTGTGCGTAGTAATGAAAACGGGATGCTCAACCGTCGCGTTGTCACGCATGAGCGTAACGAGTTCGCCGATGGCTTTCGGATGAATACCGCGTTCAGGTTCTTCGATAATGGTCAGACCCGCCTGAGCCGTGCGGCTCAACACGGCGGTCATGATGCACAGGGCATAAATAGTACCGTCGGAAATCAAGCGCGCAGGAAAGTGAGTTCGGGTGCCTTCTTCTTTGAATGTGATGACCGTAGCACTGTCGAGACGTTGTTTTTCAGTCGAGACATTTTCCAGACCGGGCACAATCAGCTCAATCCACTCGAGGACTTGGGTTCTGAAATCGTCGTCCTTTTCGAGTACGGAGAGCATGGTTGCGACGTTTCGACCATGGCTGTCCAACATTGTGGCATCGGCGGTCGAGCTGTCCGGCTCTTTTGCAGCCATTGGATCAATGCGAAACACCCGTATGTTTGTAAGGAACTTATAGAGCGGTGAGTTGCTGAACAACATCAGTGCCGTCATGTCTTGAGGGTATTGCAGAAGCGGTGTGAGTGGAGAGTAGCCAGAAAGCGTCAGTCGTGTTTCGCCGTTTTGGCGCCGGTCAATGCACAGCTCTCCATTGACCTTCAGGCTTTCAATGACCTGAGGGGTTTTGTCGATATCAATAAGCTTGAGCGAGTATTCAAATTGTTCACTATCGATCTCTATTTTTATTTCAAAGGACAGTGAAGTTCTTTTTTCTTTGCGGTATTTGAAACAGTGGATTTGTTGGAAGCCACCGAAATCGCGAATGGCGGTGGCCGCTCCGCGCTTTACAACGGCACCGAAGAACGCCAGGGCATCGGTAATATTACTTTTCCCGGCGCCGTTGGAGCCAGCCAGGGCGGTAAAGGGCGTCAGCCCCTCAAGCGTCAGACTTGTGAGGCTTTTAAATCCTTTGATAGTGATTGATTCGATGTTCATGGCAATTCCTTCGACCTTTACCGGCGGTCGTCGCACGACGTGCAGTCACGTCGCTTGCTTATTGAGCTTCAAAAATACGGGCTCACGCATGATATAGGCGTTCAGCGGCAGACGTATATTCTGCCCACAAAAAAGCCCCAGGCCTGTCGGCCTGGGGCTTTTTTACACCCCGCCGTACTGCTGGTGCCAAGCCACCGTATCGGTGACGGTCTGCTCCAGCGCGCGAAAGCTCAGGCCAAGCTCCTTTTCACTCTTGCGGTGGTTGAACGAGGTGCGGTGCTCCTCGCGTATCAATAGCCGCAGGGTCGCCATGCTCAGCAAAATGGGTTTACCGGTGAGGTAGGCGTAGGTCTCTTGCACGGCGGCCAACAGGTAGAGCACGGGCAGTGGCAGTTGTCGGGACGGTGTTTTCACATCGGCGATACGTCCCAGCAGCGGGATTAACTGGCGCATGGTCAAGTTGCGGCCGGCGCGAGATAACGTTCGCCGCGTCGCCCGTACTGGGCGGCGGCAATGTGGGCCCAGGCCACATCGCGGGCATCGACCAGCGAAAAGGTGCCGGGGATCAGCCCCGGCAGCTTGCCGTTGATCACGTCCTTGACCAATTGCCCCGAGGACGTCGGCCCACGGTCGCCCGGCCCCCACATCCAGCCGGGCAGTACCATGCACGCATCCATCCGAGGATGAGTTTGCAGAAACCTCATCACTTCACGCTCAGCGAGGATTTTGCTGCGGTAGTAGTCATCCGCATCGGCTTCGGCGCGCAGGCACGTCTCATCGATGGGCGTACCGGGTGCGCGTCGAGCACGGCAATCGAAGAGGTGTGCACAAACCGTCTGACCCCTGCGTCGTAGGCATGCTGGAGCAGCGCTCGTGTGCCGGTCACGTTGATCTTTTCGAGCGCGTCCCAGTGGCTGCCGCCCTTGTAGTTATCGCGAAAGAATGCCGCGCAGTGAAACACCGTGTCGCAGCCCTGCAGCGCCGCCGCAAAGGCGCCGACATCGGCCATGTCGCCCACCACCCATTCCACGCCCGGCAGGTCGCTGAACTGCTGTTCAGCCTTGGTTTGCGAGCGCACCAGGGCCTTGACCGCGTAGCCGCGTGCAACCAACTCGCGGACCAGGTTGTTGCCCAGTAAGCCGGTGGCGCCGGTCACGAAGGTACTGCGTAGACGGTGGGGATTTGTGTTCATACAGGCCATACCAAGTATTCAGAAGGCCGCTAGATATACCGCTGAGACCACGCGTGAAAAACGGCGACTGCTGCATAATGGCTTTGCATATTTGCAGACCAGGGATGAGCACGGGTATGGCGTCGCAAGCAAATTGGGATGATCTTCGTCTGTTGTTGGCCGTGTCGCGGCGTGGCAGTTTTCTGCAAGCGGGTCAGTTGCTGGGGGTGGCGGCGTCCACCGTTTCCCGGCGCTTGACCCAATTGGAAGCCGCCCTGGGGGAGCCGCTGGTGGAGCGCGGGGTCGAGGGCTGCTGGCTGACCTCGCGCGGCAATCGTTGGTGGACGTCGCGCTGGCGGCCGAGGCCGGCCTGCGCCGCCAGTCGATGGTGGAAGGGGACGGGGCGCAGGCGCGCTGAGCGGCACGGTACGGGTCAGTGCCGGCGAAGGGTTTTCGGCCTCGATACTGGAAGCGGCCACTCGTTTTACCGCCCTGCACCCTGGCTGCGCCGTGGAATTACTGGTCACCACCGACTTTCACAAGATCGTGCGCGGCGTGGCCGACATCGCCGTGCGCACCGCGCATCTGGGCGAACCTTCGCTGATCTATCGAGCGCTGGGCACACTCGACTACGGCGTGTTCGCCCAGGCTGCTTACCTGCAGCGATGCCCAGCGCTCACCCCCGCCACGGCGGCCAGTATCGCCTTGCTGCCGCCGCTGGACCTGTTGCCGCCCATGCGCGCGGCGAAGGCGGCGGGGCTGGACCATGCCGCGATCCGCGTGAGTTCGTTCAACGTGCAGCTTGAATCAGTGAGGCGCGGCATGGGCGTCGCGGTGCTGCCGCGTCTCCTGGCAGAGGGCCTGAGCGAAATTTTCCCGGAGATTGAACTGCCGTCGCTGGACGTCTACCTCGTCACCCGGCCCCAGGCGTTGAAACAGGCGCACGTCCACGGGTTTTTCATCCTGCTGGAGCAGGTGCTGCGTGAGGCCCTGGCAGCATAGAAATCGACATAAAACTCAAACTCCTCACTACAACAGCCCGTCTCAACGCCGCGCATCAATGGCCATGCGCACCGCCAGGCCGGCCAGCACCGTGCCCATCAGCCAGCGCTGGACCAACTGCCATACCGGCTTGCCCGCCAGGAACGCCGCGATGGAACCCGCCATGATCGCGATCACCGCGTTGACGCTCACGCTGATCATGATCTGGGTACAACCCAGCACGATGGACTGCATCAGCACACTGCCGTGGCCGGTGGGGGTGATGAATTGGGGCAGCAACGACAGGTACATCACCGCCACTTTCGGGTTCAACAGGTTGGTCACAAAGCCCATCGTGAACAACTTGCGCGGCCCGTCGCGCGGCAGCTCACGCACATGAAACGCCGAGCGCCCACCCGGCTTGAGCGCTTGCCAGGCCAGGTACAACAGGTAAAGCGCACCGCCGAGCCTGAGCGCGTCATACGCATATGGCACCGCCATCAGCAGCGCGGTGATACCCAGCGCCGCACACAGCATGTACACGACAAAACCCAACGCCACACCGCCCAGCGAAATCAGCCCGGCCAGCGGCCCCTGGCAGATCGATCGCGAGATCAGGTAGATCATGTTCGGGCCGGGCGTGAGCACCATCCCGAGCGAAATCAGTCCATACGCCAGCAGGTTTGACAGTTCGGGCATGGGTTAACTCCTGTAGGTACTTCGTTGCGCGGGTTGGATGCGCCTGATGGTAGGGCGGTCGGAGGGCGCGCGTTAGATACAGATGGAAGGACAAAACGTCATACAGGCGCGGTGGGCCGATTTAGACCGCGAGACGCAACGTCTCAGCGTCTCGTCGCGGCCTCGTGCGCGCTGACATGGCGCGTCTCATTGGACCGCGATAACGGCCATCCCCGGATACCCATCGCAGCGCTCTAAAAAACGCCTGTCCAGGGTTTTTTGCGGACCTGGCACCGGCCTTGCTCTGGCTCTGGCAACCCGCCCGATGCGCCGGTACCCACCGTTTCAAGGAGACTTCGCGATGAGCCTTTCGAACAACCCGCAACGCAGCATGCGTGCCGCTGTCTGGCACGGCCGTCACGATATCCGCGTCGAAGACGTTCCTCTGCCCGTTTCGCCGCCTGCCGGTTGGGTGCAGATCCGCGTGCAATGGTGCGGCATCTGCGGCTCCGACTTGCATGAATACGTGGCCGGCCCGGTATTCATTCCGGTCGACGCCCCGCACCCGCTGACCGGCATCAAGGGCCAGTGCATTCTCGGTCATGAGTTCTGTGGCGAGATCGTCGAACTCGGCGCCGGCGTGCAAGGCTTCAGCGTCGGCGAACCGGTGGCGGCCGATGCCTGCCAGCATTGCGGCACCTGCTACTACTGCACCCACGGGCTGTACAACATCTGCGAGAACCTGGCCTTCACCGGCCTGATGAACAATGGCGCCTTCGCCGAACTGGTCAACGTGCCGGCCAACCTGCTGTACAAACTGCCGGCGAACTTCCCGGCCGAAGCCGGGGCACTCATCGAGCCGTTGGCGGTGGGCATGCACGCGGTGAAAAAAGCCGGCAGCCTGCTCGGGCAAAACGTCGTGGTGGTCGGCGCCGGCACCATCGGCCTGTGCACCATCATGTGCGCCAAGGCGGCAGGCGCGGCGCAGGTGATCGCCCTGGAAATGTCCGGCGCGCGCAAAACCAAGGCCCATGAAGTGGGCGCGACCCACGTACTCGATCCCAACCAATGCGACGCCCTGGCCGAAGTCCGCCGCCTCACGGGCGGGCTCGGTGCCGATGTCAGTTTCGAATGCATCGGCAACAAACACACGGCCAAACTCGCCATCGACCTGATCCGCAAGGCCGGCAAATGCGTGCTGGTGGGGATCTTCGAAGAGCCCAGCGAATTCAACTTTTTCGAACTGGTGGCGACGGAAAAACAGGTGCTGGGGGCGCTGGCCTATAACGGTGAGTTCGCCGACGTGATCGCGTTTATTGCCGATGGCCGGCTGGATATCACGCCGCTGGTGACGGGGCGTATTCAGTTGGAGCAGATCGTCGGCCAGGGCTTTGAGGAACTGGTCAAAAACAAGGAACACAATGTGAAGATTATTGTGTCGCCGGCTCGGGTTTGAGGGGCGCAAGTGAGGCAGGATTCATTGTCTGCCTCCTTGCCCGTCGAAATCACCCTGAGGTCGCGCGTGAGCGTGAAGTGGCGATGACCGCCCCGCTAATGATCAACACCGCGGGAATCATCAGGATCGGCCTGGCATCGCTTTGCCCCATGGCAATCAGCAGCAGCGTGGAGAACAGCGGCGCCAGGTAAGACAGCGCGCCAAGCATCGACAGGTTGCCGTGCTTGGTCGCGTGGTCCCAGGCGAAAAAAGCCAGGCCGACCGGGCCCAGACCCAGGGCGATGATTGCTCCCCACTGGCCTGGGTCCGGCCGCACCGTGGTTTCGAAAGCCAGATGGCAGAGCCCTCCGGCTACCGCCACCAGCCCGCAAATCCCCCCGATGATGCTGCTCGGAACATGGCTGAAGCGCCGATTGAACACCGAATAGATCGCCCAGACCCAGGCGCAGGCAAAGGCAGCGGCGTAACCCATCACCGGCATCGACGCACTGTCATTCCGCGCCCGCAACTGCATGATGAAGGCCGTCCCCGCTAAGCCGAGCAAAGCGCCGAGCAACTGGCGCTTGCGCAACGATTCGCCGGTGACAAAGCTCGACAGCAGCACGATCAGCAGCGGCCACAAAAAAGCAATCAGGCTGGCTTCAGCCGCAGGTGCGGCTTTCAGGGCAAAGAAATACAACGCGTGATAGACGAAGATACCGGCAAACCCTGTTGCCCACACCGGCCAGGGCTGGCGCCAACTGCTGAACCCGGCAGCGCCACGCAGCCCCAGCATGCACAGGCTGGCCACGAACGCGACCGCGAAGCTCGACGCCAGCAACTGAAAGGCCGGGATCCCGGCGGTCAAGGTGGTCAGAAGCGCCAGGGACGCCCACAAAAACACAGCAATCACCCCAATCAGCGTCGCACCGGCGGCGCCCTTGGCAAGAGTGATGGATGGGTTGGAAGTGCTCATGCAAACCCCGTCTGCGGATAAACCTCAAGCGGGAACAATAGAAAGCTCAGGCGAGCGAGTATTGATCAGACCCGCTAAAAAATTGTTCAGGGCTGCTATTTTTTCAATGGTGTCGCGCTTGTTTACGCACAGCGGCCGGCGTCAGGTTGCGCGCTTTCTTCAGGGCATGGGTTAACGCACTCTGGTCGGCGTACCCGGCGCGATGCGCAATATCAATGATCGACAAAGACGTCTGGCGCAGCAGGTCAACGGCCAGATTCAAGCGCAAATTTGCGATATGCGCGAACGGGGTTGTATGCAGATGCTGCCCAAACAACACATACAAGCGCCGCTCACTGGTGCCCGCTTTACTGGAGATCTCACGAACGGTCATCGGCGTACTCAGGTGCTGTTCAATATAGGCCAACGCCTTCGCGAGAATAAGCTGCCCAAGGTCATTCGGCGCCACGTCGGGCTGTAGCAAAGAGTCCAACAGCAACCGACTCCATGACTCGGCCATCGCTAGTGAACCGATCAACCGTGCCCCGTTGCTGCTGGCGTAATCGAGCAAATGCCGTATATCCGGCCTGACCGCAAAAAAGCGCTTGTCATTGAGCAGGTCAAATTCCGCGGCAGCGCTTTTATGCGCCTCGCCACGGCCAGTGGGCACATCCACCACCAGGAAAGTGTTATGGGTGTCGGCTAGAAAGGTATGCCGGGAGCCCGCCGAAATCACCACGCCCTGGCTGGCATCGACCTTGCCACCTCGCCCGTCGATTTCAATCTCCATCGACCCGGATTGGGAGAGCACTATTTGATGGAAGTCGTGCTGGTGAAGCTCTACCTGACCGGAGTAGGAGCGTAGCCAGAGAGCGCAGGGTTGGGGGGTGAGGGTGCTCATCCGTGGGGGCTCCGGAGGGTGAGGGGTATCAGAGCTCGATCGTCAGTCACCGTGACGCACGATTGTGGGGGCGTTCTGATGATTCTCTAGCACGGCATATCTCATTCTGGTGTCATACATATTCCAACTGAAGGTATGTGATGCGAGAGATATAAGCTACTGAACGAAGGGGCTTCAAGCGCCCGCTGGGTTAAATGAGAAAACTCCATGGTCCTCTGTCCACCACAAGCATTGCTAGCACCCCTTCGCGGATTTCAGTAATTGGGTGAAGCTGGAAATCGCGAAGTTTATGTCGTCTTGGGTATCTCCGTCCCACTCCTCAACCGTTTCCAATTCTGCTCGTAACCTGACAATACGCTGTTCGATCTCACGGATTTCAGAGGCGCCGCATTGCTTAGCGATTGCCTGCCAACCGTCAGAGGAAATGTTTTCCTGAACAGATAAACCCGACTTGGCATTTTCGATCAGCTTCTGAAGGTTACTCATCTGTGGTCTCGGGTAGGTTGTGAAAAAAGGCGCTGGAAGAGGAATGAGGTGAATGGGGACTAGGGACGGGTTTATTTACGTCGCTATCAGAGATTACTTACATGCTGGCTGAGTGTCGAGCGCAGTCGAAGCGATAGCAATCAACGCGATTGAAAGGGACTTAAATGTGATTCATTTATAAATGAATTCGTACCCCGCAATATAAGAGCCCTATCTTGTTGGAGTGAGAGTCACCCATACGGCGCTTCGGGGCTCTCCCTCCAAGACGATAATTAGATCGTCCTGGAGGCAAAAAAATTCCAGCCAAACAGTCGATGACTATATATTTCTCCACTCAGGAGTCGACCACATTGAAACTGTTCGTGTTCCAATACGAGCGGCCCAGAGTATGTAAAAATCCAGGCTCAAAACCAAACACGCCGTCACCAAAAAGGCTTTTTTCTTTAATCTGTTTTCAAAATGAAGGATATTCCATTCTCTACATATTCTATTTTTTAGTTCCGGGATGAGTCGAAAGCAGCGCAGGCTTAGAACCAGAGAGTGACCACAAGGCCTCTCGAAAAATTCACGACGACCGTGAAGATGTGCAATAGCACCGGGACCAGAAGGCCGGCGCTGCGCACACGGGCATACCCCAGGATGATTGAGAGCGAGCCGATCATCAGGCAGCCTATCCAACTGCTAAACGGCATATGTAAGGCTGTGTACAACGCGGTGGTGGCAAGTATCGCCACCCACCGCCAAATGCGATGATCCAAGGGGAAGAGACGAATCAGGAAGTGCCGGTACTGGAGCTCTTCAATAATTGAAATAATCATGACTACCATTGCGAAAATTAGCGCCCTTTGAGCAGCAGGATGACTATCCCGGGAGGTCATCCTGTAGGACTCATACCCGTATCCCAGCCCAATATCGAGACTGGTACAGACCAGATAAACCCCCAGTATCCATGGCGCACACAGCTTGAACGTTCTGTTCAGGTCACTACCAATAACAGCGCGAACTCCGCCTGAGTGCCTGCGCTCGAACACCGCCAATATCAGCAGCACCACTACACACACACCGGCGTCAATTAGCACCATCGGCTTGGTCAAGTTTCCTTTGCCCACAATCAGCATTACTGGAATTTGAATCGCGATAAATAAACCTATCGCCAGGCAGGCCATCAACAAACGACGCCGCCAATTGTAAGTGTCCATGCAAGCCGTAGACGGCCTTGAAAGCGCTCCGTGTTTCACGCCAAACTTCCTTTACGCCATTGGTATGCCGGGCATATTAACGAACGAGTGTCCCGAGCGTCATTGGGAAAAGGGAGAAGTGGACGAAGGGAAGGGATTTATTTACATCGCAACCCGCAGCGGATCGCGAAATTATCGGCGGTAGATATGCGCGCTTTCAAAGTCTCGTTGTAGCCCAAAGGCCTCCGCCAGAGGCAGCTATCCCGGAAATTTCGAACAGTTCAAATCGAACGCTCACGGCAAGTCATCCTCGCCGCTAACCCCCCACCCACAAAAAAAGCCCCAGACCTTTCGACCTGGGGCTTCTTCATTCATCTATGGTGCACCCGGCGGGATTCGAACCCACGACCCCTGCCTTCGGAGGGCAGTACTCTATCCAGCTGAGCTACGGATGCTTGTGCGGGCGACATCATACCCATGTCGACCTTGGGCGTCCATGCCGGTCTTTGGCCGCTTTCGGGTAGGAATTTCCTGAACAAAGGCCCTGCACCGCGCACCTGGGGAAACCGCGCTGAAACCCGCCTCCGCTACGCTGATCAGATAAACCCGGCAAATGCGCGGTTTTCGTTCTTTTTTTCGAACAGACTATTGCCCTGTACCCCCATTGATCCTAGGATTCGTTTGAGATTTCAAACGCTCTGTCTCCCGTGCGCGCTTTATTATTAGTCTCGCGCACTGAGGCTGATTTCCCTGACGGCAGCCCACAAGGCGCCTTTCAACAACTCTAATTCGCTCCGCGTGCGCGCGGTGCTGTTAAGGAAAGCCGACATGCAGCTCAAAGATTCCCAGTTGTTCCGCCAACAAGCCTTTATCGATGGCGCTTGGGTGGATGCGGACAATGGTCAGACCATCAAGGTCAATAACCCGGCCACGGGCGAGATTCTCGGTACCGTGCCGAAGATGGGCGCCGCGGAAACCCGCCGTGCCATCGAGGCCGCCGACAAGGCGCTGCCGGCCTGGCGCGCACTGACTGCCAAGGAGCGCGCCAACAAGCTGCGCCGTTGGTTCGAACTGCTGATCGAAAACCAGGACGATCTTGGTCGCCTGATGACCCTCGAACAAGGCAAGCCGCTGGCTGAAGCCAAGGGCGAAATTGTCTACGCTGCATCCTTTATCGAGTGGTTCGCCGAAGAGGCCAAGCGCATCTACGGTGATGTGATTCCCGGCCACCAGCCCGACAAGCGCCTGATCGTGATCAAGCAGCCGATCGGCGTGACCGCTGCGATCACCCCGTGGAACTTCCCCGCTGCGATGATCACCCGTAAAGCCGGCCCGGCCCTGGCCGCCGGTTGCACCATGGTGATCAAGCCAGCCTCGCAAACCCCGTTCTCGGCCCTGGCCCTGGTTGAGCTGGCGCACCGTGCCGGTATCCCCAAAGGCGTGCTCAGCGTGGTCACCGGCAGTGCCGGCGACATCGGTGGCGAGCTGACCAGCAACCCTATCGTGCGTAAGTTGTCCTTCACCGGCTCGACCGAAATCGGTCGCCAGTTGATGGCCGAATGCGCCAAGGACATCAAGAAAGTCTCCCTGGAACTGGGCGGCAACGCGCCGTTCATCGTGTTCGACGACGCCGACCTGGATAAGGCCGTCGAAGGCGCGATCATTTCCAAGTACCGCAACAACGGCCAGACCTGCGTCTGCGCCAACCGTCTGTACATCCAGGATTCGGTGTACGACGCGTTCGCCGAGAAGCTGAAAGTCGCGGTGGCCAAGCTCAAGATCGGCAACGGTCTGGAAGACGGCACCACCACCGGCCCGCTGATCGACGAGAAAGCCGTGGCCAAGGTTCAGGAGCACATTGCCGATGCGCTGAGCAAAGGCGCTACGCTGCTGGCCGGTGGCAAGGTGATGGAGGGCAACTTCTTCGAGCCGACTATCCTCACCAACGTGCCGAAGAACGCTGCGGTCGCCAAGGAAGAAACCTTCGGCCCACTGGCGCCGCTGTTCCGTTTCAAAGACGAAGCCGAAGTGATCGCGATGTCCAACGACACCGAGTTCGGCCTGGCCTCGTACTTCTATGCGCGTGACCTGGGCCGTGTATTCCGTGTGGCCGAAGCCCTGGAATACGGCATGGTCGGCGTCAACACCGGGTTGATCTCCAACGAAGTGGCGCCGTTCGGCGGCATCAAGGCCTCGGGCCTGGGCCGTGAAGGCTCCAAGTACGGGATCGAGGATTACCTGGAAATCAAATACCTCTGCCTGGGCATCTGAGCCCCGGTTTGGCATGGCTGTAAACGCAACGGGCACGAGAGCGCTGACCCGTTGCGTGTTTCACCCCGTTATTCGTAGTGGCCGGGAACGCTGTGGCAGTCGATCATCGCATGCTGCCGCAGTTGCCTCCCCGCCACGTATTCCTTGAACCACGCCGCCCGATGAGCGGCGAATGAGGACTTTATGAGCAAGACCAACGCTTCCCTGATGAAACGCCGCGAAGCCGCTGTACCGCGCGGTGTTGGCCAGATTCACCCGATCTTCGCCGAATCCGCGAAGAACGCCACCGTGACCGACGTTGAAGGTCGTGAGTACATCGACTTCGCCGGCGGTATCGCTGTGCTGAACACCGGCCACGTCCACCCGAAAATCATCGCGGCCGTGACCGAGCAACTGAACAAGCTGACTCACACCTGCTTCCAGGTCCTGGCCTACGAGCCGTACGTGGAACTGTGCGAGAAAATCAACGCCAAGGTCCCAGGTGATTTCGCCAAGAAAACCCTGCTGGTCACCACCGGTTCCGAAGCCGTCGAAAACGCTGTGAAAATCGCCCGCGCCGCCACGGGCCGTGCCGGCGTGATCGCCTTCACCGGCGCTTACCACGGCCGCACCATGATGACCCTGGGCCTCACCGGTAAAGTCGTGCCGTACTCGGCCGGCATGGGCCTGATGCCAGGCGGTATCTTCCGCGCGCTGTACCCGAACGAACTGCACGGTGTGAGCGACGACGACGCTATCGCCAGCATCGAACGCATCTTCAAGAACGATGCCGAGCCGCGTGATATCGCTGCGATCATCATCGAGCCGGTGCAGGGTGAAGGCGGTTTCTACGTTGCGCCCAAGTCCTTCATGAAGCGACTGCGCGAACTGTGCGACAAGCACGGCATCCTGCTGATCGCCGACGAAGTGCAAACCGGTGCCGGCCGTACCGGGACCTTCTTCGCCATGGAACAGATGGGCGTCAGCGCCGACCTGACCACCTTCGCCAAATCCATCGCCGGCGGCTTCCCGTTGGCCGGTGTGTGTGGCAAGGCCGAATACATGGACGCCATCGCCCCAGGCGGCCTGGGCGGCACCTACGCCGGTAGCCCGATCGCCTGCGCTGCGGCGCTGGCGGTAATGGAAGTGTTTGAGGAAGAACACCTGCTGGACCGCTGCAAGGCGGTTGGCGAGCGTCTGGTCACTGGCCTCAAGGCCATCCAGGCCAAGTACCCGGTAATCGGCGAAGTGCGTGCCCTGGGCGCGATGATCGCGCTTGAGCTGTTCGAAGATGGCGACAGCCACAAGCCAAACGCGGCGGCGGTTGCCGCTGTGGTGGCCAAGGCGCGTGACAAGGGCCTGATCCTGCTGTCCTGCGGTACCTACGGCAACGTGTTGCGTGTACTGGTGCCCCTGACCTCGCCGGACGAGCAGTTGGATAAGGGCTTGGCGATCATCGAAGAGTGCTTCTCCGAGCTGTAAGCGGACGTTGACCTGATCGACACAAAAAACCCGCCTCGGCGGGTTTTTTTGTGCTGCTCGCAGTGGATGCCAGTACACAAAACCCTGTGGGAGGGGCGTCAGCCCGCGACGACGCGGTTCTTGCCCAGGCGCTTGGCCTCGTACATGGCGGTGTCGGCGCGGGCGAACAGGCTGTCCAGGGTTGTATCGTCCTCGGTCAGGCTGGCCAGGCCCTGGCTGATGGTCACGTTGAACGTCTGGCCTTCATAGCTGAAGCTCAGCCCCTGAATCTCCTTGCCGAGGCGTTCAGCCACTTGCAGTGCCATCTCGGGCGCACAACCGGGCAGCACCGCCGCAAATTCCTCACCACCTATACGCCCGAACAAATCGCCACGGCGCAACACCCCTCGACCGCTCTCGGCGATACGTCGCAGCACCTGGTCGCCTTCGAGGTGGCCGTAGCTGTCGTTGATGTCCTTGAAGTCATCGATGTCCAGCAGCAGGAAGGCCAGCGGCGCGCCCTGGGCGCTGGCGGTGTCGAACGCCTGGTTGGCGCATTCGAAGAAATGCCGGCGGTTGCTGCTCTGGGTCAGCACGTCGGTGGTGGCCAGGCGCTGCAGCTCCAGCTCCAACTGCTTCTTCTCGGTGATGTCTTCGGCCATGCCCACCACGACCACCGGTTCGCCGGGCTCGGCCTGCTGGTTGATGTAGCACTTGTCGCTCAGCCAACGGATCTGCCCATCGGCGGTGATGATGCGGTATTCGCGGTCCTCCACGGCACCTTGTTCCAGCACGCGGGCCAGGCTGTGCTCGGCGTAGTCGAGGTCTTCGGGGTGAATGCTGTTGCGCCATTCTCGATGGTCGGCGAGCAGCAGCCCGGCGGAGCGTCCGAATACCCGCTCGTAGGCTGGGCTCACGTACAGCACGCGGCGCGTCTGCCAGTCGATGGCCCACAGCACGGCGTTCACGCTGACCAGCAGCGTACTGAGCAGTTGTTCACGCTCACTCAACCGCTCGACTTCACCTTGGGCGTGCATCAACGCCAGCAAGGTTTCGGCCGCGGCGACGCGTATGCTCCGCGACGGGTGGGTCAGGCGAGTAGGGTTTTTCGTGAACCATCGGCACAACTCTCTCTGGGCGCGCCGCAGGACGGAGCAGCGTTCACTAAAAGGGGCCACCATGATGGCGAAGTGTTCATTGAGAGAGGGTAATTGCAGTGAAGTTCCGTCAACGGGCGCGATTGGCGCTGCCCGAGAAATGACGTCAAAAAGCTGGAGAGCGGGAGGGCAGGCCCTCCCACTGTGCTGTCAGACCGCTGCAGGGCGCAGTGAATAGGTTTTCAGTTGGTGAGCAAAATCGCGCAGCGACTGGATGCCGCTGGCCTCTGCCTCGTGCACCCATTCCTTGATGGCGGCGAGCATATCGTGACCATTGGCGCTGGTTTTCAGCCAGATCTGCTGCAGGGCCAGGCGCTTTTCGTAGATCACTTTCAGGGCCTGACTGTGCTCCAGCATGCTTTGGATACGCAGGTGATGGCGGTCATCCAGCAGGCTGGTTTCACGCGACAGCAGGCGCTTGGCGCGGTGGAACTGGTGGCGCACCGAGTGATCGACCTTTTCCAGTTCCTGCTTGACCAGCGGGCCGATCACCAACTTGCGGTACTGGGCCATGATCTGGAAGCGGTTGTTGAGGATCGCCATGGCGGTGTCCATGTCCAGGTGGCCCTTGCCCTCCACACGGTGGGCAATGGGCGCCACGCGCTGCACCTTGGCCAGGCGCAGGAAGCTGAACAGCTTGATCCAGGCCCAACCCAGGTCGAATTCCCACTTCTTCACCGACAGCTTGGCCGAGTTGGGGTAAGTGTGATGATTGTTGTGCAGCTCTTCGCCGCCGACGATGATGCCCCATGGCACCAGGTTGGTCGCCGCATCGCGGCATTCGAAGTTGCGATAGCCCACGGCATGGCCCAGGCCGTTGATGACGCCGGCGGCCCAGAACGGGATCCACATCATCTGGATAGCCCAGATGGTGATGCCGATGGTGCCGAACAGCAGCAGGTCGATCACGCCCATGATCGCCACGCCCAGCAACGGGTAAGGGGTGTAGATTTTACGTTCGATCCAGTCGTCCGGGCAGTTCTTGCCGTAAATGCGCAAAGTCTCGGGGTTTTCCGCTTCGGCGCGGTACAGTTCGGCACCTTTGCGCAAGACGGTGGATAACCCTTTGATCACCGGGCTGTGCGGGTCATCGACGGTTTCGCATTTGGCGTGGTGCTTGCGGTGGATGGCGGTCCACTCGCGGGTGTTCTGCGCCGTGGTCAACCACAGCCAGAAGCGGAAGAAGTGTTTCAGGCCGGCATTGAGCTCCAGGGAGCGATGGGCTGAATAGCGATGCAGATAGACCGTGACCCCAACGATGGTCACGTGGGTCATCAACAGGGTGACTGCCACCAGTTGCCAGGCTGACAGGTCAAGAAAACCGTTGTACCACATAGGCTGTATGGCCCTCAGATAAAGAAAAGAACAGCTCACGCATTATCACTAAGCCTACACAGAAAACCAGCCGCTCTTTCAGATAGGAGTGACTGGATGTTTCTTGTCCTATAATCCGCAACCCTTGTAGGGCGATGCTGTTTTTTAGTAAGGATTGCTGACCATATGCTGCTTTCATACCGAGGTGCCCTGCGTGCCGGGCTGGTATACCTGCTGGCTTCGATCGCTTGGATTAGCCTCACGGGCACTGTATTGATCGAATTTATCGATAACCGGAATGACCTTAACCTCTGGCTGCAAGCGCGCGGCTATCTATGGGTGGCATTCAGCGCCGTGGTGATTTACCTGATGAGCGCCCGGTTTGCCCACGTCCATCAGCAGCAGCAACCCTTGAAAGACAACCGTGAGCGCCTGCGCCAGGCCGCCGCCGTGTTCGATTGCACCCGCGAAGGGGTGTTGGTTACCAATGCCCAGGGCCTGATCGTGCACGTAAACCGGGCCTTTATGGAAATCACCGGCTACCAGCGCGAAGACGTCATGGGCCAGCAGCCCAGCCTGTTCAAATCCGGGCGCCATTCGTCGAGTTTCTATCAGCAGATGTTCCAGACCCTTGAGCGCATCGGCGAATGGAGCGGTGAAATCTGGAACCGCCGCAAAAGCGGCGAGATTTACCCACAGTGGCAAACCATCCGGGTCATCCATGACGAGCATGGCAAGGTCAGCCAATACGTCGCGGTGTTTTCCGACATCAGCGCCATCAAGGACTCCGAACACGAACTGGCCCACCTGGCCCATCACGATCCACTGACCGACCTCCCTAACCGGCTGCTGTTCACCGACCGTGCCGAGCAGGCGCTGGCCTCGGCGCAACTGCATAAACGCGGCTGCGCCTTGCTGTTGCTGGACCTGGACCATTTCAAGATCATCAATGACAGCCTCGGGCATAACGTCGGCGACCAGTTGCTCAAGCTGGCGGGCGAGCGCCTCAAGGGCCTGCTCGGGCCGGGCGTGACCCTTGCGCGCCTGGGCGGCGATGAGTTCGCGGTGATCGCGGAAAGTTGTCCACAGGTGGTGCAGGCGGCCGCGTTGGCGCAGCGCATGCTGGATGTGATGAAGCAACCGTTCATCTTCGACGGTCACCAGCTGTTTGTCAGCGCCAGCATCGGCATCAGCCTGTTCCCCAGCGATGCGCTGAGCGCCGAACAGTTGCTGCGCAACGCCGACTCGGCGTTGTTCAAGGCTAAAAGTGTGGGGCGCGAAGGCTACGCGTTGTACACCGAAGAACTCACCGCCCATGCCCAGAACCGCGTGGAGATTGCCAGCGAGCTGCGTCGCGCCCTCGTCCAGCACGAGCTGCGCGTTTACTACCAGCCGGTCTACGCACTGCACAGCGGCCGCCTGATCGGCGTCGAAGCCCTGGTGCGCTGGCAGCACCCGGAACGCGGCCTGGTGCCACCGGCCGAGTTCATCCCTATCGCCGAGCGCACCGGGTTGATTGCCGATATCGACGCCTGGGTGATGGACCAGGCCTGCCGCCAGATGTGCCAATGGCTGGCCGCCGGTGTGCCGCTGAGCTTTATCGCGGTGAATGTGTCCAGCCGCTTGTTTGCCCGGCGTGAACTGTACGGGCAAGTGGCCCAGGTACTGCGCGATACGGGCCTGGACCCGGCTTTCCTGGAGCTGGAAGTCACCGAAAGCGCGGTAATGGACGACCCCGAAGTGGCGCTGGAGCAATTGCACCATCTGCGCGAACTGGGCCTGCGCCTGGCTATCGACGATTTTGGCACCGGGTATTCCTCGCTGCTGCGGCTCAAGCGTCTGCCGGTACAGAAGCTCAAGATCGACCAGGGTTTTGTCGCCGGCTTGCCATGGGACGAAGACGACGCCGCCATTGTGCGTGTGGTGATCGCGTTGGCGAAAAGCATGGGCATGCAGGTACATGCCGAGGGCATCGAGCAGGTCGAGCAGGCGCGGTTTTTGTTGGAACAGGACTGCGATATGGGGCAAGGGTATTGGTTTGGCCGGCCGGTGCCGGCGAATGAAATTGACTGGGACCGCGCGCCCGCTATCCAGCCTTGAAATGCAGTCAAAATGTGGGAGGGGCGGTGCGACGATTCGACTTGCTCCCGATAGCGGTGGGTCAGCTGATTGATCAGCCAACTGAAACCTCCCGCAACCCCACGTCTCGCCAGAAAATTCTTTCTGGTTATATAAACATTCTTAAATAGTATTTTTAAGAATATCCGCGCTTATCTACTATCGCTCTCACGCCGCAAGCAGTGCCGCCACTGCCAGGCACTATTCATTTCAGGAGCGAGACCATGAGCGCATCTCTACGTAGCGTCGACGGCCAGGACGAAGCAGCCATTTTGCGTGAGATCCAGAGCGCCCTGCGCGATCTGCGGTTTGGCGCGGTGGAAATCACTGTGCACAACGCTCAAGTGGTACAGATCGAACGCAAGGAAAAATTCCGTTTGCAGAACCCCGGTAACAAACCGAGCTAAGCAGCAACGGCGATTCGCAAGACCCGCAACTATAAGAAAAAGCCAACACCCAGCATTCTAGGAGCTTCTATGTCGTCGATTCGCCGTTATGCCCTGGCCGCACTGGCCAGTGCCGTGTTTGCCGGTTCCGCCGTTGCCAAGGACTACGAGCTGCTCAACGTCTCGTACGACCCTACCCGTGAGCTGTACCAGGACTACAACGCTGAGTTCACCAGCTACTGGAAACAGTCCCACCCAGGCGACACCGTCAAGATCCAGCAATCCCATGGCGGTTCGGGCAAGCAAGGCCGGGCGGTGATCGACGGCCTGCGCGCCGACGTCGTGACCCTGGCCCTGGCCGGCGACATCGACGAAATCGCCAAACTGGGCAAGACCCTGCCCGAGAACTGGCAGACCCGCCTGCCGGATGCGAGTACCCCGTACACCTCGACCATCGTGTTCCTGGTGCGCAAGGGCAACCCTAAAGGCATCAAGGATTGGGGCGACCTGATCAAGAAAGACGTGTCGGTAATCACGCCGAACCCGAAAACCTCCGGCGGTGCGCGCTGGAACTTCCTCGCCGCCTGGGCCTACGGCCTCAAGACCGGCGGCAGCGAAGCCAAGGCCCAGGAGTACGTGAAAGAGCTGTTCAAGCACGTGCCGATCCTCGACACCGGCGCGCGCGGTTCGACCATCACCTTCGTCAACAACGGTCAGGGTGATGTGTTGCTGGCCTGGGAAAACGAAGCGTTCCTGGCGCTCAAGGAAGACGGCGGCGCCGACAAGTTCGACATCGTCGTACCGTCTCTGTCGATCCTCGCCGAGCCTCCAGTGGCCGTGGTCGACAAGAACGCCGAGAAAAAGGGCAACACCGAGATCGCCACCGAATACCTCAAGCACCTGTACAGCCCGGCTGGCCAGGAGATTGCGGCGAAAAACTTCTACCGCCCACGCGATGCAAAAGTAGCCGCCCAATACGCCCAGCAGTTCCCGAAACTGGACCTGGTGACTATCGACAAAGACTTCGGCGGCTGGAAAACTGCCCAACCGAAATTCTTTAACGACGGTGGCGTGTTCGACCAGATCTACACGGCGCAGTAAGCAACACTGTGTGCTCGGCTTGTCGTGGCGAGGGAGCTTGCTCCCGCTGGAGTGCGAAGCGCTCCCAAAACCGGTATCTGCGGTGTATCTGATGCCACTGGGTCGCCTGGTTTTGGGGCTGCTTCGCAGCCCAGC
>NZ_JAFHKI010000038.1 GCF_016937615.1 Pseudomonas lactucae | reverse complement strand
GCCAGAGCAACAGCAACAGCGCAAGATCAGGCAGTCGTGTAGATACCTATGTCCGCTCTGGGCTGCGTAGCAGCCCGTTGCAAAAACCCTGTTCCTCCAATCAGGTCTCGGTAACTTGTTTTAGGGCCGCTTCGCAGCCCAGCGCGGGCGGTGCGACGATTCGACAAGCCCGCTCACCACACGCAATGTCGGCTCCTTCGCCATGCACGCCACCAGATAATCAATAAACACCCGCAACTTCGGCGGCAGGTAACGCGTGGGCGAGTGCAGCAACCACGCCTCGCCATGGTACGACGCAATAAAATCCCACTCCGGCAACACCTGCACCAACCGCCCCTCCTCCAGGGCATGGCGCGCGGTAAAGTACGGCAAGCTGGCAATTCCCACGTGCTGCAACACTGCGTCCAGCCGCACACCGGTGTGATTCGCCGCATAACGCCCGCGCACGCCGACCGTCACCGTCTTGCCGGCCTGACGAAATTTCCAGCGTGAGTCGCCAGGGGTTTCGCCGAGGTAGATACAGCTGTGCTCCAGCAAATCGTGGGGGTGCGCGGGCGCGCCCTGTTCGGCCAGGTATTGCGGCGTCGCACACACCAAATGTTCGATCGGCAGTAACTGGCGCCCCACCAGCCCCGGCGGTGGGCTGTCGGTGATACGGATGCTGAGGTCGACGTTGTCATCGATCAGGTCCACCTGCCGGTCCTCAAGGATCAGTTGCACGTCCACCTTGGGGTAACGCCGCAGAAATTCCGGCATATGCGGGTGCACCACAAACCGCCCGACCGCCTTGGGCACGCTGACCCGCACCAGGCCCTCGGCTTCGTGGGTGAACTGGCCGCCGACCTCCATCACCGAACGCGCTGCGTTGACCATCTCCTGACAGCGCTTGAACACCTCTTCACCGCCCTCGCTCAAGCACAATTTGCGCGTGGTGCGCTGCAACAAGCGGGTGGCCAGGGCCTTTTCCAAGCGCGAAATACTGCGGCTCACCGCCGACGGCGAAACGCTCAGTTGCCGTGCCGCTTCGGAAAAGCTGCCGGCTTCCACCACCTTGACGAAAATCGCCATTTCACCCAGCAGCGGCAAGGGAAGATTGATGCTCATGATGCACAGGTCCATTGATAATTGAGCGGATTATCACCCATCCAAGCACTATTTATACTGCCCGTAAAACCCTGATGCGGAGGTAAAGAATGACCGAGCGCCTGTTTTTCACCCACGACCACCTGACCGCCGAACTTGAAGTGCTCAGCTGCACGCCTCACGAGGACCAGTTTGCAGTGGTCCTGCAATCGACGATTTTCCACCCTCAGGGCGGCGGCCAGCCGTTCGACACCGGCACACTCGGCGATAGCAACGTGCTGCGCGTCATCCAGGAGGCTGATCGCGTGGTGCATTACCTCGACAGGCCCGTGCAACCGGGACCGATCAGCGCGCGCGTCGATGCCCAGCGCCGCGCCCTGCACACCCGCCTGCATTCGGCCGGGCACCTGATCGGCAATGTCGGCGAAATCCTGGGCTGGATGCCGATCAAGGCGCACCACTGGCCGGGCGAAGGCAAGATCACCTTTATCCGCGGCGAAACCGCTCAAGCGATGGACGCCGAGGCGATGCAGCAGCAGATCAACCAGTGGATCGCCGCTGACTGCCCACGCCACATGACCCTGGAAGACGGCAGCCGCGAAGTGGGCTTCGGTGACTTGCCCGCGTATGCCTGCGGTGGCACCCATGTGCAGACGCTGGGCGAGTTGGGACGGGTGACCATCCTGGCCCTGTCGGAGAAAAAGGGCGCGCTGTCGGTGCGTTACAGTCTCGACTGAATCACCGCTTGCTCACTCCCACAGGTATCAAACCGCAACCGCCCCCGCCCGCCCCGACTCCACCACAAACGACTTCAACGTCGACACCCCGGCCGCCGGATCACGCGGATCGCTGATCACCCGAAAGTGCGTGAGCATCTGCTGCTCTTTCAATTCCACCGACATATACCCGCGCTGGCGGCTGTCAAAAAACTTCACATGCGGGTTGAGCGGCAGGATCTTGTTGAACGCTTCATAGGGCGGGCCGTCGGACGTCACCGAGCTGCCGACGAACTCGGTGGCGACCACCGGCGAGTCCGGTTTGTCGGCGTCGGCGTGCAGGTCCGTCACCCAGAACGAATGGATATCGCCCGCCCAGAACACCGGGTTCTTCACGCGATTGCGCTCGATCGACGCGAGCATGCGCGTGCGGTTGGCCATGTAACCATCCCAGCCATCGGTCCAGCGTCCCGGTTTGTGGTTAGTCAGGTCACGCTGCGCCAGCGGGGCGACCAGCAGGTCCTGGGCGATCAGGTTCCACTGCGCCTTCGACTGGGCAAAGCCCTGGTCCAGCCAGGCCTCCTGCTGCCAACCGAGCATGGTGCGAGCGGGGTCGCGCAAGTCGCTGCACAGATTGGTGGCGATATGTCCTTGATGGCTGCCATTGGGCAGGACGCAGGGTTGCTCGGAGCGGTATTGGCGACCGTCGAGCACATGCAAGCGTGCAAGCCAGCCGTAGTCCAGACGCCGGTAGATGCGCATATCCGGGCCTCTCGGCAAGCTGCTGGCACGCAGTGGCATATGCTCGTAATAGGCTTGGTAGGCCGCTGTGCGTTGCTGAAGAAATTGCGCCACCGCGATCTTCGGGTCCTGGGACCAGCGGTTGGCATAGTCGTTCTGTACCTCGTGATCGTCCCAGGTTGCCACGCAAGGCGCGGCGGCGTGCAAGGCTTGCAAGTCGGGATCGGTCTTGTACAGCGCGTAGCGGTTGCGGTAATCACTCAGGCTCACCGCATTGCCGGCGCCGTGAGCACGCACGACCTTGCCGGAGTCGGCGGCAAAAGAGTTGTCGTAGATATAGTCGCCCAGGAAAAACACCAGGTCGGGTTGTTCCGCGGCGAGATGCCGATAGGCGCTGAAATAACCGCGCTCCCAGTGGGAACAGGAAACAAAACCCAGGCGCGCGGATGCCATGGCGTGCGCGGCGGGCGCCGTGCGTGACTGCCCCACCGGGCTCTGGGCGCCAAGCCCCTCGAACTGATACCAGTACGGCCGGCCCGCCTCCAACCCGGCGACCTCCACATGCACCGAATGCGCAAACCGCTCGCTGGCCGTGACCTCGCCGTGGCGTACCACCCGCGTCATCGCCGCATCAGTGGCCACCCGCCAACGCACCGGCACCGCGCGACGCAAGCCGCCGCGACCGTCAGCGGCATTGAACAACGGCGCCAGGCGCGTCCAGATCACAAAGCCATCCGGCAACGGATCGCCCGAGGCCACACCAAGGGTGAACGGATAATCCACCCCGGCGCTGCGGGCGAAGGGGCTGAGCAGCGAAAAAGTGGTGGCAACGGCCAGTCCGGCGAGTACGCGTCGACGGCTGTGGTCGATGTCGCCGCTCATGAGCGCAACGCCCAGTCTTTGCGCAGGGTGGCAAACACCAGCATGTCTTCATGCACCCCATTCTTTAGAAAAGCACCGCGCAGGCAGCCTTCATACCGCAGGCCGATTTTTTCCATGACCCGCGCCGACGCCTTGTTGCGGCTGAAGCACTGGCTGCCCACGCGGTACAGTCCCAACTCCGTGAAGCCGTAGTCCATCAACGCGCTCGCCGCTTCTGCCGCATACCCTTGATTGCGTGCCTGCGCCGCCACCCAGCCACCCAAGTTCCCGTAGAGATGGTCAGCCTTGACCCGCAGGCTGAGCACGCCGATCAATTCACCGCTGTCGCGACGATGCATACCCAGACTCAACACCCCCTCGGCGCGAAATTTTTCCTGCATACCTTCGATAAAATCCAACGCGACTTGCAGGGTGTAAGGCGACGGAATGCTCGCGGTATCGTCGGCAATCTTCGGGCCGTTGGCGAGGGTGGACAACGTCTCGGCCTGGTGCTTTTCAAGCGCACGCAATAGCAGTCGCGGGGTGGACAAACATGGCAATTCGCTACTCATTCCCGGGGGCCCTCGATGTAAAGTTTTCGAGAATGCCCCCTCCGAGTTGCAGTTCTGTGACACCCGAAAAATGACCGGTAAGTCGTCTGTAATACCCGTCCTAGAGCGCTCAAAACGTCAATTAAAGTTAACCAATCGGTCATTTTTCGTTGTTAGCGTGTTGCCCCTAATTCAATAACGGGGCAACGGAATGAGAACCTGGGACGAACCGAAAAAACGCAAGGCGCACATCGAACTCATCCCGATGATCGACGTGATGATGTTCCTTCTGGTGTTTTTTGTACTCGTGAGCCTGAACGTCATTCCGGCGCTCGGCATGAAGACCCAACTGCCCAGCGCCAGCAGTTCGCAACAGCTCAAACCGCAGAACAAATTCATCCTGACCCTGGGCCTTGCAGGGCAACTGCAGCTGGATGGCAAGGACCTTACGGTCGACGCCCTGGTGCCGGCGCTCAAGGCCGCTGAAAAGCCCGACGCCAAGTCGACCATCATCGTTAACAGCGACAAGGGCGTGGAGGTGTCACGCCTGGTGGAGGTGATGGATACCCTGCGCCTGGGTGGCTTTACCTCCGTGTCCATCGCCACGCGCAAGTCTTGATCATGTACGTCCTGTTTCGTGCGCGTCAGTTGCTGGGCGGTGTCCCGGCCGTGATCGCTCTGGTGCTGATTGCACTGGGTATCCAGTCACAGACGCTGAAAGTCGAGCCGGTGTACGACGAGTCGGCGGTCGAATTGGCATTGGTTGAGCCAGAGCCGGAAGTGGTCCCTGAGCCAGCGGTGGAGCAGGAGCCGCCACCGCCGGTGATCGAAGATCAAGAGGCTGAACCTGCGCCACCACCGCCACCGCCACCGCCCAAGCCGGTGCCAAAACCCGAGCCCAAGCCCAAGCCGGTGCCCAAGCCAGCAGTGGCCAAAACCGCGCCCACCCCGCCACCGGTGGCCGCGACCAAACCGGCACCGCCCGTGGCCGCCCCGGTCGCCCCGACGCCCGCATCACCCGCGCCGCCCAAGGTCGATGGCCAAGCGCTGGAGGGCGGCTATCTCAAGGGATTGCGCAACGAACTGGACACCTACAAGCAATACCCCACCGGCCGCCAGGCGTCTCTGGAACGCCCGACCGGCGAGGTGGTGGTGTGGCTGCTGGTGGACCGCCAGGGCCGGGTACTCGACTCCGGCCTGCAGACCCAGGCGTCGAGCATGTTACTCAACCGGGCCGCGACCAACAGCCTGCGTCGCATCAAGCAAGTCAAGCCGTTCCCCGAGCAAGCCTTCGGGGGCCGCAATGAGCAGCGCTTCACCGCCACCTTCAACTACAGCGTGCAATAAGCACCCGACACCAGGACGACACTGATGAGGCTCACAAGGATTCAGCTGGCACTCGTTGCCGCAAGCATGGGGCACGGCATGGCCATGGCCGACACCGGCGAAAGCGATGTCGGCACCATTGGCGTACAAGGCAAGGCCACCGCGGGTGGCGGCTACATGGTGCAGGAAGAAAGCATCAAAGGCCGCTCCACGGTGACCAAGGAAGCGCTGGATAAACAGAGCGCCACCGGCAACGCCATCGACAAGCTCAAGTACACGCCAGGGCTGAACATTTCCAGCGAAGACAACACCGGCTTGTCGGGTTTTCGCTTCACCATGCGCGGGCTCAACTCCGACCAGGTGGGGATGTCGGTGGACGGCATGCCGATCAACGACTCGGGCAACTACGCGCTGTATTCCAACCTGCTGGGCGACCCGGAAAACATTGACCAGATCTTCGTCACCCAAGGCTCCGCCGAGTCCGACGGCCCACACATTGGCTCCAGCGGCGGCAATATCGGCATCGTGACCCTTCGCCCGACCAAGGAAACCGGCGCGTTCGTCAAACAGATCATGGGCAGCAACGCCACGCGCAAGACCTTCGCGCGGCTCAATACGGGTGAAGTCAACGGCCTGAGCAACTGGTTGTCGGCATCCCACACCGAAGGTCAGATGTGGCGCGGTTCGGGCGCCGTGCGCGCGGACAAGGTGGAGTGGAACAGCTTCTTCGACGCCGGCAACGGCAACACGGCCAATCTGATCCTCAAGTATCACGAGCAGGACAACAACAGTTACAGCCAATTGACCAAGGGCCAGTTCCAACAGAACGGCCGCAAGTTCGACCCCTACCCCGCCACGCCGACCGTGGGCGGCAACGGCAAGCTCAACAGCTATTACGCCCTGGCACAGAACCCGTTCCAGACCTTTACGGGCGTGCTCAATACCCAGTTCAAACTGGCTGACAATCTGGCCCTGTCGGTGATTCCGTATTACTTCTGGGGTAACGGCAGCGGCGTCGGCTCGTCCAGCTACGCCCTCAACAGCGGCTCCAACGCAGGCGGTGTGTTCGACTTGAGCAACCTGCCCTCCGCCGCCCAGTACAACGCCGACGGCTCGTCCACCACCGGCGTCTACTACCGCCCTTCGCGCACGCAGACCTGGCGCCCGGGCATCACCACCAAGCTGAACTGGGACCTGGAAGAACACAGCCTGCAATTTGGCTATTGGTACGAGCGCGCGCGCCAAAGCCAGACCCAGCCGTTCATTGCCCTGAAGAACAGCGGCAAGCCCACCGATACCTGGCCCGATGGCGATGCCGTGGTCGATGCCAACGGTAACACCGTGCAGGGCCGTGACCGCTTCACCGTGACCCCGGCGCAGAAGGTCTGGGCACAGGACACGTGGTACATCAACCCTGACTGGACCCTGGTCGCGGGCCTGGCCTACATGAACGTCAAGCGCGACGGCACCAACCACGGCAGCCTCACCGAACAGGCGGAAAAACGCAGCCAGACCTACAACAAGCTGCTGCCCAACGTCGGCCTCAAGTACCAGTTGGATGAGCGCGATCAGCTGTTCTACAGCCTGTCGCGCAACATGCGCATCCCGCAGAACTACGTGCTGTACGACAAGGGCGCCGGCTCCATCGACGCCAAGCCGGAAACCAGCTGGAACCACGAACTGGGCTGGCGCTACACCGATGACGACATGACCGTGGCGGCCACTTTGTTTTATATGCAGTTCAAGGATCGTCAGGTTTCGTCCAAGGACATCAACGGCGACTTCGCCGACATCAACGCCGGTTCCGTCAACAACAGCGGCCTGGAGCTGGAGTGGAGCGGCCTGCTGCCCAACCACTTCAACTACTACACCTCCTACACCTACACCAAGGCCGAGCAGCAGGACGACCTGACCGTCTACAACGCAGGCCAGGCCATCCTGTTGCCCACCAGCGGCAAGCAGTTCGCCAACGTGCCGAAAAACATGCTGGCGGCCAACATCGGCTACGACGACGGGCGCTTCTACGGCACGTTCGGCGGCAAGTACACCAGCAAGCTCTATGGCGACCTGACCAACGATGAAGCTATCTCGGGACGCACCGTGTTCAACGCCGGCGCCGGTATTTACCTGCCCGTGGACAAGAAGGTGGTCAAGGACGCGACGCTGCGCCTGAACGTCGACAACCTGTTCGACAAGAAGTACCTGGACGGCGTCTATACCACCAAGACCAACGCGGCCAGCTACAGCGGTTTTCGCGACGGCGACCCGGCCTATATCGTCGGCCTGGAACGCACCGTGACGGTGTCCCTGGAAGCCAATTTCTAACCTGCGAGGTAATTGAACATGGACATGAACCTGCTCCACGACGTCACCTTCTATGTGATGTATGCGGCGATGGCCATCGCCGTCTTTATCGCCATCGAACGCGGCATTTACTTCGCCTATGTGCGCCGTCAGGCGCGCGCGCTGGCCGAGGTGCTCAGCGCCAACGTGCACAGCGAGCGCGACTTGCCCCAGGCACTGACGCGCCGTGACAGCCTGGCGCTGAACATGGTGTTGCCGGTGCTCGCACAGAAGGCCTCCCATGGTTCGCGCAAAGACCTGGATGACGTGATCGAGACCCAGTACCTGAGCACCCGCGCGCCGTTGGCCCGTAGCCTGTGGATCATTGAAACCATCACCACCGCCGCGCCACTGCTAGGCTTGCTGGGGACCATCCTCGGTATCATCGATACCTTCAAGGCGCTGGCCACCGCGGGCGTTTCCGACCCGGGGCAGATTTCCGGCGGCATCGGCACGGCATTGTTTGCGACCGGTCTGGGGATCGCCATTGCGCTGTTTTGCGTGGTGTTCCATAACTTCTTCCAGGACAGCCTGGAGCGTATCAACGACCAGTTGAAGATCCTGCTGATTCGCGCCGCCAGCGGTGCCCGTGAGCAAAGCGAAGTACCGCAACGGGTGCCGACGCCGTTGCACACCCGCACCGCGTGACCGTTTGGCGGCGCACAGGGCGCCCGCCACTTCTGCAATGAAGGGAAGCTATGTCCGTCTCGTTGAAAGTGTGCATCGCAGGCCTGGCAGGCTTGCTCATGAGTCCGCTGGTCCAGGCGGATTTTTCAATCCCGGGGTTTGAACTGGTGCATACCGTACCGGTGGATAGCGCGCTGGGCACCGACGATTTGCGCCAGCCGGGTCCGGTATGGATCGAGTTGTTCGATGCGGCCAAAAGCACGATCGATATCGGCCAGTTCTATGCGGTCGACCATCCGGGATCACGCATGGACGCTGTCCTCGAGCGCCTTGCGGCGGCGGGTAAACGCGGTGTGAAAATTCGTTTTCTGCTCGAAGAAAAAGGCCTGAAACTGTCGGAGCCTGCCACCCTTGAGCGCTTGCGCGCGATCCCCAACCTGACCTTTCGCGTACTGCCCTATGCGCGCGTAAGCGGCGGGATTATCCACGCCAAATACATGGTGGTGGATGGCAAGCAGGCGTTTATCGGCAGCCAGAATTTCGACTGGCGATCCCTCGAACACATCCACGAGACCGGCTTGCGCATCAGCGACCCAACGGTGGTAAGCCAGGTGCAGGCGATCTTCAACCAGGACTGGCAAGCCCAGGCGGCGCTTGGCGCCAACAAACCCGTGCCCCTGCCCGCCAAAGGCCAGGCCCCTGCACGCACCGGCAACTACCTGGTCGCCAGCCCGCAACGTTACAACCCGCCGGGCGTCGGTGATTCACAGCAGGAATTGCCGCGTCTGCTCAACGACGCCAAACACGAAGTCCGCGTGCAACTGCTCGACTACGCACCGCTGTCCTATGGACCGGACAACGCCCGGCCCTATTACGCGGTGATCGACAACGCGGTGCGCGCCGCTGCGGCGCGTGGTGTGTCAATCAAGTTGATGGTGTCCAACTGGAACACCGACGCGCTTGAACTGCCCTACCTGAAAAGCCTGGCCGTGTTGCCCAACGTGCAGATCAAAATCGTCACCCTGCCCCAGGCCAGGCAAGGTTTTATCCCGTATGCACGGGTGATCCACAGCAAGACGATGGAAATCGATGGGCAAGTGGCGTGGGTAGGCACCAGCAATTGGCTGGGTGGTTACCTGGATAATTCGCGCAACCTGGAGGTGGTGATGCGCAGTGAAGCGATGGCCAAGCGTGTAGGAGAGTTGCATGAACAGCTATGGGACGGACCCTACGCCAAAGCCCTGAACCTGACCGATGAGTACGCAGTGCCACACCCTGGCCAGCCTTGACCATGGCCACCTGAGTAATGGTAATGTGTGGAAATATTTCTGACATATCGATCAGAAATCTCCCACTTCATTTTGCAAAGGAATGCCTTCAGCGATGCACCTTCCATTCAAGCAATTGGCGGCGGCCACCCTGTTCGCAGCCGGCCTCTCGATCCTGACAACGCCCGCGTTCGCCAACATCACTCCAGAGCAAAGTACGGCGATTCTAAAGCAGTTCAATGAAACGTCCGTCACGGATTTCCGCGGTTTCCTCGGCACGTTGGCGAAAGGCGAGCTGGGCAAAACCACGGGCGCAGGCCCGGCGATTAACGCCTTTCTCGACAACAAAACCCTGGACGCCGAACAGCAGAACGAAATCCACCGCCTGCTGGGCATTTATACGCGGGTGAAATACGGCAAAGCCGCCCTCGATACTTTGCGCGAACTGGTGGAAATCCCGACCTTCAACGTGGACGGTGTGCCGCAGTATAAAAACCCTGAATTCATCAAGATCGCCGGCAAGATCGAGGCGCTGGCGAAGGCCTTCGACTTGAACTTTCGCAACATCGACAACCGCGTCTACGAAATCTCCCTGCAAGGCAGCGGCGACGAGGTGGTCGGCATTCATGCCCACGCCGATGTGGTGCCGGTGACGCCGGAAAATTGGGTATTGAAGGACGGCACCAAACTCGACCCGTTCAAGGTCACGCTGATCGGTGACCGCATGTACGGTCGCGGCACCGAGGATGACAAAAACGGCATCGTGGTGGCGATGTACGCGATGAAGGTGATCAAGGACGAAAAACTGCCGCTGGCGCGCAACTTCAAGCTGCTGATCGACACCACCGAGGAAACCTCCGGCGACGCGATCCCCTATTACTTCGAACGCAACCCGACGCCGCAGTACAACCTGGCGCTGGACGGCGGCTACCCGGTGGTGATTGCCGAGAAAGGCTACGGTACGGTGATGGCCACTTTCCCGCGCCGCAAGGGTGAAGGCGAAGGCGCAGAAATCGTCGCGATGACCGGTGGCATGGCCACCAACCAGATTCCATCGGCATCGGTGGCTACTTTCGTCAGCGATAAACCAGCCGAACTGGCCGCCAGCCTGCAAAAGGCCGGCGACGGCTACGCCAAGCGCAACGGCGGTGACTTTACCGTCGTGTCGAAGGTCGAGGGCAAGGACGTCAAACTGACCGTCACCGGCGTGTCGGCGCACTCGTCCGAACCGGAGTCGGGCATCAACCCGGTGGCGCGCATGCTGGAGCTGATTCACAGCGTCGACGGCAAGATCGCTCTCAAGCACAACCACATCACCGACGCCGCGCGTTACGCCGCCGACAACTGGGGCCTGGACTACCTGGGCAGCAAATTGGGCGTGGGCTTCGCCGACGATTTCATGGGCCCGCTGACCACTTCGTTGACCTTTGTCGGCCAGGATGACAAGGCCTTCAAATTGGCGGTGAACCTGCGTGTGCCCAAGGGCAAGTCGCCGGAAACCCTCAAGGCCCAAATCGCCGACAAACTCAGCGCCTGGGACAAGCAGACCCAGGTCGACGTGAATTTCACCTACTCCATCGCCGAACCGATGTACCGCAACCCGGAAGGCGAGTGGGTGAAGGCGCTGCTGGCGGTGGCCACGGAGAACCTGGGCATGGAACATAAGTTCGGCACCTCGGCCGGCGCAACGTCGGTGCACGAATTGCCCAACGGCGTGCAATTCGGCCTGGCGCGTCCGGAAGTGAAGTACACCGGGCATACCGACAACGAGTTCAAGACCGTCGACCAGTTCCTGTTAGACCTGCAGATCGTCACCGAGATGATGGGCCGTATCGGACAGTTGCCGAAGCTCTGATTAGTGGAGGTTATTGTTTACCGCCGGGGCGGGCGTTCGTTGCTCTAGGTTGCGGTCTTTGCCCGAGAAGACCCCACCATGAACGCCCACCCCGCGCCCGCCGATCAACGCGTCCTGTCGCAGGCTTACCTGCAAAAAGTATTCGCTGACAGACCCGGCCTGGAAGACGTCGCCAATGCCCTGCTTCAGCAGGGTTTGAACCAACGCTTCGCCTCCCAGGCGTTGCGCCGCCAACCTGGCCATTGGGCAACCCATCAAAGACAGCACCGGCGGCTACACGCAGATCCGCTCGGCGGCGGATGCGCTGATCAAACGCGTCATGCGGGGCGAAGCGGTCCACTACGCGCCCGACCGTCACGTTGTCCTCAATGTCAGCGGCACAATTCCCAAGGCGCTGAGCAGCGCGATGACGATCAATGACCTGGCGCAATTGATCAACCAGACCGGACCGTTGTTGGTCGCGCGTTTTCAGCAGCGCCTGGCCGATTATTGGAGTGAACCGGCCACACTGGTCGACCCCTTGAGCAGTCGCTGGCGCAGCGTGTCCAAACACCTGAACCTGTGCCTGAAAAAAGCGCCACAGGTGCCGCCGCTCAGCATCGAACACTCGCGGCGTGTGCTCGGCGACCTGTATCCCACGCGGGAAGAACGTGATACTGCTGCCGGACCCGACCAGTACCCCGTGTTCCTGATACACGCCGTGAGCGGTCCGGGACCGGGAGAATGGCTGACCCTGTTACTGCTCAAACGCCGCTGGCAAGGCCGTGAAGCCTACTACCTCTATAGCCCGGACGGGAGTTTGCTCAGCCTCGATTCGCTCAATAACGTGGCACCTTTGCTACCGCGCTACATGAGCGATCACCGCTCCGGCGAGGGCATACGCTGGGCGGTGTTCGAACCGGACGGTGATGTGTTCGACCGGCTGGCCCAAACGCTGCTGGAAAAGCAATTGCGCGACGTGGCGCAGATCAGTTGGTCCAGCTTCCCTTCGGTGGGCTATTACAAACAACTGTTCAATACCTTGACGGCGCCCGATGCTTGGTTCTCACCGCCCGACTCACCCCATGCCGAGCTTGACGAGTCCCGCTTACCGGCCTGGTTGCAGGGCGCCAGGCCAGAATTACGCCGGATCTACAGCCAGTGGCTGGATAAATTGGCCGAAGTGGAACGCGCGTCAGCCGGGGCCGATTACCTCGATGGCGTGGACACGATCAGCGTCTACACACGCAAAGCCCTGCAAAAACAGATGGCGCGGGACTACCCACAGGAAGTGGCGATCAATCCGGACGATTACGCGGTTGCAATCACCCGCACCCAGGGCGGAACCGTCGGCTGGACACACATCACCGAACGCAGTCTGACGGAGTGGGCGCTGGATAATCCCTTTACGTCGTCCTACGCCCACGCCGAGATCAAGAACCTCAAGGAGCCCGGCTATGTGCCGGATTGGTGGCTTACGACTGATTACCTCAAGACCTTGATCGAACAGGTCGATATCGGCCAACACTACCCGGCTTTTCTTGAGCAAACCCTCACCGGTGACAGCACCGACGTGCGCCGCCGGCAGCAGCTGTTTCATGACCATGCCCGTGTGCAGCTCCCATTGCTGGCGTTGGAACACCTGCTGCGCGGGCGCGCCGGGTTCACTTGGGAGAGCTTCAAAACGCTGCGCGCGTTGCTGGACCCGCAGACGGCCGCGCAACGGGTCAGCGACCACCGCCCCGTCGTCGCCCGGCCATTGGCCTTTCTGTTGCACGCCGGTGCCCGCGCGCGCGTGGCCGCCAATATGTTCCTGATCGGTGCGGCCAATGCGGCCAACTCGCCGCATATTCTCTATCGCCCCGGCGGGCCGCAGATCCTTCAAGCATTCGCCTCCCGGCAAGGCGTGCTGGACGCCATCGCACAAACGGGGACACCGTTGAATATCGCGGTACTGAACAGCCTTGATGAACCTTCGCGCGTGCTGTTTGGCAACGGCGGCTTTCTCAGTCCTCATACTCAGCGCCAACTGCAAGGCGATGAACACAGCCCGTCTACCGCTTCATCCCCGGCACTGCTCAGTGATGAACAGGTGGCCGGGGACTTTCTGCAGCATGTGTTCAAGGAAAATGCCAAGGCGCTGGTGGCCAAGGCCAGGCAACAAGCAGTGTCGACCCAGGCACAGCGCTGGGCCGCGTTTCGCAACGATCTCTGGCAGGTGTTCAATACCGTGCTGCCGCTGCTGCGAGGGCCACTGGCGACCACCGGGTGGCTGGTCCAACTGATGCGCAGCACCCAGGCGCTGGTGTCGGGCCAGGCACAGGATGCGGCCGCCACCAGCGCAGAGTTTATTTCGTCACTGGCCGGCCTGTTGCTGCACCACGTCGCCACGCTGGACGAACGCCTGGGCATCGCGCCGGCCAAGCCGCACCGGGTGTCGGCAGAGATCGGAGCGGTGCCGGCGCACAATACGCTGCAGTTGGAGGGCAATGCGTTGATGCGCGCGGTACCGCCGAAGGAGATCAGCCCGATCTGCACGCCTTCCTGGTCCAGTGCCACGGCCACGTTGTCGAAGTCCCAGCGCGAAAACCTGGCAACCTTCCGTTGGCGTGCGGAAAACGCGATGGCGTTTCAACGCAACCCGGTGCAGCCCGCTTTTGTCGAGACAAAAGGCCCAACCAAGGGCCTGTACCGAGTGTTCACCCGTGAGCAGCGGTATTACCTGCACGCGCACATCGATAAGGAGTTGTATCCGGTCACAGCGGTGGAAGACGGCTTTCGTGTCATCGATATTCACCAACACGCGCGCCTGGGGCCTTGGGTCAAAAGCGATGGCAACGGGGTGTGGTCGTTCGATCTGCGCCTGCGCTTGCTCGGCGGCATGCGCCGAAGCAGACAGCTGCCCAGTCGCGCCGATATCCAGCGCCGCAATCAGATGCTGGACCAGGACTATCAGCGTGCCCGCGCCGAGCTGGTCCAGTCTGAACGCAGCCTGGAGGCCGCTTTCAAGGTTTACAGCGCGATCCGCGATAACCCCGAGCATCCACGCTTCGGCTACGGCTTCCAACGCTACGAACAGGCACAGCAGGAGCAGGAGCGCTGCCAGGTCACGCTATTGGAGGCGCTCAAGCGTAAACATGAAAACCAGCCGATCAACCAATTCAACACCGAACTGATCGAACAACTGGATGACATGGTGAGCAACCTGCGCCAGCAAATCGCCCTGCAGGTGATCGCGCGCAACGCCGCCAGGGCCTCCAAGGAGGTGTTCGAAGGCTGGATAAACGATCTGGCGGCCACTGACGATGCCGTCGTCCTGCCTGCTCACCAGGCCATCTTCGAACATACGAACACCGCAGCCCGGTTCAACCGGCAACTGCTTGAATTGAGTCTTAAGGAACAGGCGCGTCTGCATGAACGGTCGTCGATTCCCAGCTACGACCCCGCCGCCTATCCGCCGGATGAAATGGCAAAAATGATCGGAACGCCGATGAATTGGCGCACCAAGTTGATCGAAAACTATCAGATCCTGATGCTCAAGCGGCCTCCGATCGGCGCCGAATATGAAAACTACGACCCTCTCTCAAAGACGTTGGACTTGTTGATCCGCGAAGTACTGACGCACGGCAATCTGTTGGCGGCAGACGAGCTGCCACGCGACAAGCGCATCGAACTGCTGGGAGAGGTGATCAAACAGTACACCGCCATCCAGGACCGCCTCGACTTTGTCGGCGCGCCGTCCTCCGACCTGTTCGACCTCAACGTTTTCGAGCAGTTGGAGCGCTTGATCACCGACGTGCGCGAGGAAGCCGAACAGGCACAGGCACAACTGCTCAAAGAGCAAGCCCAGGAACCCACTGCCAAGGCACCCACCCGGCGCCCTTCAGGCTCGCGGCAACGCTTGATCGTGACCCGTAACAAACAAGTGTTCAGGGGACAGGTACGCGAGCGCACACCGGAGCAGGACGCAGACATCGTCGACGTCGAAGAGCCCATTGACCATCAGCGACTGGGAACCTTCAAAGCCAGCGAAGAGACCGGAGTATGGGAAGAAATTTGCGCGCAAGCGCCACGCCCCCATGCACCTGCGCGCAGTGTAAAAAGCCTGATGGGCGATGCCGATATTCTGTTGGAACGCGCTCGGGACGCGATCAATGAGGCCGGCAGGATAGCCCTGGCCTCCAATTCGCCCATTACGGTCGAAGAAGAATTGACCCGGATTGCCGCAAACGCACGCGAGAAGGCCAGCAAACTGCGCCAAGCCATTGATCAACGCGGAAAACCCGCCAGCGCCCGGGAAGCGAGCCAGCTCAATGACCTGGAAACCACGGCAACCGCCTTGACGGAAGAAGGCCGCCTTCTGCGCATTGAAATCATCAAGCGAAACCCGCCGCAAGCTTCGCGAATTCAGTACCTCAAGGAGCAAGGCGAAATCGAAATCGTAAAGATCGAAGGCCGGGTCAAACTGCGCCGCGACGGCGACTACCTGCAGGAATACCTGATCCGCGACAACGACCGCACGCCGCTGGCCTACGCGCACTTTCACTACCGCACGGAACAGGCGCCCCTCGCGGAATTCACCGCCGGGCACCTGAAACGAACCGACCAACGTTATGTGGGCTTTGTCTCAACCGAAGGGCAACCGGCGCAGAATCTGTTGCAGGTGCATCGCAGCGTGATCGGGTCGCGTCTGGCCGAGGCGCTGTTTTTCGGCGTAACACGCACCGTGCCTCGCACTGGCAGGGGCAAGTATTGGTATCGTCGCCGGCTGTTCCGGATGAGCCTCATCGGTTTCAATCGACTTCAACTCGCTGGCCGGAAAGCCCATGCCCGGATCGGGCCGAAAGCGCACGGCGTCATCGGCCGGGTGCGCGGTACTGCCCAAGGGCGGGTGATCGGGCAATGCCTGTTCCAGCAACTGGCAAAAGCGGTACAGGTTGCCTCGGCCACCTGGCCCTGCAGGGCGTCGAGCAGACCGCCGGCTTTCAGCCGGGAATTCGCTGACTGTGGTTCTCGTTCCATCGCAGGCACTTTCCAGTAGGTTGCAGGATCAGCGTGAGCTGGGTGTACAAATGAATGTCGGCATACAAGGAGAAGAAGCGATTGAGCATCTCGCCGAACAGGCTGATGTCGCCCTCCCCTGAGAAGCCATTGGCATCCAGGGTGATTTCGATATCCACCCCGCGCAGCAGAAAGCCTTTCTCAAAACGCTGCACCAAATAATGTTTGACCTCGACAACCGCCGCCAGACGCCGGCGATTGAGTTCGCTGCCGGTCCAGTCGTACAGCGCCAAGGTGCCGCGCAGCACCTCGGCATTGTCGAGCATCGGCAGGAAGTTCGAGCCCAGGTGACTGAGCACCCGCCAGTGAAAGCGGTCGCGGTTCGGCGGGTAGCACGGCAAGGTCGGCGCACACAGGTTGCGCACGCGCAAACCGGACTGGGTGGACTGCACCAGCGTATCGAGCAAGGTGCTTTGCAGCGCCTTGCGCGGCAACTGGCCGTGGGTGCCGGTCAAGCGCAAGGAAAGACTTTCACGTTCGCGCAGGCGGTCCTTGTCGAAGCCCTCGCCGCCCAGAATCAGCCAGGTGTCATGCAGGCCATTCGCCGCGCGCTTCAGGCGCGTATGAAAGTAACGTTCCGGGGCCTCGTCGCGCAGCATGCCGCCCTTGTGGCGAAAGCTGGTGAACGGCACGTAGTCCTGGCGCTCGGCATTCCTCGACGCGGTGACCCGGTCCACCGAATAGATCTCCGTATGGCCGTCCTGCAGGCGCATGGGGCGCAGCAAGTAGTCGGTTTGCAAGGGCGCCAGGGTCAGCGGGTCGGCCTCCAGCGCAAACAAATTAATCACCGGTACCGCGTGCAGGCGGATGTGTTCGCTGTTCAAGTCGAAATTGGTCGGCCAAGGCTCCCGCAACACCACTTCAAGCTCGAACCAGGCGGTACCGGGTGCAATCTTCAACTGCTCCAAGCCACACAAGGTCACGAACATGAATTTTTCACGAAAGCTGAAATACTCCAGCAACAGTTGGTAACCGCTGAAGGCACTGTCACCCTTGGGCCACAGCCGGTCTTCATCGGCAAACCCCTTGGGCGCAAAATGCGCGGTCAGTGGCTGACGTTCGGTCTGTCCGGACCAGCGCACATACATCGCTTGCGCATTCAGGGTCAGCGCCTGATGCAACGCGCTGGCCAGCGGCGCATCGGCATTCAGGTACAGCGGCAAACGGCTGAGATCGATCAGGCTCCAGTCCGTCAACGCCCCACAGGCAAAGCGCAGGCGCAACACTGAGCGACCATCCATTTCATGACCGCGCCCCACCGACTCCAACGCCAGCGGTCGCAGGGTCACGTCCTGGGTGGTGGTGTAACGGCAACGGGTGCGTTGCGAGCCGATGGGTTGCGACAGCACCTCAAAGCCCTGGGCGATCAACTCGCTGCGCTTCATCTGCGCAAGGTCGGGCATCAGCTCAACGACCGACAGCGATGGGATCGTGCGCAGGTAATGCGGCCACAACAGGCTGACCAGCCCCTCGGTCAGCTCCGGCAGGTCATCATCGAGTTTCTCCCGCAGACGGCCCATCAGAAAGGCGAAACCCTCGAACAGGCGCTCCACATAGGGATCCTGCGCGCCCGGTTTGTCCAGGTTGAGCTGCGCGGCCCGATCCGGGAACGCGTCCGCGAACTCCTTGCCGGCCTCGCGCAGATAGCGCATTTCGGAATCGAAGTAGCGCAGTGTCAGATTGTCCATGCTCACAGAAAGAATCCTGATATTGGAGGGTTAGCCGCAGAGCACTGCGGCGCGTACCGGATCGATGGCCACCAATGCCGCCAGCAGGGCTTCCATGCGCCGCGCCAGAGTGGGTTTGTCGGCGTCGTTGCGCTGGGCTTTCACCCGCAGCAGTTTGAGCAGGCGCGCCTTGACCTCGAAATTCAGCTCGGGCTCCCACTCGGCCAAGGCCTGGCGTTGTGCGGTAGCGTCCAGCTCTGCCAACAGATGGATGGCCAGATCGCTTTTGGCATATTGCTCGGCAACGCGCGCCATCAGCAGGCGCAGCAGCCAGCGTTGGCGCCCGGTATGAATACCCGGACGCGCGGCCAGCCAAGCCAGCGCCTGGTCCACGCCGTCGCTGTCGGCCTGGGCGACGGCCTCGCCTTCCAGGGACAGGATGTCGGTATCGCCAGTGGGCGCTGTCATTGCAGGCACGGGTAACCATTGCTGGGGTTGGTTGCCGCTGACGTGCTGGGCAATCCACTCGCGGGTGGTCTCATCGGCGAAGGGGCTGCCGTCACTCCAGCACAGCACTTCCAGGCCCGGCAGGCGCTCAAGGAACATGCCCAGGTCACGCTTGGCGATATCGGCCCAGCGATCCTGCGGCGCGGGCTGCTTGCTCAGGGCCTGATACAGGTACCACTGCAGGTCGAGCCAGAAATGGTTCACCCCCTCGGCATAAATCCGCTCGACCTGCTCGATCAACTCCGACCAGTTCTGTTGCAGGTAAGGACGCATCGCTGGCAGTGGCTGTAAACGGGTAGCGGCTGTTCCTGCAAACAGGTTTGCAGCAGGTCGCTGCCGAGGTTGGAGGTCATGAGAATGACGGTATTGCAAAAGTCGATTTCGCGCCCTTCGCCATCGCGCATAAAGCCGCGATCGAAGACCTGGTAAAACAAACTGAGTACGTCGCGATGGGCCTTTTCCACCTCGTCGAGCAGCACAACGCTGTAGGGCCGTTGGCGCACGGCTTCGGTGAGCACACCGCCCTGGCCGTAACCGACATAGCCGGGCGGTGAGCCTTTGAGTTGGCTGACGGTGTGGGCTTCCTGGTATTCGGAAAAGTTGAGGGTGATCAGCGATTTTTCGCCACCGAACAGGCTGTCGGCCAGGGCCAAGGCGGTTTCGGTTTTGCCCACGCCACTGGTGCCGACCAGCAGGAACACGCCCAGCGGTGCCTTGTCATCGGTGAGGCCGGTCTTGGCTGCGCGTAGGCGCTGGGCCATGGCGCTCAGGGCCGGCGCCTGCCCGATGACACGCTCGCCTAACTGCTGCTCCAGCATCAGCAGATTGGTCTGTTCGTCCTTGAGCAAGCTGCCCAGGGGCACCCCGGTCCAATCGGCAATGACTTCGGCCACGCTACGCGCGTCGACATCCAGCGACAGCAGCGGCTGGTTGCCCTGGACATCGCTCAACTGCCGTTGCAACTGCGCGCAGGTCTCGCGTTGCGGCGGCTGCGCCTGACGCGCATCGATCAGTTGCTGGGTCAGGTCAAGTTCTTGCCGGTATTGCTGCTCCAGAGCGATATATTGGCGTTGCAGTTCGGCGTGTTGTTCGGCGATCACCGCCAGACGCTCATCGGCGCCGTGGCCGCCGAGGCGCTGATCCTGTTCCAGCGCCTGGCCCTCCAGTGCCAGGGCCACTTGCCGGGCACTCAGGCGGATCAACGCCTGCGGTTCGCAGTCCAGGCTCATACGCACGCGGGCGCTGGCGGTGTCCAGCAGGTCGACGGCTTTGTCGGGCAGTTGGCGACCGGTGAGGTAGCGCCGCGACAGGCTGACCGCAGCCTGCACGGCCGCATCTTGAATGTGCACGCCGTGATGGGTGGCGTAGCGCCCTTTGAGGCCGCGCAACATCAGGCTGGCGTTGGCATCGTCCGGCTCATCGACCTTAACCATCTGGAAGCGCCTTTCCAAAGCCGCGTCGCGCTCAAAATACTGTTTGTACTCGCTCCAAGTGGTCGCAGCGATGGTGCGCAGCTCACCGCGGGCCAAGGCGGGCTTGAGCAGGTTGGCTGCGTCGGCGCCACCAGCCTGGTTGCCGGCGCCGATCAGAGTGTGGGCCTCGTCAATGAACAACAGCACGGGTTGTTCGGACTGCTGCACGGCGTCGATCACGTTTTTCAGCCGTTGTTCGAACTCGCCTTTGACGCCAGCACCCGCTTGCAACAATCCCAGGTCAAGGGTACGTACGCTGACCGATTTGAGACTGTCCGGCACCGCGCCGTGGGCGATGCTCAACGCCAGGCCTTCGACCAGTGCTGTTTTGCCGACACCGGGCTCGCCCACCAGAATTGGGTTGTTTTTGCGACGGCGGCTGAGGACGTCGATGACCTGGCGGATTTCGTCGTCACGGCCAAACACCGGGTCGATCTGCCCTTGCGCTGCCTTGGCTGTGAGGTCATGGGTGAACCTATCCAGCACCGCCTGCAACGCCTCCACTTTTTTCGTTGCGCTGGGTGGGAATATGACGGGTTCACCTGAAGACGTTGCGGGGCTGTCCGACGCGGCTGAAGCTTGCACCTCGGGGCGCTCTTCGGACGATTGATCCAATAACACCAAGAGGCGCTGCAACTGAACCTCACTGAGGCTGAGCAAAGGCCAGGCGGCTTCACACACCAGTAAGCTGGGCGTTTCCATCAACGCGCTCAGCAGGTGGACAGAGCGCAGGCTGTCATTGTTGTCGTCCAGCGAGGCACGCAACCAGGCGTTCTTGATCAATTGCTGCAACGGCTCCGACAGCTGCGGCTTGCTCTGTACGCTTCGTGGCAGACGGTCGATATGCTCTAGCAACCCGTACCACAGCGTCTCCATATTCCACTCGTAACGACGCGCGATCACGGTCAGGTCACCGTCTCCCTGCCCCAGCAACTTGAGCAGCCAGTGTTCAATGGTGATCTGTGCATGCGCACGGTTTTGGCACAGCGAGGCCGCTGCACTCAATGCCTGGGCGCAGTAGGGGTTGAGGCGGCGAAGCAAGCGAGTGGAATTGGGTGCCATACGGTTACATCCTTGTTCGGGGATCTGGGTGTGTCGTCGATAGAGCCATGAATTTGAAACTCAATGTGTTTGGCTGAACGCCCGCAAACGGACGCTCAACCCAGCACACCGGGAGCCGAAGGCAAAAGACCACCTGCGGCTCCACACGCATCAGGCGCTCTGACGTTCATTCCACGAGTCGGAGTGGATGATGTTGCCGTCCTTGTAGGTCCAGGTGACCTTCTCGTAACGCAACTCAATCTGCTCAAGGTGGTTGTGCTTCTCTTTGCCTGGGTCTTTGACGTCGTGCATTTTCGGCGCGACTTTCACCACCTTGACGTTTTCCAGCTTGGTGACGAAGTACTCGACTTCCTGCCCGGCGTCGTCGATGCGGTACCACTTGAATTCAGCACTTTTGAGGGTTTGCCCGGTGGTCACGGCCTTGTAAAGGTAAGGGCTGGACGCATCGATTTCCTTGGAAAACAGAAACGGCGTGTGTACGCGCGTACCGGTCAACTTGCCGGTGTTGTTGTCGGTGGGGATGTACAGGCTGTGGTCCTGGGCCACCACTTCGATGCTGCCTTCGCGCTTTTGCACATCCACCGAACCCTTGATGTTTGCGCCGCCGTCGTCTTGCAGCCAGAGGTAAACGGGAATTGCCATGTGAAGCTCCTTTTCTCGGAAATTTAACTGTCGCGGGATGCGACTGGGGGTTGCCTGTCCGGCCCGGCGGTAGAGAGCGCACACGCCCCTGCCTCGGGTACCAGACGGATATCGACGCGGCGATTGGCTGCACGCCCCGCCTCGGTGTCGTTACGGGCGATCGGTTGGCTGGCGCCAAAGCCCTGCACGGCAAAACAGCTGTCGGGAATGCCGCCCATCTGCTGCATCCAGGCATGCACGGCCGCGGCGCGGGCGCGGGATAGGCGAAGGTTGTTCTGCGGATCGCCGGTGGCGTCGGTATGCCCGGCGATCACAATTAGCCAGCCGGGCTGCGCCTTGATATCGACCAGCGCATTGATCAGGATCTTGGTCGAGCCCGGCTTGAGTTGGGCGCTGCCGGTGGCGAACAGCGACAGACTGTCCAGCCGCACCGGATTGAAATTTCGGGTGGGCGGTGTGGCCGACGGTGGCTCAACGTGCGCGGCCAGCACCGCCAGCAGCGGCGCGCGCAAGCGTTCGCCACGGTACAGGCCCAAGCCGAACGCCAAGGGCACACCGTGGCGGTAGTAGGCGTCCAGGCGCTGGGCGTCCTGACGAAGGATGGTCACGGCGTCTTCACGCCAAAGGAATTGCCGCTGCTCACGCTGGGTCGGTTGGGGAATGGCCGCATAGCGCCGCAGATCGTCACTGACCTGGCGCACCAACAGGGTGTTCTGCCACGCCGAACTGGCGAGTGCGACTACACCTGCGACGGCGAACAACCACAGGGCAATGACGCTTGCACGGTGTACTGGGGAGCGCAGCGGGCCGAGGGGCAGCAGGCTGAGCACAGGGTCCGGGAATGGCAAAACCGCATCCATCACCACCGGTCTGTTGTCAACCACCGCCACTCTGCTGCGTAACCATTGCTGCCACAGGCTACCTTTCACGGCATGAGGCAATGCCGGTACCAACTTGACTGCACAGATCGTCGCCAAACCTGGAGAACTGCGGGTGCAGAGGTGTGGCAGCACGGCGTCATGCAGCCAGGCCACAATGCTGTTCAGCTGTATGCTCGCGTGCATCCGAGCCGCCTGTATGGACGAGCCAGTGGTTTGCTGCTGCCACTCATCCAAACCGACGCAGGCACCCGCATCACGCACACGGACGTGGGCCTGACCATTGTTCCAACTGAACCAAGGCGCCTCGCCGTGCAAGGTTTGCAGGTAGCTCACCAGCAACAGCGGCAGCGCAATGCCACGCTTGCGTGCCAAGGCCACCTGGTGTTTGAAGGCGCGCACTTGACCGGCGAGTACGGCGCCATCGCTATGGGCACCAGGGTTAACGGCGAACATTACGCCCAGTTGCCCGCCCCAGCCTGGGCGCAAGGCCAGGACGCTATCGGTGACGGTCGGCAGTTGCTCCAGGCTTGGCACGCGCACATAACAACCTTGCTCGGTGACACGCAGGGTCAACTGTTCGGTTGGAACTGCGCCGAACAGCCCCTCCAGGCCATCACCGCAGACCAGTACGACGGGGTGACGAAACGAAGCCGCAGGCAAGGCCATGTTATCGGCCATCCGTACCAACCCGCGCAGCCGCTCGACACGGCGGCGCAGTGATATCCAGGCCCATGCAACACAATACACCGCGATCAACACGCCGAAGACACGTACCCACATCGCGAGCGGAAGGATGGCCAGCAAGGCCAGGACCAGTGCCCCTGCCCACAGGCATAGAATTCGATGCAAGTTAAAGGTCATCTGGCCCTCACCCCTGATCAGGCAAGAGCGAAGCAATGGCATCGCTCAACAGGTGATCCAATCCCCACCATGTGGCCGTAAGCAACATCCCCACGGCCACTACATGAACCAGAGGTGATCGAAGCCAAGCCAGACCGGCGATCAGCTCACTGCAACCTACGTGCGTTATCAGGCTTTGATTGACCTGAAGTGGAGTGGTCCGTGCACTGAGGTCAACCAGTAGCTGCTCCCGCTCGGGGTCACTCACATCACGGTAGCGCCCACGGAAACCCAACATCAATACCCGTTGAAAGGCCGTCAGCACATGTCGATCGGGCGCAGGCTCGCGCAAGACTTCGCGCATGTCCTCGTACAGAAACTCACCCGCTTGATGGCGATTGAAAAACTTGGTCTGCAACGGCTCGCTGGCCCAAGAGGCGTGCGCGTCACCTTCGGCGCAAGTGAGGACGGTTTCATCGAGCAACGCGCATTGCGCATGACTGATGTGATCGATGCTGCGCTGGCTCAGGCCCGCGAGTTTGAGTCGCTGACGCACCTGTTCGACCTGTGCTACGCAAAGCTGCGACAACGCATCTCCACTCGGCACGGCTGCCCCCTGGCGCAACTCGACCACCAACAGGTAGGTGTCCTGCAACAGCACATCGATATCCATAGCCGCCGCTGTGTGTTCTTTGGAAGCCGTCAGGTTCATGAGCGCAGCACCGCAAACAGTTCAAGCTTCACGTCGGCCAAGGTACTTGGCACATAGAAAGCGCATACCCCTTCGTCCAGCACCGCCTGCCCCTTGGAGTGATCAAGGTCCAGCGCGAAATACTGGTTTTCCAGGCGCAATGGAATCGCCGCCGGCACATGGCTGAGAGATTGCAGTGGAACGCCGTCGAGTGCGGCGTTGACCAGGTAATTGACCTCGTCGGGCGTGCCGATCTTGCACAGGCGTGGGAACTGGTCCTGCAACTGCGCGGCGGGCAACCGGCACCGCACCGAGAGATAGAAATCAGCACCCTCACGCTCGCGCAGGCGGGGGTCGTTCAGCGTGACCTGCCAGCGATTGGCGCCCTGTTCTTCCAGTTCCAGGGCAATGACCCGCGACGGCAGGCTGGCTTCCAGCAGCAAGGAAATGGTGTGCATCAATGGCGGGAACACCGCCTCCAAAGACTCGTGCCGGTAGGCTGGAATCTTGTCGATATCGTGTTCCAAGGAGAACGTCAGCAGGCTGCCGGCCAGCTTTATCAGTTGCTGATAGACCTGCTCGGGGTGCCGTGCGGGAAACGCCTGAAGGTCCGCCAAGATGGGCTGATAGGTATTCAAGGCATTCAGCAACCAGAACAGCGACACATCGGCCACGGCAAAATCAGCCATGCGCTGATTGCTTTCCCGACGCATGCCCATCAGCCGTTGCCGCTTGGCCGATAATTGCGTCAACAGGTTGTCCAACTGGCTCACCAACCCCGCATGCGCAGCGAAGCTCAGCAACGGTGGCACATAGGCCGGGTCGAGGCTCCAGGCGCCCTGCCCGTCACGCACCAGACGCGCAATCGGGCAGGTCAGGTAATCGGCGTTGTCATCGCGATTCAGGCGCAGGCTCAGTACGTGCTCCATCACACCGATTGACTGAACCTCATCCGCATAGATGTCTTGTACCTCGCGCCATGCCTGACGGTAGCGCATCGGTCGATCAACTCTGCCCCCCTCAAACAGGCAGTTGTTGCCGTTGGCCTGCTCCAGTGGCAAGGCCAAGTGCAGCAACGCTTGCTGATCGTCGTCAGCCAACGACTGCGCCAGCTCCAAAGCGGGAGGCAGGCGGTCCACCTGCTCCGTGTCGATCCAGGTGCCATCCGGCATTCGTACACGCAGTTGAGTCACCTTGAGTTTGCCCAGCCGCAAAGCCTCCGGGTCAAACTTAACAACCTGGACACCCCAAGGATGGGCCAAGGTCAGACGAGCGAGCTGCTCGTTGGCCCAGGCCTCCCAGCGCGCCTGCTGCTGGAATTGCTGCGGGCACAGCAACGCCCCGGCAGCCCATAGAGGGCGATCGATCTTCATGGCATCGTTTCCCTACGACTGAATCAGGCTTTGGCCTTGGGCATCTGTGAAACCAGCGACAGATTCACGTCCATACCTTCGACCTGGAAGTGCGGTACGGCGTACAACTTGATGCGGAAGAAACCCGGGTTGTCCTCGATATCTTCCACCGTGACCTTCGCGTCCCGCAGGGGGTGTGAGGCTTGAAGGTCATCGCCGGGGTCGGTCATTTCGGTCACCAGCCCACCGATCCATTTGTTGAGCTCCAACTCCAGCAAACGACGGTCCTTGGTGGTGCCGATGTTTTCGCGCTGGATCACCTTCAAGTAATGAGCGATGCGCGATAACAGGAAGACGTAGGGTAAGCGTGCGTTAATGCGGCTGTTGGCGGTGGCGTCAGGGGTGTCGTACAACGCCGGTTTCTGGACCGAATTGGCCGAAAAGAAGCACGCGTAGTCACGGTTTTTATAGTACGAAAGCGGAATGAAGCCATGGTTGGCGAATTCGAACTCGCGAGTTTCCGGAATCATCACCTCAGAAGGGATCTTGACCTGATTGCCGGTGCCCAAGTCGTACAGGTGAATCGGTAGGTCCGTGACCGCGCCACCGGACTGAGGTCCACGAATCTGCACACACCAGCCATTGGCGATAAAGCTCTTGACCATGTTTGCGGCAAAGGAGAAGGCTGCGCTCACCCACAGGTACTTCTCATGATCAGGCCCTTTAACACTCTCGCCATAGTTGAAACTGCGCACAGGAGCAGTGTCCGGCCCGTAAGGCAAACGGCCCAGCACCCGTGGCGCGAGCAGACCGAGATAGCGCGCATCATCGCTCGCAGTCAAACTGTGCCACTTGATATATTCAGCACGATCCAGGTAGTTTCCAATGTCCTTGATGGCGGCAACTTCCTCCATGGTTTTCTTGCCGAAGAATGCCGGCCCGACGGAACCAATGAACGGCATATGTGCAGCGGCAGCCACTTTGGAAATATTGCGCAACAGGGTGATGTCCTGCGGCTGGTTATCGAACTCATAGTTGGAAATGGCTGCGGCAATCGGCTCACCACCTGGCGTGTCGTATTCCTGGGTGTACGTATGCGCATAGAGACCGCTCTGGGCAATTTCCGGCGCATCGTCGAAGTCCTGCACCAAGTGATCTTTACTGACGTCCAACAACTCAATTTTCACGTTCTGGCGAAAATCAGTCTGATCAATCAGCGACTTTGTGCCACGCCAGATAGACTCAACGCGCTGAAAATCCGGGTGATGCATCACTGCATCCAATTGTCGACTGATCTGCGCATCCAAAGATGCAATGTGCTCATCCAGCAGCGTCTTGTCCAAACGCTCAACCTTCTGCGACGACTCCTTAAGCACCTTCAAGAATACGCTGACCGCAGCGGTCACCCGCTCATCGGCAGAAGCCTCGGACAACGCCTCCGCACACTGAAACATGTCAATGTCACCTAGTTCTGAAACCGGGCTCAAGTTGATCTTACTAAACAGTGAACTGTAGACACCGTGACTTTCTTCAGGTAACACAATAGCGTCGCGCGATTGCACGTTAGAGCTTTCAACAGACATTTGATAACTTCCTTTTAAACGAACCGAGATAAATTAACGATCTTCGCTTAGCGCCAGCGCGGCCAGCTCAGCGCGCAGTTCATCGCTCAATGCGTCATCCTTCACAATGCTCTCCAACTCGTGACGGAAGGTTGCGTTATCCAGCAGGTTGGACTTGAGATCACGAAGCAGGTTGCGCATGGCCAGCAGGGCACGCAACTGCGGGATCTGCCGCACTACCTGCTCCGGTTCAAAATCTTTCATGCGCTGAAATTTCAGCTCGACAGAGGCTTCTGAATCGTCATGAGCCAGGGTGTTCACCACCACGAACTTCACACCAGGAGAAAACTCAGCCATTACACTGTCGAAGTTGTTTTTATTGATGTTGACCTTGCTTCTTTCGGACAGCGAGCGTTGTTCTTTGCCGTTGCTGTAGTCACCCAACACCATCAACTTAAGTGGCAGTTCAACTTTTCTCTGCGCTCCGCCCGTGTGCAGATCCAGCTTGATATTAACCCGTGCTTTAGGCACTTCATTCTGAAAGCTATTTGAAGCCATGACCCCACCCCTCCGGCTGCTGCTGCAAGTAAAGCAAGACTGAAACCTGTACTTTCAACCGGCTCGCTAGCAACCCAACCGGCCACAGTACATAAATTCCATTTCATGAGGTCAAAGTGCTACGTGCCGCGCACCTCTTTCCTTCCCCTTTACAATGAAGTATCTCAATCAACCTTGACCAGCCCCCAAAGTACGAGAGGGAAGTTTCGACAACGCATTAGCGATATTTCCTACATACGGCCCGGATTCACTTGATTCTGCCTATCACCACAACGTGCGCAGACGCACCGGAACATTCCCCGCTGACAGCTCGAACGGACCTTAACCTCAGCCCTACACGCGGCTCATGCCCCCTACCGCCAATCTAAAAGATGAAGGTTAGATTGACCGACCAACTTTGAACGACTACCTCTTACACCTTTGCCGACTATTTCTGACAGTCCCGCCTGAAAAACCTAACAGTCACGAAAAATGACAAGCCTATTTCTAAAATAAACGTTATTTATTCAATTGTTTTGGGCAAAACGCCCATGTCTCCATTCACACCATGAAGATCCAGGATCATGCCAAGCACTACACACTCTCCCCCACTGCGTACTGCCTCCGGTACATCCCTGCGACCTCGCCAGTTCAATGGAGAGGAAGCGCGGCTGGTACGCTACTACCGTTCATTATCGGATCAGGATCGTGAGGCGGCGCGCTGCCTGCTGTTTGCCTTCAAGGAGACCAGTCGATCCGAACGCCCTCCCCCATAAAGAGTGACGCCGTTATCTGTAAGCGAACAATGAAGAAACATTAGGGTTGGGACACGTTGCCGAGGGTGCAACCTTTGCCAGCAGATTTGACCTGCCGGACGGCAGCATCTGAAAGAACCATGCTTCCAGCCTCCTGAACGTGGGAATTCAGGGCTGGATGCTCAGCAAATGACTCGTCGGACTCCTGTAACAATCCGTTCTCGAAGCCCACCATTTTTATGGACTGGCTTCTGGACTAAAAACCTCCGGATACCCGTGGCTTTCGGTGGATTCTGACGGAACGAAAAAAGCCGTCGGCGCTTTCAAGCGCTGGAAACAAAAAACACGCACACACAAAAACGCGATCATCTCTGATCGGCGTTTTTGTTAAATATGGAGCGGGAAACGAGACTCGAACTCGCGACCCCGACCTTGGCAAGGTCGTGCTCTACCAACTGAGCTATTCCCGCAAATGGCGTCCCCTAGGGGACTCGAACCCCTGTTACCGCCGTGAAAGGGCGGTGTCCTAGGCCACTAGACGAAGGGGACACGCTACTGAAACACATGGTGTGTATTTCAGTGCCCAGAGGCCTGGTCCGAAGACCGGGTCCTGGTTTCACTCAGTGCCGCCCGAAAGCCACACTGTTTGTAAATTGGAGCGGGAAACGAGACTCGAACTCGCGACCCCGACCTTGGCAAGGTCGTGCTCTACCAACTGAGCTATTCCCGCATATGGCGTCCCCTAGGGGACTCGAACCCCTGTTACCGCCGTGAAAGGGCGGTGTCCTAGGCCACTAGACGAAGGGGACACACGTACAACCACTCCCTACCGCGTTTCGCTGTGTGCTTTACGCTGTAAGTGGCGCGCATTCTATGGATGGATTGAAAGGTCGTCAACCCCCAAGGATAAATTTATTTAAATCAATGACTTCGCCCCCGTTTACCGCTCCATGAGGGCATTCTGCCTGTCCAGACCCTGGCGCCTATATTCTGGCGCCCGACAAGACGCTATAGTTCACCCGAGCAAATGATGGCAATGTGCATCCATGCAGGGAGGCTACTTATATAGATAGAAGAAACTACCTGGCAATTGGTCGATCTATCCTATCCGACAGCCAGCGCAGTCACTACACTCCACTGTAAACCCTATAAAGAGGTCACACCGGTGACACCACTCATGATCACCCTGCTGGTAATAGCCGGGATCGCAATACTGATCGCCATTGGCTATATGAACCACGTGGTGGAAAACAACAAGCTGGAAAAGCAGCGCACCGAAATCGAGCTTAACGATCGCCTGCGTCGCTGCGGTGAAATCACCGAGACTTTCCCCGGCCAGTTCATGACCCCGACGCTCAAGCTGTTGTTGACCCGCCTGGAGCTCAACGTCAACCAGCGGCTGGCGAACCTGAACAAAACCAATGCTACATATAAAGCGCGCATCACCGAGTTGAGCGCACTGGTGGCCCAGGGCGAATCCATCCCGGTGAACAACCCACCCGCGCCGATCCAGACCGAAGCCAAGGCCAAGGATGTACGCTTCCTGCTCGAGGCCCTGCATGGTCAGGTTACTCGCGCCGCCCAGGACGGTTTCCTACCGACCAACGAAGCCAAGCACTGGATCAAGGAAATACGCCATATCCTGGTGCTGCTGCACATCGAGTTCTTCAACAACCTCGGCCAACATGCCTTGCAGCAAGGCCAGCCTGGGCAAGCGCGCCTGGCCTTCGAGCGTGGCGCGCAATACCTGCGCAAACAGCCGGAGCCGGTGCTCTATAGCGCTCAACTGCAGCAGTTGGAAGGCCAACTGGCCCGCGCCAACGCCACGGTACTGGTCAACAGCAAACAGACGATAGACGAGGCCAGCGAACTGACCGAGGGCATGAAGGAAGTCGACGCCGACGCCGAATGGAAAAAGAAAGCCATCTACGACTGATCATGTCATCCGGGGTCTGTGGGGTGAGCGAGCCGGCTCACCCAGAGAAGATGCCATCACTTTGCCCCTATCCCCTGCCCCCCGACTCGCGTAAAAAAGTGCCCCTCACTCCGTGAAGTTAGAGGCCTGCTATGCCTGTCGCCGTGATTGATGAACAACCGTTGCACTACACCGACCAGGGCACCGGTCCTGTCGTCCTGCTTGGCTCAAGCTACCTATGGGATCGCGACATGTGGGCGCCGCAGATCACCGCGTTGGCGCAAAAATATCGCGTCATCGTGCCCGAGTTGTGGGGCCATGGTGAATCAGGCCCACTGCCTGTATCGACCCGCTCCCTCGACGACCTGGCGCGCCAGACCCTGGCCCTGCTGGACCACCTGGATATCGAACATATCAACCTGGTAGGCCTTTCGGTCGGCGGCATGTGGGGTGCACGCCTGGCGCTGCTGGCGCCTGAGCGGGTCAACAGCCTGGTGCTCATGGACACCTACCTGGGTGCCGAGCCCGAGGCCACGCGCCAGTACTACTTCTCGCTGTTCAACATGATTGAAGACGCCGGCGCCATCCCCGCGCCATTGCTGGATGTGATCGCCCCGATCTTCTTTCGCCCGGGTATCGACCGCGAATCGGCGTTGTATCAGGATTTTCGTCAGGCGCTGCAGGCCTTTCCCCGCGAACGTCTGTTGGACAGCATCGTGCCGTTGGGCCGGTTGATCTTCAGCCGCGAGGACATATTGGCGCAGCTGTCGCGCCTGGATGCGGACACCACGCAAGTCATGTGCGGCGAGCAGGACAAACCCCGGCCGCCTGAGGAGTCCCGGGAAATGGCCGAGCTGATCGGTTGCGAGTTGATTCTGATCCCCGAGGCCGGGCACATTTGCGCTCGGGAAAACCCGGACTTCGTCAACGAAGCATTGCTGACCTTCCTCGCCAACAACACCAACACCTGAGCCCCCTCCCCATTGATCGCCGCACTCAAGCGGCGATCAAAGGCGGAAGTGCCCCACCATGCCCTTGAGCTCGGCCCCTAACTGCGCCAACTCGATGCTCGACGCGGCATTGCCCTGCATGCTCAACGCCGATTGATCGGCACTGGCGCGGATGCTGGTGACGCTGCGGTTGATTTCCTCGGCCACCGAGCTTTGCTCCTCGGCGGCGGCGGCGATCTGCTGGTTCATCTGCTGGATCAACGAGACGGCCGCCGCGATGCTGCCCAAGGCGCTTTCGGTTTCCAGGGCATCACTGACCGCCAGCTTCACCAGTTCGCCGCTCTGTTGAATTTGCTGCACCGAAGACTGCGCGGCGCTGCGCAAAGTGCTGACCAGTCGCTCGATTTCTTCGGTCGATTGCTGAGTGCGCTTGGCCAGTGCCCGCACCTCATCGGCCACCACCGCAAAGCCACGCCCTTGCTCGCCCGCACGGGCCGCTTCGATCGCGGCATTCAACGCCAGCAAGTTGGTCTGCTCCGCCACACTTTTGATGACGCTCAACACCGCGCCAATGTTCTGGATCTCCGCACTCAGGCTGTCGATACTCGTGCTGGCACTGGCACTGGACGTGGCTAACAACTCGATGCGCTGCAAGCTCTGGCGCACCACTTGCTGGCCGCTTTCAACCTTGTCATCGGCGGTCTGCGCGGCTTGCGAGGCCTCTTCGGCGTTGCGCGCCACGTCGTGCACAGTGGCCGTCATCTGGTTCATTGCCGTGGCCACCTGCTCGGTCTCTTCCTTCTGGCTGCTGACCTCAACGTTGGTTTGCTCGGTGACACTGGACAGCGAATGCGCCGAACTGGCCAATTGCTCGATTCCCGCCTGCAACCCGCTGACCATCTGGCTCAAACCGTTGCCCATCTGTTGCATCGCCTGCATCAACTGGCCGATTTCATCACGGCGGCTGACCTCCATCCTGCCGGTCAAGTCGCGGCGGCAATCTGTTGCGCTACCGCGATCACGCGGCGCAACGGGGCGACGATCAAGCGGGTGATCACCCAGGCCGCAATCAACCCCACCAACAATGCTAGCGCTGACGAGCCGATGATCAACACCGTGCTTTTTTTCAACTGTGCCTGCATCGACTGGTCTTCAGCGTCATACGCCTGGTTGACCCGGCTGACCACCTCGGCCGCACGGTCATGCAACTGTTTGTAGACCACCTTCTCCTGCGCCAGCAGGCCAGTGTACTCACCGAGTTTTTCGGTGAAGGCGGCGATGTGCCCCGAGACTTCGTTGAGCACCGTCTGGTAGCCAGGGTCCTTGACCGAGGTTTTCAGTTGCTCGACCTGAGCCAGGGCCTGGTCGGCCTGCTCGATCTTGCCTTGCTCGGCGTCGTCTGCATCGACCTTGCGACTCTGGTCCAGGCGCACATGCGCTTCGTTCATGGCTTGCAGCATCAGGCGCGATACCTGGCTGACCTGTCCGGCCTGCTCGATAAACTCGGCGCCCTCCTTGCCCTGGCTTTCCTTGAGGCCATAAGTACCGTCGTCCGACAGGCCGGCCTGCAACACATCGAGGTTATTGGCCACACTGGACACTGACCAACTGGCCATTTCCAACGCCAGGTCCTTGGTCTGAGTCAGCTCGACAAACTCATCGAATGCCTTGCGGTAGGCGGCCAGGGCCGACTCGACATCCGTCATGGCCGGCACGTTGGCGGCGGACTGCACCTTGAGGCTCGCCGCCAGGGCCGCCAGGGCATCGACGCTTTCATGCAGAGCGTCGACGGCCTTGGGGTCGGCGTGCAATGCGTAGTCCTGCTCGATCAGTCGTACCTTGAGCAGGCCACTGTTGAGCGACGACATGGCCTTGAGGCCTTCGAAGCGCTGACCAACGGTTTGCAGGGACCACACGCCAATGGCCGCTACCAGCGCGGTCAGCAGCAGCACCAAGGCAAAGCCCAAGCCCAGTTTTATCGCCATACCCAGGTTGGCGAAACGTCGTTGCACGCCCGAAATCATTGCACTTGATCCTCTTGCAATGGCGGATGCCATCAAGCCCGATAGACAAGCAGAGAGATTCGCAACGACCGGGCCATAAGCACAAGCCATTGGCGCCACAATAATGGCAAAAAGCTACACGCCCGTCGTTTTCAGAAAGGTCGAGGTCGATCTGGCGGGCCCCATGGCCCGGAACAATGCCAAGGCCCGTTGATCACCAGCATAGGCCACATTGATGCGCAGCCACTCACTGGTTTCGCCGGTCGGGCTGAATAACGCGCCAGGCGATAGCAACACGCCCAATCGCCGCGCACACGCCTGCAAACTCGATTGCTGCCCCGCCGCGGGCCGTGCCCACACAAACATGCCACCGGCGGGCACCGCGAAGACCTCCCATTCTTCGTCCTCCAGTACCTGCAACGTAGCGGCCATTTCGGCGCTCAGGCGCTTGCGCAGGCGCTGTACCCACTTGCGATAAGTCCCGTTGGCCAGCAACACGGCAACCACCGCTTCGGCAAACCGCGAGGTACCGAAGCCGGTCATGGTCTTGAGACTGACCAATTGAGTGATGATCGCCGTGCTTGCGCACAGGTAGCCCACGCGTAACGCACTGCTCAGTGTCTTGGAAAAACTCGCGACGTAGATCACCCGATCCGCATGGGGCAACGCCGACAGCCGCGTGCAACTGGCATGTTGCAGATCGGCATAGACATCTTCCTCGATGATCAGGAAGTTCTCGCGGTGCGCCAGCTCCAGCAAGCGCTCGGCCACCGCACGGCACAGGCTGGTGCCGGTGGGGTTGTGATACAGGCTTTGAGTGAACAGGCATTTGGGATGGTGCGTGTGCAGCAGCGCTTCCAGTGCCGAGATATCCGGGCCACTGCGCGTGCGCGGCACCTCCAGTAAGCGAACCCCCTGAAACGCCAATTGGCGATAGAGGTTGCCGTACCCCGGGGTCTCGACCACCACGCTGTCGCCAGGCTTAAGCAACGTACGGATCAATAGGTCCTGGGCATGGCTGGCGCCAGCGGTGGTGAGGATCCGATCCAGGCTGCTGGCGATGTGATTGCGGGTCAAGCGCTTGAGCAATTGCTCGCGCAGCACCGGCAACCCCAGTGGGGTGCTGTAGTTGAACAGGCCGGCGGTGTCGGTACGGGAGACCTCACGAATCGCGTAGCTGAGGTCATCGCTTTCGCGCCAGGCATCCGGCAACCAGCCACAGCCCAGCTTCAGCTCACCCAGAGGGTTATCGGCAAACGCCCCCCACACCTGCTCCGCACCTTCGTACCAGTGACCTTCATGGGCAGCAGGCGGATGGGCCACGATAAAACCCGCGCCTTGCCTGGGCGCCAGCACGCCTTGGGCAACCATCCGTTCGAAGGCTTCGATCACGCTGGACTGGCTGAGCAGGTTATCCAGCGCCAACTGGCGAATGGACGGCAAGCGTGTGCCAGGACTGACCCCGTTCTCGCGAATCCACTGCGCCACGGCACTGACGATTTGCTGCACCACCGGTACAAGGGCTTGTCGATCGATCCCTAAATCCATGAGCCACTCACTGTCTGATTTCAACCCGAAGAGTTAAGCACAGAAGCGCGCCGCGACCGCTCGCGAAAAATAATTAAATCGTTGATTTTATTGAATTATTTACCTACTGATACAATTCGATCACGGCGTTTTGCCAGCTCTGGAAAAGCCCCACACCCCCCCCTTATGTTTTCGAATAGGCGACGGGGCAAGGTCCTAGATAGCCGTCGCGCCGCCGTCCACGGCCAAGGCATGGCCAGTGGTGAACGCCGCACCGTCGCTGCACAGGTACAGCACCGCACTGGCGATTTCCTCGACGGTGCCAATACGCCCCACCGGGTGCATGGCGGCAGCGAAGTCGGCCTTGCGTGGATCGGCTTCATAGGCACGACGGAACATATCCGTATCGATCACCGCCGGGCAGACGGCGTTGACACGTATTTTCTTTTTCGCATATTCGATAGCCGCCGACTTGGTCAGGCCGATCACGGCATGCTTGGAAGCCGCATAAATACTCATCTTCGGCGCGGCGCCCAAGCCGGCCACCGAGGCGGTGTTGACGATGGCGCCGCCGCCCTGGGCCAACAGCAGCGGCAACTGGTACTTCATGCACAGCCACACGCCCTTGACGTTGACCCCCATGATCGCGTCGAACTCATCCAGGCTACCGTCCGCCAGTTTGCCCTTCTCGATCTCGATGCCGGCGTTATTGAAGGCGTAGTCAAGACGGCCATAGCCGCTGATGGTCTGCGCCATCAGTTGTTGCACGTCCGCCTCCAGGGTGACATTGCAGCGCACGAACATCGCCTCGCCGCCGGCTTGCCGGATCAACCCAACGGTGCCCTCGCCGCCGGCCACATCCAGGTCGGCGACCACTACTTTCAAACCTTCAGCGGCGAACGCCAGCGCGGTGGCGCGGCCAATACCGGCGGCGGCGCCGGTCACCAGAGCGACCTGGCCGGAAAACGTCATGCTCATGAGGGGTATCCTATGGGGGAAATAGCCGTTGGCCGAGTCTAGCCAACGCCGGGAATTGCGCGTCAGCACTATCAGAACCACGGTTAGCGCTGCATGAGCCGTAGTGATAACACCCCACGGCGTTGTATCAATGGCGCCTATCGATGGGCATTCGCCCCCTGCACTGGCCTTGCTCCCAAGCCCTCAAAGGTCTATCACTCAAGGTTCATTTCCAAAGAGTCTCTGCCATGACTGCCCAGACCAATCGTCAATTCCTGCTCGCCAAACGCCCGGTCGGCGCGGCCACGCGGGACACCTTCACGTACCAGGAAGTGCCGGTGGGCACGCCGCAGGACGGGCAAGTGCTGGTGCACAACGAATACCTGTCGCTCGACCCGGCCATGCGCGGCTGGATGAACGAAGGTAAGTCCTACATACCTCCCGTCGGTATCGGCGAAGTGATGCGCGCGTTGGGCGTGGGAAAAGTGATTGCCTCGAACCATCCGAACTTCGCCGTCAGGGACTACGTGAACGGTGCGCTGGGCGTGCAGGATTACTTCGTCGGCGAGCCGCGCGGCTTCTACAAGGTTGATCCAAAACTGGCGCCGCTGCCCCGCTACCTCTCCGCATTGGGCATGACCGGCATGACCGCCTACTTCGCCCTGCTGGACACCGGCGCGCCCAAGGCCGGTGACACCGTGGTGATCTCCGGCGCGGCCGGGGCGGTGGGCAGCATTGCCGGGCAAATCGCCAAGCTCAAGGGCTGCCGTGTGGTCGGCATTGCCGGCGGTGCCGACAAATGCAAGTTCCTGGTCGATGAACTGGGCTTCGACGCCGCCATCGACTACAAAAGCGAAGACGTACCCGCCGCGCTCAAGCGCGAATGCCCCAAGGGCGTGGATGTATATTTCGACAACGTCGGTGGCGATATCCTCGACGCCGTACTCAGCCGCCTGGCGTTGAGGGCACGGGTGGTGATTTGCGGCGCCATCAGCCAATACAACAACAAAGAAGCGGTGAAAGGCCCATCCAACTACTTGTCACTGCTGGTCAACCGCGCGCGGATGGAAGGCTTTGTGGTGATGGATCATGCGGCCAACTTTGCCGCCGCCGGACAGGAAATGGCCGGCTGGATGGCGCAGGGCAAGCTCAAGAGCAAGGAAGATATCGTAGAGGGGCTGGAGACATTCCCCGAGACGTTGATGAAGCTGTTCAACGGCGAGAACTTTGGCAAGTTGGTGCTCAAGGTCAACTGAACCACCCTGGAACCCCTCAATAGGGGAGCGGGCTTGGCTCGCTCCCCTGTTTTTTACCGCGTATGCGTCAAGGTCAGGCGATCTCGGCCACTACCGCCGCCAACGCCTTGGCCGGATCCGCCGCCTGGCTGATCGGACGGCCGATGACCAGGTAGTCTGAACCCGCGTCCAGTGCCTGACGCGGGGTCAGGATGCGGCGCTGGTCATCCTGGGCACTGCCCGCCGGACGGATCCCCGGAGTGACCAATTGCAGCGACGGGTGAGCGGTCTTCAGCGCCTGGGCTTCCAGGGCCGAGCACACCAGGCCATCGAGGCCGGCTTTCTGTGCCAGGGCGGCCAGGCGCAAGACCTGTTCCTGGGGCTCGATGTCCAGGCCGATGGCGGCCAGGTCTTCGCGCTCCATGCTGGTCAGCACAGTCACACCGATCAACAAAGGTTTAGGGCCGCTGCGCTGTTCCAGCACTTCACGGCACGCACTCATCATGCGCAGGCCGCCGGAGCAGTGCACATTGACCATCCACACGCCCATTTCAGCGGCAGCCTTGACCGCCATGGCCGTGGTGTTGGGAATATCGTGGAATTTGAGGTCGAGGAACACCTCGAAACCCTTGTCACGCAGGGTGCCGACGATTTCCGCAGCGCAACTGGTGAACAGTTCCTTGCCGACCTTGACCCGGCACAGCGCGGGGTCCAACTGGTCAGCCAGCTTCAGTGCGGCGTCACGGGTGGGGTAATCCAGGGCGACGATGATAGGCGTCTGGCAGACGGTCATTGGCATGGGCTCTCAGGCAAGTCGAAATCGGCGCGGATTGTAGCGCAAGCGGTGCCGTTGCGGGATCCGATGATCGGTAAATACTGACCAACCGCTGTCAGGCGGGTATTTTTTGCAATTGTTTCAAAACCGATACATTCACGACATGCCCCCAACATGCCCCGCCGCTAGCCTCGCTCGCACGACCCACCGACCAGCACTTCCAGCCATGGGGCTGGGCGCCTATGCTGAGCGCAACGACCAGGCAGATGATCGCACTATGCAGACCCCTTTGGCCCCAGTGAACGACGCACAAAAAGGCGCGATGATCACCGATGACAAGCGCTGGAATACGCGCGCGCTGATCGTCGATGACGATGTGCCGATCCGCGAACTACTTATCGACTACCTGGCCCGTTTCAATATCCTTGGCATCGGCGTTACCGACGGCGCCGCAATGCGCCTGGCCATGCATGCCGAAGCCTTTGATGTGGTGGTGCTCGACCTGATGCTGCCGGGCGAGGACGGGCTGTCACTGTGCCGCTGGTTGCGCTCGGAGTCGGATATTCCGATCCTGATGCTCACCGCCCGCTGCGAGCCCACCGACCGCATCATCGGCCTGGAGCTGGGCGCCGATGACTACATGTCCAAGCCGTTCGAGCCGCGCGAACTGGTGGCGCGTATCCAGACGATCCTGCGCCGCGTGCGGGATGACCGCACCGAGCAACGCGCCAACATCCGCTTCGATAATTGGCGCCTCAACAGCGTGCTGCGCCAATTGGTGGCCGACAATGGCCTGGTGGTGCCGCTGTCCAACGCCGAGTTCCGCCTGCTGTGGGTGTTTATCGAACGTCCGCGCCGGGTGCTGAGCCGCGAGCAATTGCTGGATGCGGCCCGTGGGCGTTCCATCGAAGCGTTCGATCGCAGCATCGACCTGCTCGTCTCGCGCCTGCGCCAGAAACTCGGGGATGACCCCAAGGCACCGCAGTTGATCAAGACCGTGCGCGGCGAAGGCTACTTGTTCGACGCACGGGATATCGGTTGATGCGTGCTCCCTTCAACACACTGTTCGGTCGGTTGTTCGGCGTGTTGCTGGTGGCGATTGTGCTGGCCCATGTGTTGGCGTTCTTCTGGTTTCACCATTACGGGCCCCCACCGCCGCCACCGCAGGAGACTTTTGTGGAGCAGGCGGACGGCACGTGGGTGCCGCAGCACAAGGAGCATCGCCGCCCCTGGTTTGGCGGGCCAGTGGTACCGCTGACGTTCCAGTTCATTTCGCTGATCATCGCGGCCTGGTACGGTGCCAAGTTGCTCAGCCGGCCGATCCAGCGCCTGAGTGAAGCCGCCGAGCGCCTGAGCCTGGACCTCGATAGCCCGCCCCTTGACGAGTCAGGGCCCCGAGAGGCGCGCCAGGCCGCATCGACCTTCAACCTGATGCAACGCCGGATACGCGAACAAGTCAGCCAGCGCGCACGCATGCTCGGTGCCGTCTCGCACGACCTGCGTACCCCGCTGTCACGCCTCAAGCTGCGCCTGGAACAGATCGAAGACCCGCGATTGCAGGGCCAGATGCGCCAGGACCTGGACGACATGATCGACATGCTCGACGCCACCCTGAGCTACCTGCATGAACAACGCACCAGCGAAACCCTGCAGTGGCTGGACGTGCAGGCGCTGGTGGAGTCCATGAGCGAAAACGCGCAGGACCAAGGCTCGGATGTGCAATTCGCCGGCACTTGCGCCCCACTGCAAGTGCAGCCCATGGCACTGCGGTCGTGCCTGAACAACCTGATCGACAACGCCCTGCGCTATGCCGGCACGGCGCGTATCGAGTTGACCGACAGCCGCGAGGCCCTGGTAATCCGCGTTATCGACCATGGCCCCGGGATTGCCGCCGACAAGCGCGAGGCCGTGTTCGAGCCGTTCTATCGGCTTGAAGGCTCGCGCAACCGCAATTCCGGCGGCGTCGGCCTGGGCATGACCATTTCCAAAGACGCAGTGGAGCGTCTCGGCGGCCGCCTGCGCCTGGAAGAGACACCAGGCGGCGGCTTGACCGCGGTGATGTGGTTGCCCAGAGCTTAAAGAGGCTTGTCTTCGGGGCGACTCGGCGCGTGGCTCGCGCTCCAATCCATCAGCAGGCTGTACGCCACCGCCAGCAGGGTCGGGCCGATAAACAAGCCGATAAAGCCAAAGGCGATCAAACCGCCGAACACCCCGAGCAACACGATCACCAGCGGCAGGTTGCCGCCACGGCTGATCAGGTACGGCTTGAGCACGTTGTCCACGCCACTGATGATGAAAGTGCCCCACACGCCCAGGAACACGGCGTAGGTGTAGTCGCCCTTCCATGCCAGCCAGGCCGTGGCCGGGATCCACACCAGCGGCGGCCCCATGGGAATCAGGCTGAGCAGGAAGGTGACGATCCCCAGCACCAGTGCGCCCGGCACTCCGGCGATCAGGAAGCCGATCAGCGCCAGCACGGCCTGGGCGGCAGCGGTGCCGATCACGCCGTTGACCACCCGTTGCACCGTACCGGCCACCAGCTCGATGTAGTAACCGGCGCGGTCACCGATCAGGCGCTCCAACAGTCGGTGCACAAACATCGCCAAGCGTGGGCCATCGCGATAGAAAAAGAACACGAATACCAGGCTCAGGGTCAGCTCAAGGATGCCGCCTCCGATCTGCGCACTGCGCGCCAGCAACCAGTTGCCCACCTGCCCCAGGTAAGGTTTGATACTGACCATCAGCGCCGCGCCCTGCTGGTCGATGCTGTTCCACATGCCGACCAGGCGCTCCCCCACAAACGGGATCGACCCCAGCCAGGTCGGCGCCTCGGGCAGGCCGTCGACCTGAATATCCTTGATCAATGCCACGGCGTCGCGCACATGGTCCGCCAGATTGAACCCCAGCCACACCAGCGGCACTGCCACCAGCAACATCCAGCCCAGGGTCAGGATGCCAGCCGCCAACGATTCACGCCCGCCCAGCCAGCGCGTCAGCAGCACCATCAACGGCCAACTGGCGAACGCCAGGACCGCGCCCCAGAACAGCGCCGACCAGAACGGCGCCATCACCCAGAAGCTGGCACCAAACAGCACCAGCAGCAGGATTTGCACCAGCAGGCGATCGTTATTGAGCATGGGGTCTCTCGAGAAGAAGTCCGTAGGAAGAAAGCTTAGGCGAACGGCGCGGGTCCGTTCGCCCGAGATGGTCAGCGTATCAGATGCAGGTGCAGGCCTTTGGTTTCACCGGTGCCGGTTTCCAGCCGCGCGGCGCGTACGCCGTTGTCGACCAGGGCCTGGCGCCAGGCTTCGGCGTTCAGCCCGGTCAGGCTGACGCGTAACGTGGTGTCGAGGTTCAAGCCGCGTGAAATCAAGGTGAGCCAGGTGACGTCAGGCTCGGCGCCCAGTGCCGGGAAGTCCAGTTCACCGGTGCTTTTCAACTCGCGCAACAGGGTCGCCGAGGTGGGCAGCAGATCGCCCAGCGGCGCACTGGCGTCCATTTGTTCCACATGCAGGTAGGCGCGTCGGTTACCGCGTGTAATGCCATACAAAGCGATCAGGGAATTGGCTTGTGGCTCGGCCAGGCGCAGCAGCAGGTATTCCTGCTGTCCATCGGCGCCGACCAGCTTGGCGTTGCCGAACACTTCATTGGCCCACAAGCTGCTCTCGCCGCAATCACGGGCCTTGCACCAGAACAACAATTGCGCGCCGTTGGCCTGCAACGCCTCGCGGGTGGCGGTAAACGCCGCGCTCGAGCTGTGTTCGGCAGGCATCTCGTAGGTGATCGCGGTGGTCTGGCCGCGCGCGGTGGCCTGGCCTTCATAACGCAACTGGCCGCTGATCTTGCGAATCGCGCCCATGGGGTAGATGCGTTCTTTTTCTTCAGCGGGGCGGTAATCGACGATTTGCGCATCGACCTGACGGGCCACGGTGGGCAGGTCCTGGCTACCGGGTACATCGGCGGCAAACACCAGTGGGCTGAGAAGGCTCAGCCCGAGGACACGGATACATCCGTTACGCACGCTCATAAGATCAACGCGCCTTGGCCATCGGAGGTCGCAGCGGTGTTGAGATCGTTCATGGTTGACTCCCTTTCAATCCGCCCAGCCTCGGCAGTTGACCGCGCCAAGTCAAGGCGCGGAGAAGAACCGATTGAAACAGTCTGCAACAAGGATCGCGCCAGGCTCGTCGTTCAGGTGCAAATGATGGCCACCCGGCAGCGTCGTCACGGTAAAGGGTAGCTGAGAAAGCAATTCGGGATGTTTCGCCAGCATCCCGTCGGCAGCCACCACCAACTGCGTAGGGCAACCCACTCGTCGCACGAAGGCCAAGGCTTGTTCATCGGTCAGACGCATCGGCGACGCCAGGGTCAAGCGGCTGTCGGTACGCCAGGTGTAACCGCCCGGCACCGGCATCAAACCGCGCTGGGCCAGCAGTTCGGCGGCTTCGCGGCTGACCGCCACCAAGCCTTTCATGCGCGCTTCGACTGCACGATCCAGGGTGCTGTAGACCGGCTTGCGCTTGTCCCGCAGGTTCAATTGCGCCTGCATGGCCATGCCCAGCCGCTCGGCAGCGTTGTCACCGCTGGCAGTGGGCGGGATGACGCCGTCGATCAAACCCAGGTGCGTCACGCGTTCCGGTAATGCCCCTGCCAACACCAAGGACACGATGGCGCCGAGGGAGTGGCCGAGTAATGCAAAACGTTTCCAGCCCAGTTGCTCGGCCACTTGCAGCACGTCAAAGACGTAATCCCACAAGGCGTACCCGGCACCCGCAGGCCGATGCGCCGAATGCCCATGCCCGGCCATGTCCAGCGCGACGATGCGCAATCCCCGCAGTTTCGGCGCCAGGCGTGCAAAGCTGTTGGCGTTGTCCAGCCAACCATGCAGGGCGATCACCGGCAAGCCGTCTTCAGGGCCGAACAGGTGGGCGGCCAATTCGATATGCGCCAGGCTCAGGCGGACTTCTTCGACCGGCGTGCTCATGCGCAACTGCGCTCGCGGGCCTGCCATCGGGCGAACAGGTTCTTGATCAAGGCCGCAGTGTCCTGAGGGCGTTCAAGCGGGAACATATGCCCGCCGGGCATGGTGAGCATTTCCCCCATGGGCAGGCGGTCGACGCCGCTGGCATGGTGACGCATCACCACCCGGCTCTGACGACCGCGCACCACCGCCAGCGGCACTTTCAACTGGCGCACCTGGCCAGGGCTGGTATGGGGTACGCCTCGGTAGATACTGATTTCGGTGGCCGGATCGAAGCGCAAACGCAGACGGTCGCCCGCCTGGTACAAGCCATGTTGCAGGTAGGCTTCGAAACAGTCCGGGTCGAAACCGCGAAACAGGGTCTTGCCGGCGAAGTAGCTGCGCGCAGCGTCCAGGTCGCTGAATTCTTCCCGACGGCCCAGGGTGCGCCCGGCCGGCGTCAGGCGGTCGATGAAGCCCAGGCGCTTGGCGGCGCGGATCACCCAGCGGTCGGCACGGGTCAGCACCGGCGAGTCGAGCATCACCACGCCGCGATACAACTGCGGGCAACGCAGGGCCGCGTGCAGATGCAACACGCCGCCCAGGGAGTGGCCCACGCCCCACACCGGTTCCGGCTGCTGCTGCAGATGGTGGATCAACTCGTCCACCAGGTTCTGCCAGTTATCGTCCACCGGAAACCTGGGGTCGTGGCCATGCTGCGGCAAGTGGGTGACAGTGTACTGCGGCGACAACGCGGCAAACAACTTGCCGTAGGTGGCCGAAGGGAAGCCATTGGCGTGGGCGAAAAACACAGGCTGCGACATACAGGACCCATCACTGAAAACAGAAGTGAATTGTCACCATGCCGGGTCGATGCAGCAATGACTGTAACTGCCAGGAATGATGACACTCACGCCACACCTATCGCGCCGGCGGGTTCTCGCCCAGAGGCACCACCGCCATGGTCAGGCGCGAGACACAGCTGGCCTTGCCATCCTCGCTGGTCAGGCGGATGTCCCACACCTGGGTAGTGCGGCCGATATGGATCGCCCTCGCCACCGCCGTCACCCGCCCGCTGCGCACGCCGCGCAGGTGGTTGGCGTTGACTTCCAGCCCCACGCAATAGAATTTGCTGGTGTCGACGCAAAGGTAGGCCGCCATGGAGCCGAGGCTCTCGGCCAGCACCACCGAGGCACCGCCGTGCAGCAGACCGTAGGGCTGATGGGTGCGATGGTCGACCGGCATGCTCGCGGTCAGGGATTCGTCGTCAAAGCTCTCGAAGCGAATATCCAGCAATTCACCAATGGTGTTTTTCTGGACGGCGTTGAGTTGTTCGATATTCGGTTGGGTGCGCCACAGGCTCATGCGATTGTCCTTATTAATTTTATTACGCCCCTAATCCTGCCACACAACCGCCTCGGAACGCTCGCTCCAGGCTTGAAAATATCGGCCGTAGGTCGACTCGATCATGTTGCGGCGGATCTTCAGGGTCGGCGTGAGGAAGCCGTTTTCCACCGCCCAGTTGTCTTTGACCACCACCAGTTGGCGCAGGCGCTCATGCTTGTCCAGCGTCTGGTTGACCTGTTCCAGCCAGCGTTCAAGGCTGCTGCGCGATGCTTGCCGATCGTGCTCCAGCGCCGACAGCACGCACAAGCCGATCGGCGCGGGAAGGCCATCGCCGACCACGCATACCTGTTCGATGCGCGCATGTTCGGCCAGGCGATTTTCGATCGGCGCCGGGGCCACATATTTGCCTTTGCTGGTCTTGAAGATCTCCTTGAGCCGCCCGGTCAGGCGCAGGCGGCCGTCGGCATCCTGCTCGCCTTTGTCACCCGTGCGCAGGAAACCATCGGCAGTGAGTGTCTCAGCGGTTTTTTGCGGGTCTTTGAAATAGCCCAGCATGGTCGCGTCGCTGCGCACCAGGACTTCACCCGACGGCTCGATCCGCACCTCGACGCCCGGGCACGGCTGGCCGATCCAACCGATTTTCTGCGCGCCAGGGCGGCACACATGGGAGTAACCGCAGCTCTCGGTCATGCCGTACACCTCAAGCACGTCCAGGCCCAGGCGCCAATACCAGTGCAGCAGCGCTTGCGGCACCGGCGCCGCGCCAGACAGTGCAATACGCAACGCATCCAGGCCCAAGCCGACCAGCACCTTGTGGCCCACGCGCTTGCCGATAAACGGCAGGCGCAGCAAGGTGTCGAGGCGCTTCTGCGGGATCTTGGCGTAAACCCCCATCTGGAATTTGGTCCAGATGCGCGGCACGCCAAACAGCGCGGTCGGCCGCGCCCGGCGCAAGTCCGTCAGAAAGGTGTCCAGGCTCTCGGCGAAAAACACGGTTTGCCCGGTGTAGATCGAGGCCATCTCGACAAACATCCGTTCCGCCACGTGGCACAGCGGCAGGTACGACAGCAAGCGGTCGTCCTCCCCCAGGCCAAACAACTCAGCGCCGTGGGTGGCGGCGAAACCCAGGGCACCGAAACTGTGCATCACGCCTTTAGGCAGGCCGGTGGTGCCGGAGGTATAGATGATGGTTGCCAGATCGACGGCCGCAGGCGCGGGGTTGTCCTGGATCGCGGAACAGGCCTGCAGGTCGGCCCAGGTGAAGTCGAACGCGCCCGCCGGGCACAATGGCAGGCTGATGGTCGGCACGCCGTCAGGTACGCCTGGGGCCATGGCGGGCCAATCGTCGAGCTTGCCGACAAACACCAGCGCCGCCTCGCAATGCCTGAGTACATGGGCGACCGAGTCAGCGGTGAGGTTGGGGTAAAGCGGCACCGAGACATGCCCGGCCATCCAGATCGCCAGGTCGGCGATGATCCAGTGCGCACAGTTTTTCGAGATCAGGGCAATAGGCGAGCCCTGGGGCAACCCCTGAGCGCGCAGCCAGTTCGCCGCGCAACGGGCCTGGTGGCCGACATCCGCCCAGCCAAGGCGTTGCACCTCGCCCCCGCCCACCGGCTGGACCAGAAAGGTCTGGCGCGGGTGGCGCGCCTCTCGCTCGAAAAAAACCTGCAACGGCAAACGAACAGCGACGGGCATGGGACGCGCTCCTGTGTGGTCCGACCATAGCCAACCAAGCACTTGCTTGGTTGACTGTATAGCACACACAAAGCCGCGACATCGATTATGGGTTTTTCACACTCACCAGGCTCATCAGCCCTGCCAGCAGGAAGTCGCCTTCCAGCTCCGCCAGGCTGGCGGTGTACATCGGTTGCGGTTGGCGCTGATGACCATGCTGCAGAAAGCTGATCAGGCTGCCGACCAATGGTTGATGGCTGACCAGCAGCACATTGTCATCGGTGTCGAGCTTTTCCAGCACCTGCACTGGGTTGCCGTCCGGTGTCAGCCACGGCACGGTGCGGATCTCAGGTTCAAAACCCAGCGCTTTGCGCACCAGTTGCGCGGTCTGCTGCGCCCGTACGTAGGGGCTGGCAATGATGGCGCTCAGCGGCTGGCCGATCAGGTGCTGAGCGCTGCGCAACACTTCGCCACGGCCATGCTCGGTGAGGTTGCGTTCGGCATCCGTACGGGCATGCCCTTCGGCCTCACCGTGGCGCAGTATCCACAGCTTCACAGTTTTGGCTCTTCATCGCGCACCGGGTGCGGCGCCGGCGGTACGCTGTGGGCGGCTTCGCCCTCGGGTGCGCGCGGGGTTGGCCAATCGGCGAACGGCCAAGGCTTTTGCTCGCTGTGGAAGCTGCCGAAGCGGCCGATCTGTGCGAGGAACTGGCTGAGGCTGTCGCCGAAGTTCATCAGGCCCAGGTTCGGCGCACCGTAGACCAGGCGGTAGATCAATTGCACCACGACCAGCGCGCCAAGCAGGAACTGCGCCACTTGCCACACCAGGGCAAACACCAGCATCCAGAGGACGCGCAGCACAATGGACTCGTACTTGGGAGCTGCTTTCGGATCGTTCATGAGGCGTTCCTCAGTTGAAACCACTGGTGGAAATAAAGTCGACGTCGGTTTTCGGCTCGGCCCGCATCAGCAGTTCGATGACCTGGTCCAGCGTGCGTCCCTCAAACAGGATCGCGTGCAGCCCGGCGACCAGCGGCATGTACACGCCGACTTCCTGCGATTTGGCCTTGAGCACCTTGAGCGTGTTGACCCCTTCGGCCACCTCGCCCAGGCGCGTCACTGCATCGTCCAGGCTCAAGCCCTGGCCGAGGGCGTACCCGACCTGATAGTTGCGGCTTTTGGGCGACGAACAGGTGACGATCAAGTCGCCCACGCCCGCCAGCCCCAGGAACGTCATGGGATTGGCGCCCTGGTTCACCGCGAAGCGGGTCATTTCCGCCAAGGCGCGGGTGATCAGCATGCTCTTGGTGTTTTCGCCCATGCCCAACGCCACCGCCATGCCGGCGATGATCGCGTAGACGTTCTTGAGCGCGCCGCCCAGTTCGACGCCAAAGCGATCGCCACTGGCATACACCCGGAAGGTGCGACCATGCAGCACCGCCTGGACGCGCTCGCACAAGGCCTCGTCTTCACTGGCGACCACGGTGGCGGTCAGCGCATGTTCGGCCACTTCCCGCGCCAGATTAGGCCCCGACAGCACGCCAATGCGTGCCTGGGGGGCGATCTCTTCAAGGATTTCGCTCATCAACTTGAAGGTCTGCGCCTCGATGCCCTTGGTCAGGCTGACCAGCATTTTGCCCGCCAGACGCTCAGCGTGAGGCGCCAATACCGAGCGCAAGGCGCTGGACGGCAGCGCGACAAAGCACAGGTCGCAATCAGTCAGGGCGGTTTGCAGGTCGGTGACCGGCTCGACCGCCGGATGAATCTTGATGCCTTTAAGGTAACGAGGGTTTTCCCGATGCACGCGGATGGCCTCGGCTTGTTCGGGATCACGCATCCACTGGCGTACCGGGTGACCGTTCTCGGCCAGCAGGTTAGCCACGGCGGTACCAAAACTTCCGCCTCCCAGGACCGCAATAGGGCGCTGTTCAGTCATATGCAATCCGTTAATCCATACCAGTGGCGATGGCCGCATTATACGGAGCGGCCCGCTTGCGGCCAGCCCCTGTGTCAATTCGCGCGCCTGTCGGAAAATGCCATGCCTGTGTGAACTAATTGCAAGGGCGCTGACTGGCAAATAACCCCGCCTCGGTTAACATGGACGGCTATTCGTCATTATCAAGGCCGTGTCGTGTATCTGGGCCCTCCTCCCCGTTCATCCCTGTTGCTGATGCTGCTCTGCAGTGGCGCCGCGCTGGCCGACGATTTGTTCCTCGACAGCCAGCCACTGCCCCAGGTATTGACCGCCACGCGCCTCAAGCAATCTGCCGCCGCCGTGCCCGGCAGCATGACCGTGATCGACAGCGAACTGATCAAGGCCAGCGGCGCGCGGGACATCAGCGACCTGCTGCGCCTGGTGCCGGGGATGATGGTGGGCTACACCACCGGCAACCAGGCCGCGGTGAACTACCATGGCACCAGCGCCAGCGATGCGCGGCGCATGCAGGTGTTGATCGATGGCCGCTCGGTGTATCGCGCCGGCCTGGCCACGGTGGACTGGAGCGACATCCCGGTGGCCATGGAAGATATCGAGCGCATCGAGGTCTTCCGTGGCCCCAACACCGTCAGCTATGGCGCCAATGCGCTGATGGCGGTGGTAAATATTCTGACGCGCTCACCGGCCAACAGCCACGGATCGCGGGTCAAGGTCATTCGCGGTGAACGCGGGATCAACGACGTCTATGCCAGCCAGGGCGTAGGCTGGGAAACCGGTGATTTGCGCTTGTCGCTGTCCGGGCAACAGGACGATGGCTTTGACAGTGATGCCACCGGTGCCGACCGGCGTGACAGTCGCCGCATCAGCCGCTTCAGCCTGGCGGTCAGCCAGACGCTGAACGAGCAGCAAAGCATCGACTGGCAACTGGATGCCAAGGAAGGCACTAACCAACGTCCTTATACGTACATCCCTGTATTCGCCGGGATTACCGAAGGCGGCGACAATTCCGATGTCGCTGCCAAGGACTACGCCGGCTCACTGCGCTGGAACTTCGACTTCAACCCCGAACACAGCCTGTACATCCAGGGCTCGGCCCAGCAATGGGACCGCCGGCAAACCTGGAAAGCCTGCGACGCCAAGATCTCGTTCAGCCCCGAGCTGACCCAGTTGTGGCAGCTCAACCCCAATTACGCCGAACGGCTGGCGCGGCACATGGACACCTACAGCCAGGGCACCGCGCCTCCCGGCAGCGCCACCGAGCAGGCCCTGGCCAACCAGGTGCTGGACCAATGGCGCAACGGCGCCAACCAGAGCGTGTGCGGCGACATCGATCAAAGCACCCGCGAAAGCCGCTATGACCTGGAGATCCAGGACACTCTCAGCCTCTCCGACAGCCTGCGCCTGGTCAGCGGCATGAACTACCGTTACGACCGCGCCGATTCCGACACCTACTTCAACGGCACCCTGGACGACACCACCTGGCGCCTGTTCGGCCAGTTGGAATGGCGCGCCAGCGAACATTGGCTGTTGCAGGGCGGCGCCATGTATGAGGACACGCACTTGAGCGGGAACTCGCTGACGCCAAGGGTCGCGGTCAACTACCTGATCAACCCGCGCCACGGCCTGCGCGCGGTGTACTCCGAGGCGATCCGCTCGCCGGACATGTTTGAGAACAACGTCAACTGGAGTTACCGCGTCAACCGCCTCAGCTCGCCGACCTATGGGCAGGATTCCGGGCAGTATTTCGTGAAGACACGCGGCCCGGGCAACCTCGATAAAGAACTGATGCGCTCGCGGGAGTTGGGCTACAACGGGTTCTTTGCCGACAACGGGCTGAACCTGGACGTGAAACTGTTCTACGACGAAATCACCGACATGATCAGCTCACCGTTGCGCAACAACCAATACATCGCCAGCAACGCCAACAGTTCGCGGTTTACCGGCGTCGAGTCGCAAGCGGACTGGCGCGTGAGCAACACCGACCGTCTGCGCCTGACCTACGCTTACGTCGACGCCACCTCCAGCAACCCGCTGGACAAAGCGCAGACGGCGCGCAACAGCGGCTCGGCCGGATGGCTGCGCGAATGGGGCCAGGGCTGGTCCAGCGCGCTGTTCTACTATGGCGACGACGCACTCAACGACTATCGCTTCGAACGCGTCGACCTGCGGGTGGCCAAGCGCATCGCCCTGGGCAAAGCCAATGTGGAATTGGCCGGCATGCTGCAACAACGCCTGGATAACCAGCCCACCACTTGGGCGGATAACAACTACGACCATCGCCATGTGCTCTACTTCAGTGCGGAGTTAGAGTTCTGACATGGGCGCCTCGTCACGGATGACCTTCTTCTTTATCTATCGGCTTTGGCGCTGCAGTGTGCTGCTGGCCACCTTGCTGTTGATGGCGCCTGCGTGGAGCGCCGACATCCTGCTGACCGCCGCCGAAGACGGTGACGGGGTGCGCGCGTTTACCCAGGCCCTGGCCAATCAACGTCCCGAAGACCGCGTCACCTTCACGCCCCTCAAAAACCTGCCGACACCCAGCCGACTGCCGGCCACTACACGCCTGATCCTGCTGGATTTGCCGGGCCTGGACTGGCGCCTGCAGGAGACCCAGGGCCCGCCCACCCTGGTCATGCGCATCAGCCGGCTGCAAGGCCATCAACACCTGGGCAGCGCGCCGCACGCACAGGTCAGCCTGCTATGGAGCGACCCGCCGCTTGCGCGGCAACTGCACCTGATCGCCAGCATCCTGCCGCAGGCGCGACGCATCGGCGTGCTCTACGGCGCCGAGAGTGAATTCCTGCTGCCGGAGTTGCGCCGGCACGCAGCGGCGCTGGAGCTGGAAATCGTGCCGCAACGCTGGGACAACACCAACGACAGCCGTCCGTTGCAGAATCTGTTCAGGAACAGTGACGTGCTGCTCGGCCTCGACGACCCGCAGCTGTACAACCCGAAAACCGCGAAAAACCTGTTACTGAGCAGCTACGCCCAGCAACTGCCGCTGGTGGGCCCCAACGCCGGCTTCGTCAAGGCCGGCAGCCTCGCCAGCACCTACAGCGACCAGGCCGACTGGCTGGCGGTGCTTGACCGCTTGCTGGACCAACCCCCGGCCACCTGGCCGCGCGCGCTGTACCCGGAACACTTCAAAGTCGTGGGCAACCCGCAGGTCGCGCGCTCACTGGGCATCGAACAGGTCGACGAAACCAGCGTCGCCGCCCGCCTGGCCGAAGGAGAAAAACGCCCATGACCTTGCGTCGTCGTTGGGACATCAACACCCGCACCCAGCTCATCACCCTGGGCCCGGCACTGTTGCTGACATTGCTGTTGATCAGCTTCTTTACCTTCGTGCGTATCCAGGACCTGCGCCAGGAACTGGACCACACCGGCCAACTGATCGCCAACCAACTGGCACCCGCCACTGAATACGGGGTGATCTCCGGCAACAACGATGTGCTCGAAAGCCTGCTGCGCGCCACCCTGGCCACGCCCCATGTGCGCTTCCTGGAGATCCAGGACAGCACCGAAAACATACTGGTCTACGTCGAACAACCGTCGGACAAACACGACCGTTCACTGTCGGTGAAGGTGTTTCAGGCGCCGATTCGCCTGCAGCATATCCAGCTGGGTAATGACTTTTTCCAGGACAACCTCAGCGAACCCAAGGCACCGCGTGCCGACTATCTGGGCCGGGTGATCGTCGGCATGTCCAATGATGCGTTCAGCCAACGCCAGCAGGAGATCCTGTTCAAGGCCGGGATCCTCGCGTTGTTCGCCCTGTTGTTCACCTTCCTGCTGGCCCGACGCCTGGCGGCCAGCCTGTCGCAACCGATCAGCGCCATGGGCCACGCGGTCAAGGCCATCCAGAAAGGCGAATACAAAACGGCGCTGCCGATCGTGGATGACTCGGAACTGGGCGATTTGTCGCGGCATATCAACAACCTTGCCGAAGGCCTCAACCAGGCCAGCCGCGAACAGCAGCAGGCCATGGCCCAGTTGATCCAGACCCGCGAAGAGGCCGAGCGCGCCAACAACGCCAAGTCGGACTTCCTGGCCATGATGAGCCATGAACTGCGCACCCCGATGAACGGCGTGCTGGGCATGTTGCAGTTGCTCGAAACCACCGAGATGACCGAGGAGCAGACCGAATATGCGGCCCTGGCCTCCGAGTCCACCGAGCATTTGCTCAAGGTGATCAACGACATCCTCGACTTCTCGCGCATCGAACGCGCAGCCCTGGAACTGGAACATATTCCATTCAACCTGGCCGACCTGATCAACAGCTGCGCCCAGGCGTTCCAGCACAGCGCCCAGCAGCGCGGGCTGGCGCTCACGCTGGGGGTTGCGCAGGGCTTGGAAGCGCTGAGGGTGCAGGGCGATCCGACGCGTATCCGACAGATCCTGGTGAATCTGATCGGCAACGCGCTCAAATTCACCGAGCACGGCACGGTCAGCGTCGAGTCTGATTGGCAGCCCCTTGACCATGAGCTGGTGTGGTTCACCTGCATCGTGCGCGACAGCGGTATCGGTATTTCCACTGAGCGCCTGGAGCGGATGTTCGATGCGTTCCAGCAAGCCGACAGTTCCATCTCAAGACGTTACGGCGGCACCGGCCTGGGCCTGCCCATCGCACGCACCCTGGCCGAGCGCATGGGCGGCACCCTGCGCGCCGAGAGCGAAGAAGGCCATGGTTCGGTGTTTACCCTGGAAATCCCGCTGGCCATCGACCAGCACAGCCTTCCGGCAGTCGCCGCCGACGCCGGCGGCAAAACCGGCGCGGGGGATGGTCGCCATGTGTTGTTGGTGGAAGACAACCCGGTCAACCGTACGGTGGTCGAGGCCATGCTGCGCAGCCTGGGGTTTGAAGTGAGCCTGGCCACCGACGGCGCCGAAGCGATCCGCAGCGCCGAGAGCCTGATCTTTACGGCGATCCTGATGGATTGCCGACTGCCCCTGATCGATGGCTACGAGGCCACGCGCCGGATTCGCCAGCTGCCGGGATGCGCCGACCTGCCGATCATCGCGCTGACCGCCAATGCCTTGCAGGGCGACCGGGAAGCTTGCCTGGCAGCGGGAATGAACGATTACCTGGCCAAGCCGTTCAAACGTACCGATTTGCAGCAAATCCTGCAGCGCTGGGTGCAATAGCTCCTCGCCATTATGCCAACTGTGACTGGCGTGAAAGGCGAAAGTGCGGCAGTCTTAGGCACCCAAACGGGTCGACAGACAGGCCCGGTTTAAAATTTCAGTGAACAAGTGTACATTCAGTGCCTTGACGCTGTGACTTTCACTACAACGCAATAGTCTATGTGTAGGCTGCCGACATGAGGCATGAACGCTTCATTCGGTTCGGGAAGATTTGCCCTACCCTGCCGCATGGGATTATTGAGGAGCTCGCATGACCAAACAAAACGCCTTTACCCGGGAAGATCTGCTGCGCTGCAGTCGCGGTGAGCTGTTCGGCCCAGGTAACGCGCAACTGCCCGCCCCGAACATGCTGATGGTGGATCGCATCACCCATATCAGCGAAGAGGGTGGCAAGTACGGCAAAGGTGAATTGGTCGCCGAGCTGGATATCAATCCGGACCTGTGGTTCTTCGCCTGCCATTTCGAAGGCGACCCTGTGATGCCGGGCTGCCTGGGCCTCGACGCCATGTGGCAACTGGTCGGCTTCTTCCTCGGCTGGCAAGGCCTGCCGGGCCGCGGTCGTGCCCTGGGTTCGGGCGAAGTGAAGTTCTTTGGCCAGGTCCTGCCGACCGCCAAAAAAGTCACCTACAACATTCAAATCAAGCGCGTCCTCAAGGGCAAGCTGAACCTGGCCATCGCCGATGGTTCGGTGAGCGTCGACGGTCGCGAGATCTATACTGCCGAAGGCCTTCGGGTCGGCGTATTCACTTCCACTGACAACTTTTAAAGGGTTATCCGCATGCGCCGCGTCGTTATCACTGGTCTGGGCATCGTTTCTTGCCTGGGCAATGACAAAGAGACCGTCACCGCTAACCTGCGTGCAAGTCGCCCTGGCATCCGCTTCAACCCGGAATATGCCGAAATGGGTCTGCGTAGCCAGGTTTCCGGCTCCATCGACCTGCCTCTCGAAGAACTGATCGATCGCAAGATCTATCGCTTCGTCGGCCACGCTGCCGCCTACGCCTACCTGGCCATGAAGGATGCGATTGCTGACTCCGGCCTGAGCGAAGACCAGGTGTCGAACGTACGTACCGGCCTGATCGCCGGCTCCGGCGGCGCATCCACCCTGAACCAGATGGAAGCGCTGGACATCCTGCGCGAAAAAGGCGTGAAGCGCGTTGGCCCGTACCGTGTAACACGGACCATGGGCAGCACCGTTTCCGCCTGCCTGGCCACGCCATTCCAGATCAAGGGCGTGAACTACTCGATCTCCTCCGCCTGCGCCACCAGTGCTCACTGCATCGGTACCGCTGTCGAGCAGATCCAGTTGGGCAAGCAGGACATCGTGTTCGCCGGCGGCGGTGAAGAAGAGCATTGGAGCCAGTCGTTCCTATTCGACGCCATGGGCGCACTGTCCACGCAATACAACGAAACCCCGGAAAAAGCCTCCCGCGCCTACGACGCCAAGCGTGACGGTTTCGTCATCGCCGGCGGTGGCGGCATGGTGGTGGTCGAGGAGCTGGAACACGCTCTGGCCCGTGGCGCCAAGATCTACGCGGAAATCGTCGGCTACGGCGCTACTTCCGACGGCTACGACATGGTTGCGCCAAGCGGTGAAGGCGCCATCCGCTGCATGCAGATGGCGATGTCCACTGTCGATACCCCGATCGACTACCTGAACACCCACGGCACTTCGACTCCAGTCGGCGATGCCAAGGAAATGGAAGGTGTGCGTGCGGTATTCGGCGACAAGGCTCCGAAGATCAGCTCCACCAAGAGCCTGTCCGGTCACTCTCTGGGCGCCGCCGGCGTTCACGAAGCAATCTACTGCCTGCTGATGATGGAAGGCAACTTCATGGCCGGCTCGGCCAACATCGACGAGATCGACCCGGTCGTCGCCGATATGCCGATCCTGACCAAGACCGTTGAGAACGTCAAAATCGACACCGTGATGAGCAACAGCTTCGGCTTCGGTGGCACCAACGCCACCCTGGTACTGAAACGCTGGCAGGGCAAGTAAGCCCTGTAGCTTGATCCATGAAAAAGCCCCGACTGGTTCGGGGCTTTTTTATGGGCGACCCTATCTGAAACGTGCGTGCCGATGCGTAGCAGCTGTCGAGCCTTGGCGAGACTGCGTTGGCGGCATGCCTGACACTCCGCTAACGTGCCGAGCTATCACGCGCAGTCTTCGGCAGCACCGCCAGAAAGTTATCCCGCGCCACCTTGCGGGCAATGTCCTCGGGCAACGCGTCAAGGAACGGGTCAAAGCGGCGCATTTCCTTACCCAGCTTATTGAAACGCCCGACGACGTCCGAGCCCAGCATGAAGCGGTCCGGGAAGCGCTCCACGAGCTTTACCCACTCCGGCCGAGGCTTGCCCGCCTCGTCCAGCAAATACGGCGTGAGCATGCTCCAGGACAGGTCAATGTATAGATTGGGGTAAGCCTCCAACAGGCGGTCCAAGGTGGGCAATAAAAAATCCAGTTGCACCTGATGCCGGTGGATCTCCTTGCTGGTGCCCGCATGCGCCCAGATAAACCGGGTATGTGGATGGTTGCGCAGCGGCTGCTCCACTTCGGCCAGGTACAGCGGGTTGCGCTCGCGCTTGGAGGTGATGTTGGAGTGCAGCATCACCGGCAGGTCGTTTTCGGCAGCCAGGTGATAGATGCGTGTCATGGCTTCGTTGTTGGCGCGCGGGGTGTCGCCGGATGTCAGGGCCGTGAGGTCGTCGTGCCGAGTGAAGACCTCGCCAATGCCCTGCCACAGCCCTGGGTTGAGGTCGAGCATGCGCTGGATATGTGCGTCGGAGTTCTTGTCATTGGGGTTGAAGCCGCTCAGAAACGGATGGAAGTGCTGGCGCTGCTCGGCGGTGAGCTTGTTCACGGCGGCGGCGACGATCACATCCGTGGCGCTGTACCAATAGGCATCGGCGTCATCACCCGCGTAATAGCGCGGACGCTTGGGCTCGTCTTCGTGCCATTTCTTCGCCACGGGAATGCCGGAAATCATCACATGTTCGATGCGATGTTCCTGCATGGCCTTGAGCAAGTTGTCCATGCCTGCCGTTTCCTGGAAAAAATCCACGTAATGCAGGTGCGCATCGCTGTAGGCATAGTCGCGGGCCTGCACGGCAAGGCTGCTGGCGCCCAGTAACAAGGCGAGACTCAGGCGGGTCCAGGGCACGGTGAAACCTCGATAGGGGCTGATACGGGTAGACCTTCAGCGACCCGCCAGGGTTCATCGAGGGAAAACACGGAACACCGGCGTGCCCGCATGCTCTATAACTGCATGACCTTCATCCCGCCACTCCATGGGGTTCGCCATGCCTGTTACCGTGAATACGCTGAACGCTGAAAACTTCCGCCACAGTGTCAACATCAATAACCACGAGCTGTTTACCGACCTGCCCAAAAGCCTGGGCGGCGACGATTCCGCGCCCTCCCCCCATGATTACTTCGATGCCGCATTGGCGTCGTGCAAGGCCCTGACCGTCAGGCTGTATGCGCAGAAGAAAGACATCCCGCTCACCGGTGTCACCGTAGAAGTCACCCACGATGCCGCCGAGGAGCAAAAGGGCAAATACACCCTTAATGTCAAACTGACCCTCAAAGGCGTGCTCACCGACGCGCAACGTGACGAACTGCACCGCGTGGCCGACAAATGCCCGGTGCACAAGCTGATGACCACCGCAGAGGTCAACATCCAGACCACGCTGTCGGAAGGGGCGTTCAGTCAATAGCAGCAGTCTCTCGCCGAGCGGGTTATGCTCAAGCCTAACTAACCCGCTCAGATTGGGACGCACCATGCCCCCCCTCACCGTGATCCGCCCTCGCCAGGAAGACGTCGAAGGCCAACCGATCCTGCGCCCGCTGCCATCGCGAGAATGCCGCAGCGTCGGGCCCTTTGTGTTTTTCGACCATATGCTGCCAACCCGCTATGCAGCGGGCAGCGGCATGAATATCCGCCAGCACCCGCATATCGGGCTGTCCACCCTCACCTACTTGTTCGAAGGCGCGCTGCAGCACAAGGACAGCCTGGGTTCCGATCAGGTGGTACAGGCCGGTGATGTCAGCTGGATGACCGCCGGCAGCGCGATTGCCCACGTGGAACGCACGCCCGAGGCGCTCAAGGCCAGTGGTTTCAACCTGCATGGCTTGCAAGTATGGCTGGCCTCGCCCAAGGACCATGAAACGGGACCGGGGCATTACAGCCATCACCCGGCGGCGAGCCTGCCGGTGAGCGATAACCTGGGCGTGCACATTCGCTTGATCGCCGGCAGTGGGTTCTGCCTCAAATCGCCGGTACCGGTGCTGTCGCCCACGCTGTATGCCGAGGTACGGATGCAGACGGCAACCACCCTGCTGATCCCGGACGAGCATGAGGAACGCGCGCTGTACGTGCTGGCAGGTGACGCGCAGCTCGACGGCGAACCGTTGCAGGCGCAGAGCCTGGTGGTGTTGCCGAGCGGACAGGCGATGACCGTGTGTGCCGACTCCGATTGCCACCTGGTGGTGTTTGGCGGCGCGCCGCTGGATGGACCGAGGCGGATCAATTGGAATTTTGTCGCGAGCGATCCCGCGGTGATCGAGCAGGCCAGGCAGCGTTGGGCGGCTGGGGATTGGCCGACGGTGCCGGGTGAATCCGAAAGAATTGAGTTGCCTGTGAAATAGTCATCGGGGGCAAGTCGAATCGTCGCACCGCCCCTCCCACATTTTGATCTGTGAACACATTCAAGGTGGGAGGGGGCTTGCC
>NZ_JAFHKI010000037.1 GCF_016937615.1 Pseudomonas lactucae | reverse complement strand
GACCGGCCTGGCGCGGTCGAAACTGGTGGGAGGGGGCTTGCCCCCGATAGCGGCAGGTCAAGTGACAAATGTATCAACTGGCACTCCGTGATGGGGCAGACCCTCCCACATTTGTTTGTATTCCAGGCATAAAAAAACGCCGCGTACCTTGCGATACGCGGCGTTCCTCACATCAACACCTTAGGCTTGAATCACCGGGATGTTGGCGCTTGCAGCGATCTTGCGGAACTCGGCGATCTGGTCGAAGTTCAGGTAGCGGTAGACGTCGCTGGCCATGGTGTCCAGCTTGGCCGCGTAGCCCATGTACTCTTCGACGGTCGGCAGGCGACCCAGCGTGGAGGCGACTGCCGCCAGCTCGGCCGAGGCCAGGTAGACGTTCGCACCATCACCCAGACGGTTCGGGAAGTTACGGGTCGAGGTCGACACTACGGTCGAATTCGGCTCAACACGTGCCTGGTTACCCATGCACAGCGAGCAGCCCGGCATTTCCATGCGTGCGCCGGCCTTGCCGTAGATGCCGTAGTAGCCTTCTTCGGTCAGTTGGTGAGCGTCCATCTTGGTCGGCGGCGACAGCCACAGACGGGTGGGCAGCTGACCCTTGACCTGTTCCAGCAACTTACCGGCAGCGCGGAAGTGACCGATGTTGGTCATGCACGAACCGATGAACACTTCGTCGATCTTCTCGCCGGCAACGCTGGACAGCAGACGGGCGTCGTCCGGGTCGTTTGGTGCGCAGAGGATCGGCTCGTTGATTTCCGACAGGTCGATCTCGATGATTTCGGCGTATTCCGCGTCGGCATCGGCTTCCATCAGCTCAGGGTTGGCCACCCAGGCTTCCATCGCTTGAGCACGACGTTCCAGAGTGCGTGCATCACCGTAGCCTTCGCCGATCATCCAGCGCAGCAGGGTGATGTTGGAGTTCAGGTACTCGGTCACGGACTCTTTGGACAGCTTGATGGTGCAACCGGCGGCTGAACGTTCGGCCGAGGCGTCGGACAGCTCGAAAGCTTGTTCCAACGTCAGGTCGTTCAGGCCTTCGATCTCCAGGATGCGGCCGGAGAAGGCGTTTTTCTTGCCTTTCTTTTCTACGGTCAACAGACCCGATTGGATCGCGTAGTAAGGAATGGCATGAACCAGGTCACGCAGGGTGATGCCAGGTTTCATTTTGCCTTTGAAGCGCACCAGGATCGATTCCGGCATGTCCAGTGGCATTACGCCAGTGGCTGCGGCGAACGCGACCAGACCGGAACCGGCCGGGAACGAGATGCCCATCGGGAAACGGGTGTGGGAGTCACCACCGGTGCCGACGGTGTCCGGCAGCAGCATGCGGTTCAGCCAGCTGTGGATGATGCCGTCGCCTGGGCGCAGCGATACACCGCCACGGGTCATGATGAAGTCAGGCAGCGTGTGGTGGGTGGTCACGTCGATCGGCTTCGGATAGGCCGCGGTGTGGCAGAAGGACTGCATCACCAGGTCGGTCGAGAAGCCCAGGCACGCCAGGTCTTTGAGTTCATCACGGGTCATCGGACCGGTGGTGTCCTGGGAACCCACGGTGGTCATCTTCGGTTCGCAGTAAGTACCTGGGCGAACGCCTTTGCCTTCCGGCAGACCGCAGGCCTTGCCGACCATTTTCTGTGCCAGGGTGAAGCCTTTGCCGGTGTCGACAGGCGCTTCAGGCAGCTTGAACAGATCGGTTGGGCCAAGACCCAGCTCGGCGCGAGCCTTGTCGGTCAGGCCACGGCCGATGATCAGCGGGATACGGCCGCCGGCGCGGACTTCGTCCAGCAGCACCGGGGTTTTCATTTCGAAGGTGGTCAGGACTTCGTCGGTGCCGTGTTTGCAGACTTTGCCAGCATGCGGGTACAGGTCGATCACGTCGCCCATGTTCATGTTGGTCACGTCGAATTCAATCGGCAATGCACCGGCATCTTCCATGGTGTTGTAGAAGATTGGCGCGATCTTGCTGCCGAAGCAGAAACCGCCTGCGCGCTTGTTCGGCACGTAAGGAACGTCATCGCCGAAGAACCACAGTACGGAGTTGGTCGCCGATTTACGCGACGAACCGGTACCGACCACGTCACCGACGTAGGCGATCGGGAAGCCTTGGCCGCGCATCTCTTCGATCTGCTTCATCGGGCCGGTTTTGCCTTGCTCGTCCGGTACGATGCCTTCGCGGGCCATTTTCAGCATGGCCAGGGCGTGCAGCGGGATGTCGGGGCGGGACCAGGCGTCCGGGGCAGGGGACAGGTCGTCGGTGTTGGTTTCGCCGGTGACCTTGAATACGCGCAGGCTGATCTTGTCGGCCAGGGTTGGGCGGTTGCGGAACCACTCGCCGTCAGCCCAGGACTGGATCACGCCTTTGGCGTGTTCGTTGCCGTTGCGGGCTTTTTCAGCCACGTCGTGGAACGCATCGAACATCAGCAGGGTGTGCTTGAGTTGGGCGGCGGCGACAGGCGCCAGCGTGGCGTCGTCCAGCAGCTCGACCAACGTCACGATGTTGTAGCCGCCCTGCATGGTGCCCAGCAGTTCAACGGCGCGTTTCTTGTCGATCAGGGGGGAAGTGGCTTCGCCCTTGGCCAGGGCGGACAGGAAACCGGCCTTGACGTAGGCAGCTTCGTCAACGCCTGGTGGAATGCGGTTGGTGATCAGGTCAACGAGGAATTCTTCTTCGCCAGCCGGGGGATTTTTCAGCAGCTCGACCAGGCCTGCGGTTTGTTCGGCATTAAGCGGCTGGGGAACGATACCCAGTGCTGCACGCTCTTCGATATGTTTGCGGTAGGCTTCAAGCACAGTTATTACCCTCATCAGTGGTCCCACGGGACGCTCATCCAGAAATGAACGGCACGCATGCGCTCGGGGGCTTTTTGGGCCGCAAAGCCAGCGCTGCCGGCATTCCTTACAGAAGCTGCTTTCAAAGTTTTACGCCTGCAGAACGGAGCTGATGAGGGTTGGCGCGGTTTTTGACCTACCGGGGTCAATCCCGCGCCAATACCGTTCTGAAGGAACGACTGTGCTCGTGACGCTTTGAAAACAGCTTCCAGCGGATTATTGGCGCCTTACAAGGCCGGATGATTCTACGGCAAAAAAATTCTAAAGGTAAGTTGCCACCGCAAGTTTGCTGGATGATCAACCTTAGACAAAGGGCTAACATGGCAGACTGTTTCGCTGATTTGCGTGTCGTTGCCCATGCCCAACCAAACCATCAAGACCCCCTGCGTCGGCCTGTGCTCCACGGTTTACGGCGATCTCGTGTGCCGTGGTTGCAAGCGTTTCCACCATGAAGTGGTCCAGTGGAATGGCTATGACGAAGAACAAAAACGCGCGGTGTGGCTGCGGTTGGAGCAGCTGTTGGTGCAGGTGATGGCCGGCAAAGTGGAGATTTTTGACCCGAGAACCCTGCGTAGCCAATTGGAACAGCGCAAGATCCGCTTCGTGCCGCACCAGTCCCCGTATTGCTGGGCGTACCAGTTGATCGCCCGCGGAGCGCGGGTGATCAATAACCTGGAGGCGTACGGGATGGTGCTGTTGCCGGAGTTTCGCGACTGGCCCCTGCCGGACCTGCGCGATGCGATCGACCGTGAGTTCTTTATCCTGTCCGAGGCGCATTACCAGCGCTATATCGCGCCGGGGTTTCTGAGAGATGCGCTCGCCGACTGACAACACGAGTCCAGAATGTGGAAGGGGGATCAGCGTCAGGCTTTGTTTGCCAGCTCTTCCAAGTGATCCATCAGCGTCTGCGGCTTGAGCACCAGTACGTCGCCTTCTACCTTGTCGAGCACCACTTCCGCCGTATTGCCGATCAATGCGCCGGTCAGGCCGGTGCGCGCCACGGTGCCGATGATGGTGACGGCCGCCTGGTATTTGTGCGCCGCAAAGGGAATCAGCACATCCGCCGGGCCTTCCTCGATATGCAAGTGGCTGTCATCCACGTCGAACTCGGCCTGGAACGCTCTGCACTGCTCGCGATAACGCGCCTCGATGGTTTCCTTGAGTTGAAACGTCGGGTCCGCCGCCGACAGCATCGGCGACGGATGGGCGCTGATCACGTGCAACTGCGCCTTGGCCAGGCTGGCAATGTCAAAGCCGTGATCAATGATCGAGTTGTGCAGCGAGCGGTGCTCACCGTCGGTGTTGCCCACGTCGATCGCCGCCAGGATGACCCCGCCGGCCCAGGGCGTGGCGGTCTTGACCAACAGCACCGCCGTCGGGCAATAACGCAACAACTTCCAGTCCGCCGGCGTCAGCAGCGCCTTTTTCAGCGGGCTGTCGGGAAAGTGCTGCTTGATCACCAGGCCGCAACCTTCAGCCTGCTGCACATCGATGATGGTTTCATGCAGGCTTTCATTCCATGCCTGCTCGGTGGTCACGCTGTAACCGTCCTCCTGCAAACCGGCCTTGAGCAGGCTCAACAGCGCCGAATGCTCATGCTGCTTGTCGCAGACCAGCAAGTGCAGGTGTGCACCGGTCACCCCGGCAATCAACTTGGCGCGCTTGAGGGCCAGGCTTTCGGAATGTTCAGGCTCGATGACCACCAGGATGCTGCGGATGGCTTGCATGGTCGGGATCTCCAAAAGGGGGGGGCGTGGAATAACTATAGTTGCTGCCCGCGGCGCGTCATGTTGATGCACATCAAGGCCGGTGGCTGGTGGTCTGCCGCGTGGTCGGTATAATCGCCGGCCTTTTGTGATCCTTTGCCCGTGAGCCCGATGAACCTGCCCGAAATCCACGAATTCCTCGGTTGCCGCACCCCCGACGCCTGGGTCCAGGCCGCGCTGGCCGATCAGGAAACCCTGCTGATCGACCACAAGAACTGCGAATTCAAGGCCGCCAGCACCGCCCTGAGCCTGATCGCCAAGTACCATGGCCACGTCGACCTGATCAATATGATGTCGCGCCTGGCCCGGGAAGAACTGGTGCACCACGAGCAAGTCATGCGCCTGCTGAAAAAGCGCAAGATCGAGCTGCGCCAGCTGCACGCCAGCCGTTATGCCTCGGGTTTGCGCAAAGTGGTGCGCAGCCACGAACCGGTGAAGCTGGTGGATACTCTGGTGGTCGGTGCCTTTATCGAGGCGCGCAGTTGTGAGCGCTTCGAGGCGCTGGTGCCGCATTTGGATGAAGAACTCGGCAAGTTCTACTTCGGTTTGCTCAAAAGCGAAGCTCGGCACTTCCAGGGCTACCTGAAGCTGGCTTATCAGTATGGCGAGGCCCGGGATATCGCCCAGGTAATCGAGCGGGTGAGGGCGGCCGAGCAAGCGTTGATCGAGTCGCCCGATGTCGAGTTCCGCTTTCACAGTGGCGTGCCGGCCGTTTAAAAAAAATGTAAACGAATCCGTGCAAGCGCTGTTGCATTTTTATCAAGTGGAGTGGGTTATGCCGCAGTTGTTTTTTGAGCCTTCCTTCTGGAGTGCTACTGTGCTGATTTGTTGTTTAACGCCGAGTTTATGTGGGATGCTTTTTGGAACACCTAAAGGGCGTTTAAGAGAACGGGTTTGGCTTTACCGTGGAGCGGGTGTTGAAATTCTCTTCGTACTCCTACCGTTTGTATTTTACGGTATTGGGAATTCGTTAAACGGTTCGTATGCTCAGTTTATGGCAAGTCCGGAATTGCCAATGGCCGCAATGGTTCTTTTCGCCATGACCATATTTTCAATGTTAAAAGGTATTTATGCTTCCCAAGGAAGGGTCGCAATAGAAGCATTCTTGATAGGCACAGTTTTGTCGGTTTTTCTAATGATGTCCTGTGGTGCATATATATCTTGGCTCGCCTTTCGAGATTATGTATCTCCATGGTTTGGTGTCGTTAATAGTGTCTTGATCGTTGTGGCGGTTCTGTTTTCTTTTGCTATCACCGCGTCGATGTCCTTTTTAGCCAAATCACCAGAAAGCTTCGGCGCAGCAGGTGAAACGTGACGTTTTTGCGCATAGCACCCTGTGGATGACATTAAAAAACGCAGTTTATTTGTTAAAAGCGCTTTAAAACATGCAGCGTCGTCGACTGCTGCTGGACCGTTGATTCAGTTGTTCAGTTTGCTACCTATAATTCCCCGCTCTTCTATCCGCGACTGCACACTGAAAATACATGGAAAACATGGGGCCTGTCTGGTGCAGCAGGTATCGCAATGGCATGGCGGGCAGGTGCATGCTCTGGATTCGGAGTTGGGCGGGGCCTCGTTTCGGATGACGTGGGCGTATGCAGGCCCGCTGTGACGGTGTAGATATTGATCATTTTGCGACCGCGCACCTTTAAGCTCTTGGCATCGCCGCCCAGATTGATCGCATAGCCGCCACCGCCCTGGGTCTTGCGGCAGATCGAGCAGTAACAGCGCTGATAAGGGTAGGGGCGCGCACTGATGAGGCTGAATGTCACGGCGCCGCAATGGCAGGATCCTTCGAGCTGCATGGGAGGTCTCCACTGGCAAGGTGACTGTTAAGCCTAGATGTTTTTACGGCTGGGCGGCCGGGGATTTCTCACTCGCCCTTGAAGCGGATTGCCCGATAACGCGGCGCCGCCAGGTGCCAGGCAATATTGCCGCGCCACTGGTTATGCAGGGCCTGGGCGCAGACCTGCGCCTGTTCCTGGCTGCGCTCGTCAAATCCCAGCGTTGCAAGCCGTTCAGGCAATATGGCCTGGGCTTGGGAAAAGCGTTCAGCCCATTGCTCAATGCGTTGGGACACATCCTCAGTGGCCTGTTGCGCGGTAAACCCGCGAGTGTGTCTGAGGTGAGTCAGCAGGTTGAAAATATCCTCGTTGGGATCTTCCATGGTTGGGAACGAGATGACATCGTTGACCGCTTTGAACAGGTTCAACGCCAGGCTGCGAAGCTCCTGCCAGGGGGAGCTGTAGTAGAGGGCGCTGGGCAAGTTGATATTTTGTGCCAGGTAAGTGAACTCCAGGCACACCTGAAATCCACCGGCGTTTTGCCAAAGGCTTTCATAGCCGTCGGCACCCGGTTGAGTGTGGTGCAGCCGATGCACGAGCGCGACGGCGCACGGGGCGAGGTAATTGGCGTATTGCTCCGCGACGCGTTGTTTCCAGATCGGCGGCATCAGGCGGGCGGCCCTGTGCACGATATCGGCGAGTGCGCAGGCGAGTGGTTCGCGGCTCGCCGTGTTCGAGGTGAACGCTCGGGTGTACACGCCGCGAATCAGGCGTTCGAGGATGTCCGGGTCCTTGCAGTCCTCATCGGCGAGGTCGTCCTGGCAACTGAACCAGCCCACCAGATCGGACAGGATCAGCAGGATGTCCGCAGGCGCATCACTCCACATGTAACCGGCATAAGTGCCCGGTACGTAGATATCCAATTGATGGGCCGCATGAGGCGTGGCTTCCAGCCCCATACGGTTTAGCCACTGACGCGTATGGCTTTGTGCTTCGTCCGTGTATGGGCTCAATGGGAAAGCCGTTCCGCCAGACAATAACCCTGTCATCTCGTGTACCCGGTGACGCATGAAAGACGCTGACAGTTATTAACGTAGATGAGTCCGCGACCGGGCGTTATACGAATTTTGAATGGCGATGCGGCGGGCGCGGCGCAATAGTTCTGTGCGCTATGGTTGCAGTTTTTTATTGCCAAAAAAAAGCATGCGTGGCGCGTACGCCGCTAAGGTTAAAGGCAAGGAAGCAATGTCGAGGTAATGCGGTGGCCAGGTTGTGCGGTGGGTCTTTTACCGGTGAGTAAACTCATAGTGTTGAAGGATACCCATGAATAGCCCCGTCGCCGCATCGATGCCACCCGATATGCGCATGCCAAATCCCAGTGGATTGAGCCGTTCGCTTACCAGACCCAGTTCCATGGAAAACTCATTCGCACCGAGCTTGCCTGGGCGCTCGCCATGTTCTTTGGCGTCCCCTCGACGCAAGCGAGTGTGCTGTGCGAGGCGGTTGAGCTGATGAATACCGCTTCGTTGATACACGACGATGTGTTCGATGGAGATCACTTGCGGCGGGGGCAACCCTCGGTATGGTCAACGTACGGCGCGAACGTGGCAATTATTTCAGGCATGCACGGCTACCTGGCAGGCCTTCAGCATCTCGCCGTCCTGGATAACGTCACTGTCATGAATGCCGGCCTGCAGAGTCTTGAAGCCCTGCACATCGGTCAATACCTGGATGTTTCAGCGAGTGAAGGCAGTGTGTTGCCGACGCTGGACGAGTACAGGTTGATTGCTCAAGCCAATACGGGCTGCTTTTTGGTTTTCATCTTGGACGTCTGTCAAAGTTTGAGACCGTTGGATGCCCTGATCTATGGAACCCTGAAAACCTTGTTGTATGAGCTGGCTGTCTACTATCGGTTCGTCAATGATTATTGCGATGTAAATCACATCCCGCATTTTGCCAAAAAAGGCTTCGCAACGGACCTGGAAGGTGGCCCCAAGTCATTTCTAATGATACTCGCCAGGCGATCCTTGGCTAAAGCGAAGAGGTCTTCTGACGAAAAGAACGAAATCATCCGCGCCTGGGGTGATGCGGGCGTACTTGACCTGGCGCTGGCATTGATGGAAGGCGAATACGACCAGTTACTCCAGAACCTGGACCTCGTTCGACGGCATTGCGCCAAGCGCAACACCCAGCGGCTGGAAGCGTTTATCCGTGATATCCACTTCCAGCCTGAACCTGAAGACGATTACTACAAGCGCATCCTCAGGTAGCGGCTTATTGGTCCAGTGCACTCAGGATTGCATGCGCCACCTTCACCCGCTCGGCATTCGGGTAGTTCTTGTTCGCCAGGATGACCACGCCGATGTCCTTGCTCGGGACATACGCTACATAGGCACCAAAGCCGCCGGTAGAGCCGGTTTTGTTGAACAGCATATTGGCGGGCTGCACCTGGGGTTTGGCCAGCCAGTTGGCTTTGTGCGGCTCCATCGCCATGGGGGTCGAGTTACCGTCGGTCAACGCTTGCAACGTGATCGGGTAAGAGTAGTACTCCCAGCCCAGGGCCTGGGTCATGTCGTTGACGGTGTAATGACCGGTGTGGGTGGTGTCGATGGCCTGCTGCAAGGGTTTTTCCAGCGTGTCGGGGTGCATGTTGACCATCACGTAGTGCGCCAGGTCCTGGGCGCTGGTCTTGAGGCCATAGGCTTCGCTGTCCAGTGCGCCAGGGCTTACGCGCACCGGTTTCTGGTTCTTGTCATAGCCCTGGGCGTACAGCCCGGCCTTGTCGGCGGGGACGCTGACATAGGTGTTCTTCAGGCCCAGCCTTGGCAGCAGGGTCTTCTCCATGGCGACCTTGAACGGCTGGCCCATGCTTTGCGCCGTCAGGTAGCCGAACAGGCCGATGCTCGGGTTGGAATACAGGCGCTGCGCGCCCGGCGCGTAGGTGGGTTTCCAGTGCTGGAAGTAGTTGAGCATGCGGTCGGCGCTGTCGGCCGAGTCGGGAAACTGCAAGGTCAGGCCGCCGGGGGTGTAAGTGGCCAGTTGCAGCAGGCTGATCTGGTCGAAGGCACTGCCTTTCAAGGCGACAAGTGCTCGCTGGCCTTGTCCGATAGCTTGAGTTTGCCGGTGGCCTGGGCATAACCGCCGAGGGTTGCCGTGAACGTTTTGCTGACCGAGCCGATTTCGAACAGTGTGTCCTGGCTGACGGGTTGCCGAGTGTCCCTGGAGGCTACGCCGTAGTTAAAGTATTGCACTTGGCCCCTGTTCACCACGGCGACGGACAGGCCGGCGATGCCTTGTTGCTGCATCAGTGGTTCGACGTTATTGTCCACGACCGCACGCAGGTCGGTGGCGGCGACGCAAGACCCGGCACCGAGTAATAATGCGTAAAATAGGACGATTCGTGCATTGATAAAGGATTTTTCGTACATACAATCTGGCTTCCATATAAGTGACGGGCCGATGACCAAGGTCTTCGCGAACGACGCAAATCTAGGCAGAGTGCGACCCTTCGACAACCGATGATATCTCGCACCAGCCATTAGAAAAACTAAGGTTAAGACATGCTGCGATCCCATCTGCCCCTCAATGCCCTGCGGGCATTCGAAGCCTCGGCCCGGCATTTGAGCTTTACTCGGGCAGCCATCGAACTGTGTGTGACCCAGGCGGCGGTCAGCCATCAGGTCAAGAGTCTGGAGGCGCAGTTGAATGTCATCCTGTTCAAGCGTTTGCCCAGAGGGCTGATGCTGACCCGTGAAGGCGAAACCCTGCTGCCGGTGGTACACGAGTCTTTCGACCGCATCACCAACACCTTAGACCAGTTCGAAGGCGGGCATTATCGGGAGGTGCTCAGCGTGGGGGCGGTCGGCACCTTCGCGGTGGGCTGGTTGCTGCCGCGCCTGCCGGATTTCCAGAGTCGCAACCCGTTTATCGATCTGCGTCTGTCCACCCACAACAACCGTGTGGACGTGGCTGCCGAAGGCTTGGATTACGCGATTCGTTTCGGTGCGGGCGCCTGGCACGGCACTGACGCCTGCCAACTGTTGGTGGCGCCGTTGAGCGTGCTCTGCGTGCCGTCAATCGCCGAGCAACTGCGCACGGCGGACGATCTGTTGAAACACACCTTGCTACGCTCTTACCGCGCCGATGAGTGGAACCTGTGGTTCCAGGCCGCAGGGTTGCCCGCCGATACCGTGATGCCGCGCAGCATCGTGTTTGATTCCTCGTTGGCGATGATGGAAGCGGCATTGCAAGGGATCGGCGTGGCGTTGGCGCCGGCGATGATGTTCCCCCGGCAGCTGTCCACCGATGTGATTCGCCAACCGTTCGATGTGACTATCACCACGGGCAGCTATTGGTTGACGCGCCTTCAGTCGCGGGCGCAGACGCCCGCGATGGCGGCTTTCAAGGACTGGTTGCTCGAAGCGTCTTCGCTTTAGCTCAGATATTTGCGAAACCAGCCCAGTGTGCGCTCCCAGGCCAGGTTCGCCGCCGCTTCGTCATAGCGCGGCGTCGAATCATTATGGAACCCGTGATTGGCGCCCTTGTAGATGAATGCCTCATAGGTCGTGCCTGCCGCTTTCAACGCTTGCTCATAGGCCGGCCAGCCTTCGTTGATCCGTGTATCCAGCTCGCCGAAGTGCAGCATGATCGGCGCCTTGATCCGCGGCACGTCCTGGGCCTGCGGCTGGCGCCCATAGAACGAAACGGCCGCGCCCAGCTCGGGATAGGCCACCGCCGCCGCGTTGGTCACGCCGCCGCCGTAGCAGAAGCCGGTGATGCCGACTTTGCCGGTGCTGCTGTCGTGCTGCATCAGCCATTCGATGGCCGCGAAGAAGTCGTTCATCAGTTTGGTCGGGTCGACGGTCTGTTGCAGGGCCACGCCTTTTTCATCGTTACCGGGGTAGCCGCCGACCGAGGTCAGGCCGTCGGGGGCCAGGGCGATAAATCCAGCCTTGGCCAGGCGTCGGGCGACGTCTTCGATATACGGATTCAAGCCACGGTTTTCGTGGACCACCACCACCGCCGGCAACTTGCCCGCAGCCTTGGCCGGGCGCACTAGATAGCCGCGTACCGTGCCGTTACCTTTGGGCGAGGGGTAGGTGATGTAGTCGGCGACAATGTCCGGGTCGGTGAATTTAACCTGCTCGGCCAGGGCATAGTTGGGGCTCAGCGCCGCCAGCAGTGCCGAGGCGGTCAAGCCGCCGAAGGTGAACAATGCCGCGCGGTCGAGAAACTCGCGCCGGTTGAGCTTGCCGTGGGCATAGCCGTCGTAGAGTTCCAGCAGTTCGGGGGCAAAGTCCTTCGCGGTGAGACGAGTCATCGGTGCAATCCTCGATTGGCGGTGGCAATCAATGTAGACCAGGTTCAGCCGTTGCGGCCATGGGCGGCGGCGGCCAGCTGCCCGGTGTCGACGCGCACGAACACCGAATCACCGATTGCGGTGAGCACGTCGCCCGCGTATACCTCGCAGATCACGCGGGTTTTGCGCCCCACGTCGCCTTCGACCCGCGCGCGCAGGGTCAGGGGGACGCCCATGGGGGTGGGTTTGATGAATTTGATGCCCAGGTTACCGGTGACGCAATCGATACGCGGCAGGCTGCCGGGTTCGCGGTGTTCGGCCTGGTAATGGCAGGCCATGGCGGTCCAGTTGGAATGGCAGTCCACCAGCATGGCGATCAGGCCGCCATAGACCAGGTCCGGCCAGCCGGTGTACTGGGCGTCGGGTTGGTACTCGGCGATGACGTGGATGCGGTCTTCATCCCAGCGGCTCTTGAGGTGCAGGCCGTGGGGGTTGCTGCTGCCGCAGCCGAAGCAAATGCCTTCCGGGGCCGTGATGTCTTGTAGGGACGGGACGTGCATGCAAAGTCCTTGTGGTGGTGGGTGGCTACTCTGTTTAGCAGGACAAGCGCCGGATGGGAATACAGTCAACCTTTTGCGGAGCGGTGCATGAAACGTCGAATTTTAGCGGTTGCCCTGGCTTTGGGTTGTATCGCCAGCGCTCAGGCCGTGGAGTACAAGGACGTCAACCCCACCGCCAGTCAGATCAGCTTTACCTACATGCAATTGGGGCAGCGCGTGTACGGCACGTTCGGCCAGTTCGAGGGCACGTTGACCTTCGACACGCAGAAACCGGAGGCGGCGCATGCAGTGCTCAAGATTCAGCTCGCCAGCATCAATGCGGGCAGTGACGAGGCCAATGACACCCTGCAACGCCCGTCCTGGTTCGATACGGCGACCTATCCGGTGGGCGTGTATGAATCCACCGGGGTCAAGGCGCTGGGCGGCAGTCGTTTTCGTATCAGCGGCAACCTGACCATCAAGGGCGCCACGCGCCCGGTGGATGTGCAGGTGCTGCTCAAGGAGCAGGATGGCATCGGTGTCTTTGACGGCGAGTTCATCCTTGACCGTGGCGACTTCAAGATCGGCGAGGGGGAGTGGGCCGGTAACAGCGTGGTCTCCAACGACATCCACATCAAGTTCAAGATGGTTGCGCCACAGCGCTAGCGGGCGAAGCGCTTGGCGCCGGCCACGCAGCCGATCACGGTAACGGTCACCAGTACCATGCCCAGGCTCACCTGTTCGTGCAGCAGGCCCGCCGCCAGCGCCAGGCCGAAGAACGGTTGCAGCAATTGCAACTGGCCAACGGCGGCAATGCCGCCCTGAGCCAGCCCGCGATACCAGAACACAAAGCCGATCAGCATGCTGAACAAGGCTACATAAGCCAGGCTGAGCCAGGCCGGCAGGCTGATGCCGGTAAAGTCGGACGGTGCCAGCACCAGGCTCAGCGGCAGCACCACCGGCAGCGACACCACCAGCGCCCAGCAGATCACTTGCCAACCGCCCAGGCTGCGCGACAGCGTGGCGCCCTCGGCGTACCCCAAGCCACACACCAGCACCGCCAACAGCATCAACAGGTCGCCGGCGGGCGCGGCGCTCAAGCCCTGGGCGACCGCGTAACCCATCACCAGTGCGCTGCCCAGTATCGAGAACAGCCAGAACACCGGACGCGGCCGCTCGCCGCCACGCAGTACGCCAAAGAGCGCGGTGGCGAGGGGGAGCAAACCGATGAACACGATGGAGTGCGCGGAGGTCACGTATTGCAGCGCCAGGGCGGTGAGCAGCGGGAAACCGATCACCACGCCGAGGGATACGATCACCAGCGGGCCCCATTGACGGCGTGTGGGACGCTTCTGCTTGAACAGCCACAGCCCCAGCAGCCCCAGCACGGCGGCGATGGTGGCACGGATCAGGGTGAGAAATACCGGGTCGAATTCCATCACGGCCAGGCGTGTCGCGGGCAGCGAGCCGCTGAAAATCAGCACGCCGATAAAACCGTTGATCCAACCCTGGGTGCTGCTGTCCAGGCTGCCGAGGGGGGAGGTGCGTTCCATGGTGGGCGTCCGAAATAAGAAAAGATTGCGTAAGAGCCATCCTAGGATTGAAGATTAAGACAATCAAAAAATTGTCATGGATACAGTGCCCATGCCCCGCGCCCGCTACAAACGGCTGGTTGACGCCTTTGCCGAAGCCATCCGCTCGGGGCAAACGCCCGCCGGCACGCGTCTGCCCACTCATCGCCAATTAGCGGCCGAGCATGGCCTGGCCCTGGTCACCGCCAGTCGCGTGTACACGGAGCTGGCGGCCATGGGCCTGGTCAGCGGTGAAACCGGGCGTGGCACCTTTGTGCGCGAGATCTCGCTGCCGCCGGGGCAGGGCAGCGGGCAGATGGCGGTGGCGGCCGGCATGCTCGACCTCAACTTTAATTACCCCGCGTTGCCGGGCCAGGCCGAGTTGCTGCGCACGGCGTTGCGCCAGTTGGCGCTGTCCGGCGACCTGGAGGCACTGCTGCGTTATCAACCCCATGCCGGTCGTTTGCATGAGCGTGTGGCGATGGCTCGGCACTTGTCATGCCGGGGTCTGAGTGTGGAGGCCGCGCAGGTGCTGGTGGTCGGCGGCGCCCAGCATGGTTTGGCGGTGACCTTGATGGCGCTGCTCAAGCCGGGGGATGTGATCGCCGTGGACGCGTTGACGTATTCGGGGTTCAAGGTGCTGGCCGAGACCCTGCACCTGGAAATCGTCGCCATCCCCGTGACCGCTCAGGGGCCGGACCTGGATTGCTTGCACGCCCTGTGTCGCAAGCGCCCGGTGCGCGCGGTGTACAGCATGCCGACCTTGCACAACCCATTGGGTTGGGTCATGGACCTGGCGCAGCGCGAACGACTGGTCGCCATCGCCCGTCAGCATAACCTGATGATCATCGAGGATGCGGCCTACGCCTTTCTGGCCGAAGACGCACCGCCACCGCTGGCGAGCCTGGCACCGGAGCGCACGGTGTATGTGGGCGGGTTGTCGAAGAGTGTCGCCACCGGGCTGCGGGTGGGGTTTGTCGCCGCGCCGATTGCCTGGGTAAAACAGCTTGAGCGCGCGATCATGGCCACCACCTGGAACGTGCCCGGTGTGATGAGTGCCATTGCGGTGGCCTGGCTCGAAGATGGCACGGTGGCGCAGTTGGAGGCGCAAAAGCGCCAGGACGCCCAGGCGCGTCAGGCGTTGGCGGCGCAGGTGCTGAAGGGGCTGACGTACATCAGCCACCCGTCATCCTACTTTTTGTGGTTGCCGTTGGCGGAGGACGCCCGCGCCGATCAAGTCGCCATGGCCCTGCAGCGCGAGGGGGTGTGCGTGTCCACCGCCGAGCCATTCGCCGTCTCGGCCCATGTGCCCCACGCACTGCGCCTGGCCTTGGGCTCGGTGGACATGCAGGCGCTGCGCGGGGCGTTGCTCAAGGTGCGCCAAGGGGTGGCGTGGTGATCTCGCTGACGATCAGAATTTGAACGCCTGGCGACCGATCAACAGCCAGTGGCCTTTCTGCTTCTGCCAGACCTGAAAGTTCTCGATGTCGGTGGGCACTTCGACGCCACTGTTTACCGCCTGGGCATGAAAGTGGTTGCGCACCAGGGCGGTATCGCCTTGCAGAGTGATGGTCTGTTTTTGCATTTCCAGGGTCTTGAAGCCACTGCGACCGGTCTCGATATCGGCAATGAACTCCTGTTTGTTCTGGATCTTGCCGCTGGAGTGGCCGTAAGTCAGCTTCTCGGCGGTGAGGGCCTGCAGCTGTTTGATGTCTTTATGCAGCATGGCTTGGGTCAGGTGGTCGACCGCTTGGGCGACGTCTTGATCGGCAGGAGCGGCGGCCACGTAGCCGCTGAACAGGCACAGAAAACCGATCAGCGCTTTGACGTTTTGCATGGAGGGTTCCTTATTGTTGTTGGGGGTGTGCGACCGTTTTGGTCGTCGTACAACCATGCAATATTTTATTGTTAGAAGGAAAGTAAAATTTGAAATAACCGGTAAAGTCGCGTTTTTTATTCTTGTACGATGTCTCAACACACTGAGAATTTTCATCAAAGCCAGTGCTGGCACTTCCTGACGATCTGGCCACTGGCTATGCTGGTGCCGAGATTAAAACTGCCCGAGCACACAAATGGATTTTGACTGGCACAGCAACCCCATCACCCGCGCCACGCCGGTGACCCCTGGCTATAAAAATACCCAGAACGTACGCCGCTTCATGCTTTTGCACTGTGGCCCCACGTTCAAATTCGATCGCCCGTTCATGGCGTGGATTCGCGACGAAACGCCCAAGACGCTGGGTGACGTGGTGGATGAGTGGCTACGTCGCAATGCGGACTCAGGGGCGTGATGACGTCCGCCCTCGGCGTGCTGGTCAACTACCTTCTTCATCTGCTGCCTGGCCTGCTGTTATTTGGCGTGTGGTGGGCGCTTACGCCACGCTCATTGGCGGCGATGCGTATCCTGATCTTGCTGGCGGCGTTTGTGCTGATGCGCGATGCGATGACGCCGTTGGGGCTGTGGGCGCTCGGCAGCGACCTACAGATCGCCTTTTCGGCCAATACCCTTGTGTTGGGCGCATTGGGTTGCCTGGCGCTGCTATTGATTGTGTTGCTTGCAGGGGTGGCGCCCGAATTGTGGCGACTGGTTGTGTGGGTCAAAGGGCGTGGACTGGCAGGCGTGGTGGTTGGCCTGGCGGTCGGCTGTCTGATTGGCGTGCCGCTGCGGCTTTATCAGGCGATCGATGGCGCGGCGATCCCCGGTTACTGGGCGTGGTTGCCCGGCATGGTGGTGCTGGTCTATGGCGCCAACGCGTTGGAAGAGGTGCTGTTTCGCGGTTTTTTGCAGGGCTATCTCGAGCAGCAGGTGAAACCCCTCAGGGCTGCCTTGATCAGTGGCGTGGCCTTCGCGGCTTGCCATGCCTTCCTGGCGCTGAGTGTTACTCAGTTGGGGTGGCCAGTGTTGCTGTTTACCCTGCTGGAGGGGTTGGCCTGCGCCTTGGTGGGTATGCGCTACGGTGTGCTGGCGTCAACGCTGACCCACGGTACGGCAATCCTGTTGATTGCCGTGCCCTATAGCAGCTGATTTGAAATCCACTCAAGCCTGTGTAGATACCCCTGCCCATCGCAGGCAAGCCCGCACACCTGCGGATCGCGTTTATTCCTCTGCCAACGGCGGTGTGCGCGGTGGCACCAGGCGCTTGCTGCCGGTCGCTTCAAACGCCGCCGCAAAACGCAACAACGCCGAATCATCATAAGCACGCCCGGCAAACGTCAGCCCCACCGGCATGCCGATATCCGCCATCACGCCCATCGGCACGGTGACGGTGGGCACGCCCAGGTGGCGGATGGCGAGGTTGCCGTTGGCCACCCAGATGCCGTTGCTCCAGGCAATGTCGGCGCTGGCTTCGTTCACGTCGGCGTCCGCCGGGCCGACGTCGGCGACGGTGGGGAAGAGCACCGCGTCCAGGCCCAGTGTGTCCATCCAGTCTTCCAGGTCGATGCGCCGGGTTTGCTCCAGGCCGTGCAGGCCGTCGGGAAGGCTGCTGATATCGTTCCACGGCGTGATGCCGCGCTGCGCCATGCGCACGTACTCGTCCATGCCGGCGGCGAGGTCGTCTTCGCGGTTGGGCAGGGTGCCGGGGTCGTGGGGGAAAATCTGCGGGCCGTCCACATCCGCCAGGCGATTGAGCGCCGGGTCGTTGTTGGCGCGCAGGAAATCGTCGAACGCCCAGGCTGACAGTTCCCATAACTCATCGTGCAGGAATTCCTTGGACACCAAACCACGGGTAAATACCGTCGGCGCGCGGGACGGTCGCCTTCGCAGTTGGACACCAGCGGGAAGTCCACTTCAATGACGTTGGCGCCGGCAGCTTCCAGCGCCTGGCGCGCGGCTTGCCACAAGTCGATCACGCTGGCGCGGGTGTTGATCTTCTGCCCGGTCGGCCCGCCGATGCCGGGGTGTTCGCTGGTGCCGGCGTCGGGGTCGGCATTGATGTACATGCGCGGCACGCCGAAGCGTTTACCGGCGAGGGCTTTAGCGCCGACAGCCAGCTCGGCATAAGAAGCCGGGCGCACCGAGGCGACGCTGGGGATCGGCACCCAGGGTTGCAGGCGCCACAGGTCACCACGGGTGTCCGGGTCTTCGGCGACCACCACGTCGAGCACTTCCAGCAGGTCGGCCATGGTGCGCGCGAACGGCACCACCACGTCCATGGTCGGAGTCAACGGCCAGTTGCCGCGCACCGAAATCACCCCGCGCGACGGGGTATAGGCGCACAGGCCATTGTTGGACGCCGGGCCACGTCCGCTCGACCAGGTTTCTTCCGCCAGACCGAACGCGGCAAAGCTGGCCGCCGTTGCGGTGCCAGCGCCATTGGACGAGCCAGAGGCAAACGGCGCGGTGAGGTAGCGGGCGTTGTAGGGGCTTTCGGCGCGGCCATACACGCCGCGCTGCATACCGCCGTTGGCCATCGGCGGCATATTGGTCTTGCCCAGGCAGATCGCGCCGCCGGCCCGCAGGCGTTCGATGGTGAAGGCGTCGCGATGCGCAACGAGCTTGGCAAACGCCGGGCTGCCGGAGGCCGCGGTCAGGCCTTTGACCAAGTAGCTGTCTTTGGCGGTGTAGGGAATACCGTCCAATGGCCCCAGGATTTCGCCCTTGGCGCGGCGCGCATCGGACGCCTCGGCTTCTTCAAGGGCCTGCGGGTTGCGCACCACCACGGCATTCAACGCGGTGGCGGTCTGCGGGCCGTCGTAGGCATCGATCCTGGCCAGGTAAGCCTTGACCAGTTCAACCGCGGTGGTCTGGCCGGATTCAAGCGCAGCGCGCAATTGGGCAATGGAGACTTCGGTAACTTGCATGACGTTTTCTTCGCCGCCTTCAGTTGTGATATCCCCGCAGTCTACGTACAGATATTTCACAAAACCAGCGCGGCATAATCGGCGTAGGCGCCGCGCATCACCTGCCAGGTCGCGTCGTCTGCGGGAATCAGGTGCTCGATGCGCAACGAGGTCAGGGTGATGTCCTGAGGCATACCGAAGGTGGTGAAGGTCGACAGAAAGCTGAACTCGCCCCGGCTTGAGCGGATGCGTGTGAGTACCAGCGGCGGCATTTCATCGGGCAATTCGGTGTGGGTGGGCTGCGGCAGGTTCGCCAGCAACGCGGCCAGTCCCGGATTGCTCAGCGCTTCGCGGGTTGCCCGTTGCCAGGCCAGGGTGCGGATCTCTTCGGCGTTGAGCAGGTGATCACCCAGGCCGCCCGGCTGCAGCAAGGTAGTCAGCAGGTTCAGACCATCGGCCGCCTGCGCCGGGATCCCTACCAACTCAAACAGCACAGCGGTGCCGGCGTTCGCCGCCAGCACCTGCCACTCGCTGCCCAACAGGATCGCCGGCGCGGGGTTATTGGCGTGCAGCACATGGCTGAGCGCTTCGCGAATCGCAGCCATGGCCGGCGAGGCGAGCGGGGTGGTGGTGTAGCGGGGGGCGTAACCGGCGGCGAGGAACACGCGGTTGGCGTATTCCAGTGGTGTGTCCAGTGCCGTCAACAGCGTGTGCAAGGTAGCCGCGCCAGCCTTGGCGCGGCCGGTCTCGATGCAGCTGAGATGGCGCTGGGAAACCCCAGTGATCAAGGCCAGGTCGCGTTGGCTCAACGTGGCCTGTCGGCGTAACTGGCGCAGGTATTCGCCGGCGGTAACAGGGTTGTCCATGGCGTGTCGATGACCTCCGAGGTCATTGCGAGGGGCCAAACCTTATCACTAAGGTGGGCCTCGATCACCTCAAGGAACAGACCATGCCCAGACCCTCTATCGCTCTGGCCGCTTTGCTCGGGTTTTCGCTCTACACCCTGGTTACGCTGCTCACCGCCGAGCAATCGCTGTTGGCCTTTGGATGGGCGTTGATGTCACGGCCGGACACCGCGCAGGTGGTGATTGACCTGTACCTGATGGCGATACTGGCGTGTGTCTGGATGTACCGGGATGCACGGCGGCGAGGGCGGTCGGTGGCCTCGGTGGTGCCATACTTTGTGTTGACGGCGGTGTTTGTGTCGGTGGGGCCATTGCTTTACATCGTGGTGAACGGGGTTCGGGATGAATGACCCGTCCTATCCACCCACCGAATACCGTGATTGCCGGCGTTGCGCAGGCACCTTCGGAGCATTATTGGCGAATGGCCGTTGAGGCGCTCAAGCACCGTCCAGCGGCACCGTCACACGAAACACGGTGCCGTGTTGGCTGTCCGACTCGACCTCGATCAAGCCCTGGTGGGCCGCGACGATTTCGGAGGCGATAAACAGACCCAGCCCCAAGCCTTCGGTCGGGCCATGCTCAATCACCGAACGTTGGGAAAAGCGCCCCATGGGGTTGAAAATGAAGGGCAGTACGTCCGTCGGGATCGGATTGCCGTGGTTGTGCACGCTGAACACGCAGGTGTCTTGCGTGACGGTCAGCGTCACCTTGATGGGTGAGTGCCGATCGCCGTGATGCACGGCGTTGCTGATGAGGTTGGAGAACACCTGCTCCATGCGTGCGCCGTCGAACCGTCCAGCCACCGGGGCGTGTGACTCAAACCGCAGCTGCGCCTGCGGATCGAACGCCTGGATCTCGGCCACGATACGCTCGCAGATCGGCGCCAGGTCGACCTGCGTGCGCCTGACCGGAATGCCGGGGCCCATCTGGCAGCGCGTCAGATCCAGCAGGTCGCCGACGATCTGGCTGGCGCGCTGGACGCTGGTGTAGATCTGCGTCGCTACTCGGGTATCGCGTTCGCCACCTGATGGTGAGCGCCTGAGCATGTCGGCACCGAGCAAAATCGCGCCCAGCGGTGTGCGCAAGTCGTGACCGAGAATGCCGAGGAACACATTGCGCGAAGCTTCTACCGCCCGCGAATAGCTGGCGATGGATTCGGCGAGGGCCTGGTCGATGGCTTCATGAAAACGGTTCATGTCCTCCACATCCAGTGCCGTACCGCCCTTGATCTGCTTGAGCCATTGGCGCAGCACGCTGGTGCGCAGCGCACGGTACTCGGACACCATCTGGTCGATGGAGAACCCCGCCATCAGGCGTGTCACCGCGTGGGTTTCGGCAGGGGTTTCCTCTTCTTCCTGGGGCGCCAGGCCCTGGGCTTTGTCCAGCTGTTCCTGCACGGTTTGCGTGGTACGCAGGTCCTGGACGATGGCGTGCAGCATCTGCGCGGCGTGATCGCGCAGACCCTCCTGGTCCAGGGCGGCGCCCGGAGTCTGGATGGTGCTGGCGAAATCTTCCCAGTCCTGCAGGATCGGCTCGAGGTTGCTAAGGATAAAATCTGACAGGCGCATGCGGTAATCCTTGCAAGTGGCGATACGCAGAGACGCGCGCGGAGCTGCCAAACAGGGATTTAAGCACGATTTAGTCGGTGTGACGCTGCGCAGTGCGAGAGCGCTGCGCAGCGGGTCGGTCACACGCCTTTGGTCGACGGCAGCAGGATCGTCAGGATGCCCACCAGCGGCAGGAACGAGCACAGCTTGTAGACGTACTCGATGCCGTGGTTATCGGCGAGCAACCCCAGCAGGGCCGCGCCGATCCCGCTGAAACCGAACATCAGGCCGAAGAACACACCGGCAATCATCCCCACATTGCCCGGTACCAGTTCCTGAGCGAACACCACGATGGCCGAGAACGCCGAGGCCAGGATAAAGCCGATCACCACGCTGAGCACGGCGGTCCAGAACAGGTCGACGTAGGGCAGGGCCAGGGTGAACGGCGCGGCACCGAGGATGGAGAACCAGATGACTTTCTTGCGCCCGATGCGGTCGCCGATCGGCCCGCCGAAAAAGGTGCCCGCGGCCACGGCGCCGAGAAACAGGAACAGGTACAGCTGGGAGCTGGCCACCGACAGGCTGAACTTTTCGATCAGGTAGAAGGTGAAATAGCTGGTGAGGCTGGACATATAGAAGTACTTGGAAAACACCAGCACGGCCAGCACCACCAGCGCAAAGGTCACGCGGCCTTTGGACAAACCATGGGTGGCCTTGCCGCCTTGCTTGAGCTTGAACAGGTTGAGATGGTTGCGGTACCAGCGGCTCAGGCCGTACAGCACCAGGATCGCAAACACCGCAAACAGGCCGAACCAGGCGATATTGCCCTGGCCGTAGGGAATGATGATCGCCGCCGCCAGCAGCGGGCCCAAGGCGCTGCCGGTGTTGCCGCCGACCTGGAAGGTCGACTGCGCCAGGCCATAGCGGCCGCCGGAGGCCAGGCGTGCCACGCGCGAGGTTTCCGGGTGGAAGGTTGACGACCCCACGCCCACCAGTCCCGCCGCCAGCAGGATCGCCGGGAACGTACCGACAAACGCCAGCATCAGGATGCCGATCAAGGTGCACACCATGCCGGCGGGCAACAGCCAGGGCTTGGGATGGCGGTCGGTGTGGTAACCGATCCACGGTTGCAGCAGCGAGGCGGTCAGTTGGAAGGTCAGGGTGATCATCCCCACCTGGGTGAACGTCAGTCCGTAGTTGGCCTTGAGCATCGGGTAGATCGATGGCAGCACGGCCTGGATCAGGTCATTGATCAGGTGCGCCAGGGCGCAGGCGCCAAGGATGCGCATAACCAAGGGGCTGACATGGGGTGTACTGGTTGCAGCAGCGGGTGACGCGGTGAGTGTCGACATGCAGGCATTCCATACAAGGCAGCGAACAGGGGCAACCAGTACTTAAGCCGGCCGCCCATTTCAAATTGTTTCGGGGTTTATGCTAGATTCGCACAAAATGCCTGTCTCACGAAATCGGGGCGGCAACTGTCGCAAAAAGGGCGAAATGATCAAATCCCTGGATAAATTCCTGCAAGAGATCGACGAGGGCGATTGGGCCGTGATCAGTTCGGCCACCGATTACCCGGAAAACTGGGTGATCCCCGACCACAGTCACGAGAAGCATCAACTGCTCTACGCCACGGAAGGCGTGATGGTCGTGCATTCGGCGCAGAACCAGTGGACGGTGCCGCCCAATCGCGGCTTCTGGATGCCCTGCGGGCACGTGCATTCCCTGCGTTGCGTGGGGCCGCTGAAAATGCGCAGCGTGTTTGTCCGCGCCGACAGCTTCCCCAACCTGCCCACCGAGACCAAGGCGGTGAGCATCTCGCCATTGTTGAGTGAGCTGATCAAGGCTTCGGTCAGCCTGAAGCCGCCCTATGCCGAGGACTCGCGGGATGCGCGGATCATGCACCTGATCCTCGACGAACTGGCCCTGTTGCCCGCTTTGCCGCTATCCCTGCCGCAGCCCGCCGACCCGCGCATCCAGCACATTTGCCTGGCATTGCAACAGGACCCCGGCGATGCCTCCACGGTCGCGCACTGGAGCGAACGCCTGGACCTGGACCAGAAAACCATCCAGCGCCTGTTTCGCAAGGAAACCGGCATGACCTTCGGCCAATGGCGCCAGCAGGCGCGTTTGCTGCTGGCATTGGAGCGCATCGCGGTGGGGGAGAAGATTATTGACGTAGCGCTGGCGCTCGGCTACGACAGCCCGAGCGCGTTTACCAGCATGTTCAAGAAGCAATTTGGCAAGACGCCGAGTCACTTTTTCAAATAGCTCTGGGTTTGCCGCATGTCTTGCGTAAGTAGGTCAGTGAACGCGTCGACATCCATCGGCCGGCTGAGGAAGTAACCCTGGCCCTCCTCACAGGCCACGGCCTTGAGCATGGCCAGGTGCTCGGCGGTTTCGATGCCCTCGGCGGTCACCGTGAGGGCCAGGGCGCGGCCGAGGCCGACGATGGCCTGGATGATGGCTTTGTCGTCGTCGCTGTCCTCCAGGCGAGTGAGGAAGCTGCGATCGATCTTCAGCCCATCGAACGGAAAGGCGCGCAGGTAGCTCAGGGAGGAGTACCCGGTGCCGAAATCATCCATGGCAATGCGAATGCCGAGTTGCTTGAGGGTGTGCATCACCTCCAACGCGCCGACGGCGTCTTCGAGCATCACGCTCTCGGTCATTTCCACTTCCACCCGCGCCGGGTCGATGCCCGAGGCATCCAGCGCGTCGCGTATGCGCTGCACCAAGTGGCCGCGCTTGAACTCGATGGGCGACAGGTTCACCGACACAAACAGGTGGTCCGGCCACTGCGCGGCACAGGCGCAGGCGGTTGCCAGTACCCAGTCGCTGAGCGACAGGATCAGCCCCGACTCTTCGGCAATCGGGATGAAGGTGTCCGGGGCAATCAGCCCGCGCACCGGGTGTTGCCAGCGCACCAGCGCTTCGGCGCCGACCATTTGCCCATCGGCAATGCGATAACGCGGCTGGAAGTGCAGGCGTAACTCCCCGTGCGTTATCGCGTAGCGCAGGTCGCTTTCCAGGCGGCGACGCTCGATGATTCGCGCGTTCATCTCGCCCGAATAAAAGCGCCAGGTATTACGCCCGGCGGCCTTGGCTTCGTACAGCGCGATATCGGCGTAGCGCAGCAGCTCGGTGACCTCGCTGGCGTCATTGGGTGCTAGCGTGATGCCGATGCTGGCGCTGATAAACACATCCTGATCCTCAATGCGAATGGCCTGCTCGATCGAGCCGATCAAACGTCGACACAGGTTTTCGACGTCGTCCTGCGTGCCGGCATCGGTCAGGATCAGCACAAACTCATCGCCGCCGACCCGCGCGACCAGGTCGCCATGGCGCACGCAAGCGCTCAGGCGGCTCGACACTTCATTGAGCACGCGGTCGCCGGCGGCATGCCCGAGCAAGTCGTTGACCGGCTTGAAGCGGTCCAGGTCCAGGCTGAGCATGACCAATGGGCGTTCCGGGGGCGGCAGCGCTTTGAGTTTGCTGTCGAGGAAGGCTTGCAGGCGCGTGCGGTTGGGCAAACCGGTCAGGGCGTCATGCAGAGACAGAAACTCAATACGCCGGCGCGCCTCGACTTCTTCCGTCACGTCGGTGGCCGTGCCGCGAAACCCGCCACAGGGCATTTGCCGCGCCGACAAGCGGGTGGTGCGCTCTTGCCCCTGAGCGTCCAGGTACAGGCATTGCACACTGAGGTCGGGGCGGCGTCCGGGCGTGCACAACCACTGTGAGAGCAAGCCGTCTTCGGTCTCCAGCAGGTCGTTCATGGCCGCGCCGATCCACGTATTACGGGCCAGCCCGGTCACGTTTTCGAAGCGTTCCGACAAATACGTAAAGCGCCAATCGGCATCGATCTCCCACACCCAATCGGAACTGGCCTCGACCACATCGCGAAAGCGCGCTTCGCTGGTGGCCAAGGCGTTCTGGCTGTTTTGCAACGAGTCATGGCTGGCATCGAGGGCGAGGGCGGCCGCGGTGCTGCGCCGCAAAATCACCCAGGTCATCAGGCACACCAGCAACGCGGCCAGGCCCAGCAGCGGCAGGGCCACGCCCATCAAACGCTTGCCGGGCTGCTCCGGCTGCCAGTACAGGCTGCCCGCGCTGCCTTTGTCGCCAAGCGGCAGGGAGACACCCTTGGCGATGTCGGCGGGTGTGGCGATGTGCAACTTGGCCACGCCGAAGTCATTGCCGATGACACCGAGTTTGGCGCCGTCGAGAATGTTGACAAAAATCAGCACCGAGGCTTGCCGGTCATCGGCGACCACCGTCGGGTCGGTGCCCGGCGTGATGGCGGCGGCGGCCACCAGTGCCGGGCTGCCGCGCACGTTGATGAGGGTGCTCATCGATGTTTCGTTTTCAATCCCCGCCCGTGCCTGTTCAAGAATGGAGGTCATGGGCTGGTCGAGCCACTCGCTGATCTCAATGGGTTGCTGTTCGCCCTCGATCACCGCATACACGGTGTGGTCGGCGTCGTTGACCACGAACACACCCTGAAAACCGAAATCATGAAACAGCGTTGCGCCGACATTTGCGCGCGTATAGGCCCAGTCTTTGTCTACCTGCAGGTGCAGATGCTTGTAGGCATCGCTCCAGAATGCGTAGTCCTTGACCATCAAACGCATGTTTTTTTCCATGGACTGCATGGCTTTGCCGCTATGGAATGCGCTTTCAGCCTCCTCCGAGCGATCCATGTCATGGGCGAGGTAGATCAGCGAGTACGCCGCGGCCGCAAAGACACCGGCCAGCAGGATCATGAAATTGAACAGTGAGGTGCGCGTCAGCGACAGGCTGGTGCGAGTGGAGAGCGAGCGAACGAGAGGGGCGAGAGAGTTGGGCATTAGTTTGCGCAGGGCCTCGCGGCAAGTCAGGGGTTTGACAGGCTATCGGCGGCCCTGGGGAAATATTTAACCCATCAGGCGTTGCAGCAGTGTACTGCGTGGTCACTGGCGCGTTGTGCCATCCGCGCGAGCAGCGCCGCCACGCAGAGCAGCGCCGCGCTCAACTCAAACGTCGCCTGATAGCCGCTGAAGTCAAATACCACACCACCCATCGTGGCGCCTGTCGCGATGGCCAACTGAATGATCGCCACCATCAAACCACCCCCGGCCTCTGCGTCCTCGGGCAGGGTGTTGGCCAGCCAGGTCCACCAGCCTACCGGTGCGGCAGTGGCCACCAGGCCCCAAGCGCCTAGCAACAGAGTGGTCAGCAGCGTCGAACTGCCGAAGGCGACCAACGCCATCGCAATCAGGGCCATCAATACCGGGATAGCGATCAACGTGCGGTACAGGCTGTGCTTGAGGAAACGCTCAATCAGGAACGTGCCTGCCAGGCCGGTCAGGCCCAGTGCCAACAGCACCAATGACAGCCCGGACACGCTCACCTGTGTGACGCTCTCCAGAAACGGCCGCAGGTAGGTGAACAGCATGAACTGGCCCATGAAAAACACACTCACGGCCAGCATGCCCATCACCACGGGCGCCTGCTGCATCAAACTCAACACGTTGGCGGTTTTTGCGCTCGTGCGGGCCTTGATCGGTGGCAGGCTTACCAGCAGCCATACCAGCGCAATCACCGCCACCGGCACCACGCAAAAAAAACGCCCCGCGCCAGCCAATCATGCCACCGAGAAAACTGCCCAGGGGCGCGGCAATCACCGTTGCCAGTGCGTTGCCGCCGTTGACCATGGCCAACGCCCGCGGCACCTGAGCCTCGGGCACCAAGCGCATGGCGGTGGCGGCCGACAGCGACCAGAAGCCGCCGATGGCGATGCCGATCAGCGCGCGGCCCAGCATGAATACCAAGTAGTTCGGCGCGAACGCCACGACCGTGCCGGACATGATCATCAACAGTGTCAGCGCCATCAGCAGGCGCTTGCGGTCAACCCGTGCCGCTACGGTGGCAATCATCAGGCTGGTGAGCAAGGCAAACAACCCCGACACCGAAATGCCCTGGCCGGCCTGGCCCTGGGTCACGCCGAGGTCAGCGGCCAACGGGGTCAGCAGGCTCACCGGCATGAACTCCGAGGCAACCAGTGCAAACGCCGCCAGGGACAGGGCAAGCACCGCGCCCCAGCGCGGTGCCTGTGAGTCATGAACCATCACTTGAGATGACTGTTGAAGAAGGCGGTGAGCTTGGCGAACGGGATCAGCTCGACCCGATCATAAAGGTCCACATGACCCGCGTTGGGAATGATCACCAGCTCCTTGGGCTCGGCCGCACGTTGGTAGGCGTCCTCGCTGAACTCCAGGGAATGCGCGTTGGCGCCGGCGATCAGCAGCAGCGGGCGCGGAGAGATCGTCTCGATGTCGTTGAACGGGTAGAAGTTCATGAACTTCACGTTACTGGTCAGCGTCGGCATGGTGGTGGTCTGCGGCGATGCCCCGGCGGGTGTGACCTGGCCGCGCGGTGTGCGGTAAAAATCGAAAAACTCGTCGCCGATCGGGTTGCCGGTCAGTGTCAGGGGCGTGCCGCCGGTGTAGACGGTTTCGCCACCCTGGAATTCCACATACCGCTGATTGGCTGCCTGCAACAGGATGTGGCGGCGTTGCTCCAGGCTCAGGCCGTGCTTGAGGCCATTGCGATTGGCCGCGCCCATGTCATACATGCTGACCGTGGCGATAGCCTTTAGGCGTGGGTCGATCTTTGCCGCGGCGATGGCGAAACTGCCGCTGCCGCAGACACCGATCACGCCGATGCGTTCGCGGTCGACAAGGGGGCGGGTGCCGAGGAAGTCCACCGCTGCGCTGAAATCCTCGGTGTACAGGTCGGGCAGCACGGCATTGCGCGGCGTGCCGGCGCTTTCGCCCCAGAACGACAGGTCCAGCGACAGCGTGACGAAACCCTGTTCGGCCATTTTGCTGGCGTACAGATTGGCGCTCTGTTCTTTGACGGCGCCCATCGGATGGCCGACGATCAGGGCGGCGTTTTTCGACGACGGTGCAAGGTTCTTCGGCACGAACAGATTGCCCGCAACCTGCATGCCGTATTGATTGTTGAAGGTGACTTTTTCAACGGTCACCTTGTTGCTTGTGTAGAAGTTGTCGGCACCGTTGGACATGTCGGCTCCCAGAGCAGTAAAAGACGTCACCAGCAGACCCAGGGTGAGCAAGAGGTGTTTCATGGGTGGATCCTTGAAGGGGTTGGTCCGTACATTTTCCCCTGGGCGGGCACGGTTCTGTAGGGCATTACCCTGGATTACTTGCCTGATCCTCTGAGTCTGCGGCATTGCGGCAGACGCCCAAGGGTGGGTCGGGGTAAAGTCCGATGATCAGAAAAGGGCCTGCCATGAAGATCAATCAATCGCCGCTGGATGCGCTGGTGCAGTCCATTGGTTCAAGGGTCACCGCCCCCGGCGACTGCCCGACGCCGATTCCGGGTCTGGGTTTTTACCGGCGTGAGCACCCTCAGGCACCAGTGGTGTGCATGGCCGAGCCGTGCATCGTGCTGGTCGTCCAGGGTAGGAAGCAGCTGTGGGTGGGCGGCGAGGGCTACCCCTACGACACCTCACGTTTTTTGGTGACATCGCTGGATATTCCGGCCAATTCCGAAGTGCTTGAGGCCAGCGCCCGGCAGCCCTGCCTGGGGCTGACCTTCGGGTTGGACCTGCGCATCCTGGCCGAACTGATCGCCCAGAGTGAGCTGCCGCCCCAGCGGGAACGCTCGGTACTCAAAGGCGTGGGGATCGGTATGGTCACGGACGGCCTGCTGGAAGCGTTTGCGCGGTTGGTGGCATTGCTCGACGAGCCACAAGCCATCCCAGTGCTCGCCCCGTTGATTCAGCGCGAAATCCACTACCGGCTATTGCAGAGCGACCAGGCCGGTCGCTGCGCCGGATCTGTGCGGTGGACGGGCAGGGTTACCGGATCGCCAAGGCCATCGACTGGCTCAAGCTCAATTATGATGCGGTGTTGCGCGTGGAAGAATTGGCGGCGCGGGTGCAAATGAGCGCGGCGACGTTTCATCATCATTTTCGCCAGCTCACGGCAATGAGCCCGTTGCAGTACCAGAAGTGGTTGCGCTTGAACGAGGCTCGCCGGTTGATGCTCAACGAGCATCAAGACGTGTCCAGCGCGGCGTTCAAGGTGGGCTACGAAAGCCCGTCGCAGTTCAGCCGCGAGTACAGCCGGCTGTTCGGCGTGCCGCCCAAACGCGACATTGCCGGGTTACGCGGCAAGCCGATGCTCAGTGATCAGTCGCGGTCAAATTAGCGAAAAAAATACAGCCGATCAGCCGGGCGAACAGGCTCAGGGTTTCCGGCAGGTTGGGGTCGTCGAACAGCATCGCGCGGGAATCCAGCGCGCAGAGTGCGCCGAACAGGCGGCCGTCGGGCAGGAAGATCGGTGCACCCGCGTAACTTTCGATTGCGTATTGCTTGACCACGGGCCGCGCGGCAAAGCGGCCGTCTGCGCTGACCTGGGGGATGAACAAGGTCTGGGGGTTGACGCAGAACTCGCTGCACAGGGTGGTTTCCAGGTCGAGTACATCGTCCACGTCGATGCCCATTTCCATGGGGTCGTACGCCGAACACACGATCCATTCCTGGTCAGTGAACTTGGCGATGCCGGCAAATCGCATGTTGGTAAGACGCGTGACCAATTGCAGGATGCTGGTGGTGGCTTCTATTTCGGCAATCGCCGCGCGTTCTTGCGCGCTGAGTAGCGATTGTGGGGCGGTGACGCTCGCAAGCATGCTGGACACTCCTTTAACGCGGTGGCCTCGGCCACCACGCAGGGTCAGGGTTTAGTTGATACGTGGATGTTGTTGCACCAGGTTCTTGCGCTTGGCTTCCAGTTCGGCAATCTCGGCATCGATGTCTTCGATCTTCTGCTCGATATTGTCGTGGTGTTCCTGCAGCAACTCCTTGGCTTCTTCCATGTCCGACGCCGCCGGTGCCGCGCCACGCAGGGGCTTGTTGGCGGTTTCCTTCATGGTCAGGCCAGTGATCAGGCCGACCACGGCGAACACCATCAGGTAATAGGCGGGCATGTACAGGTCGTTGGTGCTTTCCACCAGCCAGGCCACGGCGGTCGGGGTGACACCGGCGATCAACACCGAAACGTTGAACGCGCTGGCCAGTGCGCTGTAGCGCAGGTGAGTGGGGAACATTGCCGGCAATGTCGAGGCCATCACGCCGATAAAGAAGTTGAGGATCACCGCCAGGATCAGGAGGCCGGCGAAGATCAGGCCGATCTTGCCGCTGGTGATCAGCATGAACGCCGGAATGGACAGAAACAGCAGGCCGATACTGCCAGTGATGATGAACGGCTTGCGGCCGATCTTATCGCTGACAAAACCAATGAACGGCTGCACGAACAGCATGCCGACCATGATCGCGATGATGATCAGCACGCCGCTGTTTTCTTTGTAGTGCAGGTTATGCGACAGGTAGCTGGGCATGTAGGTGAGCAGCATGTAGTACGTCACGTTGGTGGCTGCGACGATCCCGATGCAGGTCAGCAGGCTGCGCCAATGTTGGGTGGCGACTTCCTTGAACGAGACTTTGGGGCCGTGGCTCAGGCCTTCGCGGTCGCCTTGTTCAAGTTTGTCCATATGCTGCTGGAACGCCGGAGTTTCCTCCAGCGCGTGGCGCAGGTACAGGCCGATGATGCCCAGGGGCAGGGCGAGGAAGAACGGCAGGCGCCAGCCCCAGGCTTCGAAATCGGCTTCACCCAGGACGCTGGAAATCAGCACCACCACACCCGCACCCAGTACGAAACCGGCAATGGAACCGAAGTCCAGCCAACTGCCGAGGAAACCGCGCTTGCGGTCCGGCGCGTATTCGGCGACGAAAATCGACGCCCCGGTGTATTCGCCGCCGACCGAGAAGCCTTGGGCCATCTTGCACAGCAGCAACAGGATCGGCGCCCAGATACCGATGGACGCATAGCCGGGGATGAGGCCGATGGCGAAGGTACTGAGCGACATGATCACGATGGTCGCGGCGAGGACTTTCTGCCGCCCGTATTTATCGCCGAGCGCGCCGAAAAACAGGCCGCCCAGGGGCCGAATCAGGAACGGCACCGAGAACGTACCGAGTGCGGCGATCATTTGTACGCTGGGCGAGGCGTCCGGGAAGAACACCTTGCCGAGCACATAAGCGACAAACCCGTAGACGCCAAAATCGAACCATTCCATGGCATTGCCCAGGGCGGCGGCGGTGATCGCCTTGCGCACCTTGGTGTCGTCGACAATGGTGATGTCATTCAGCCCAATGGGCTTGACGCTTTTTTTTCGTAATTTCATGCGGACCACTCTAAAACCGAACAGGGGAGGTGCTATCACCGCGACAGCACCGCTCTGTCAGTTCAGATACAAGCGCAGGTGAAATAATTCACCTGCAGGCGTGTTTTTTCTCGATTGACGAAAAATCGCTTTTGTCATCCTACAACCGGGTTTTCTTGAAACGTCTGGTAACCAAGCAATGCCTAGACAATTCGCGAATTTTCAGATTGACACCCCGATGGCGGCCCGATATAAAAGCCACAGTTGTACGACGACATATGACGTTACGTATGTCCTACCTAACAAAAATAAAAGTGATGCCATGAATCTGAACGAGCCCATCAGTGCCCATCGTGTTGGCCAGGCGGTCGGCAACTATCGCTGGACCATCTGCGCGATGCTGTTTTTCGCCACCACCGTCAACTACCTTGATCGCCAGGTTCTCAGCCTGCTGGCGCCGCAGCTGTCGACGCAGTTTGGCTGGAGCAACACCGACTACGCCAACATCGCGGCGGTGTTCCAGTTTGTGTATGCGATTTCGATGCTGTTCGCCGGGCGCTTTGTCGACAAGATCGGCACCAAGGCCGCCTATGTGATCGCGATTGCGATCTGGTCCACCGGCGCGATCATGCACGCGTTCTCAGTGCCGATGGGCGAGGGCATCGCTGCCGTCAGCGGCGCCATCGGGCTGGCGGTGATTCCGGTGTCGATTGCCGGTTTCATGCTCTCCCGCGCAGTACTGGCGATTGGCGAGGCGGGTAACTTCCCGATTGCGATCAAGGCCACCGCCGAATATTTCCCGAAGAAAGAACGCTCCCTGGCCACTGGCATTTTCAACTCCGGTGCCAACGTCGGCGCGATCCTGGCGCCGATCTGCGTGCCCTTGATTGCCGGCATGTGGGGCTGGGAAGCTGCCTTTATGGTCATCGGCATGCTTGGCTTCGTATGGGTGGCGGTGTGGGCGGCGGTGTACGAAAAGCCCGAGCAGCAAAAACGTCTTTCGGCCGAAGAACTTGCCTACATCCGTAGCGATCAGACCCTGCAGCCGTTCGCCAAGGCGCCCGCCGGCGCGGTCGAGAAAAAAGTCTCGTGGTTCAAGCTGCTGACCTACCGCCAGACCTGGGCCTTTGCCTTCGGCAAGTTCATGACCGACGGCGTGTGGTGGTTCTTCCTGTTCTGGCTGCCCACCTACCTGTCGGCGCAGTACGGCATGAAAGGCGCCGATATCGTGATGCCGCTGGCCGTGCTGTACAGCATGACCATGGTTGGCAGCATCGGCGGCGGCTGGTTCCCCAGCTACTTCATGGCGCGCGGCGATGCGCCGTATGACGGGCGCATGAAGGCCATGCTGGTGATCGCATTGTTCCCGCTGGTGGTGCTACTGGCACAGCCGCTGGGCTATATCAGCTTCTGGGTGCCGGTACTGCTGATCGGCGTGGGCGCCTCCGCGCACCAGGCGTGGTCGTGCAATATCTTCACTACCGTGTCCGACATGTTCCCGCAGAAAACCGTGGCCTCGGTGGTGGGGATTGGTGGCATGGCCGGTGGTCTCGGCGGCGTGGTGATGACCAAGATCGGCGGCTGGGTGTTCGATTACTACAAGTCGATCAACGACATCCACACCGGCTACATGATCATGTTCGCTATCTGCGCGCTGGCGTATCTGGTGGCTTGGAGCGTGATGAAGAGCCTGGTGCCGCGTCACAAGGAAATTACTGATCTGTAAAAAACCAGCGAGTAGCGAGGTTTTTCGATGGGGGAGGGGCGGTGCGGCAATTCGACTTGGCCCCTCCCACATCTGGATCGCCATCAGGCAGACAGGCATCAGCGGTTACTGAGTCCGCGTCACCCGCCACACGGTGTTGGCCAGGTCATCGGCGATGATCAGCGCGCCTTTGGGGTCCACCGTCACCCCCACCGGACGCCCGCGGGTCTTGCCGTCGTCTCCGCGAAAGCCGGTCGCAAAATCAATCGGTTCGCCCGAAGGCTTGCCATCACGGAAAGGCACGAAGATCACCTTGTAGCCCACCGGGTTCGGGCGGTTCCAGCTGCCGTGCTCGCCCACAAACACCCCATCGGCAAACTTCTCGCCCATGGCCGGGATGGAAAAGTCCACGCCCAGTGCGGCCACGTGGGAGCCCAGGCTGTAATCCGGCTTGATCGCGGCGGCGACTTTGGCCGGGTTCTGCGGTTGCGCGCGCGGGTCGACGTTCTGGCCCCAGTAGCTGTAGGGCCAGCCGTAGAAGGCGCCTTCACGCACCGACGTCAGGTAATCGGGCACCAGGTCGGGGCCGAGTTCGTCACGTTCATTAACCACTGTCCACAGTTGCCCGGTGCCGGGTTGAAGGGTCAGTGCCGTGGGGTTGCGCAGGCCGGTGGCGTAGGGTTTATGCGCGCCGGTGGCAGCGTCGATCTGCCAGACCATGGCACGGTCGATCTCCACTTCCATGCCACGCTCAGTGATGTTGCTGTTGGAGCCGATGCCCACATACAGCTGACGCCCGTCGGCGCTGATGGCCAGGGATTTGGTCCAGTGATGGTTGATCTGCGCCGGCAAGTCGGTGACCTTGGTCGGTACGCCGTCGGCTTTGGTCTGGCCATCGGTGTAATTGAAACGCAGCAGTGCATCCTGGTTGGCCACATACAGCTTGCCATCGGCATACGCCAGGCCGTAGGGCGCGTTGAGGTTGTCGGCGAAGACTGTTTTCAGTTCGTAGGTGCCGTCACCGTCGGCATCGCGCAGCAGGGTCAGGCGGTTGCCGCCCTTGACCTGGGTGTTGCCCTGGGCCTTGATCACGCTGGCGATCACATCCTTGGGCTTGAGCTTGGCCGCACTGCCGCCACGGCCCTCGGCGATGAGGATGTCACCGTTGGGCAGTACCAGGGTCTGGCGCGGGATGGCCAGGTCGGTGGCGATGGCGGTGATGCTGTAGCCCTCCGGCACCTTGGGTTTCTGCTCGCCCCAGGGGGTTGGCTCGGCGATTTTCATGCTCGGTACCAGGCTGCTCTGTTGCTCCGGCAGCTTGGGATCGGGTCCGCGGGCCTGGGTCTTGTCACCTTCGCCACCGCAAGCGCTCAACAGCAGGGCCGCAGTCAGCAACGTCAACGTGTGCGACGTTTTCATCGGGCACCTCCCGAACGCAGGCCGGTCCAGGTCGCCGCAAGCGTCAGTACGCTCACGATCGCCGACAGCACCAGGCCGGCGGGCATCATCGCGTAGGCGTCCTTGGCATGCTGGAAGGCGTTGATCAGCCCGAGCACCCAGGTTGCCAATACCAGTAGAAAGTACACGAGCGGTTGCCCTGCCTTGTGTTCGGCGCGCACCAGATTGACCAGCGCAAACAACAGCGCGAGCCCGGCAAACACCAGCGCGCCGGCGATCAGCCACGAGGCGAAGTTGGCCCATTGAATCTGGTAGGTCTGGCCGTAGGCAATGTCACTGAGCAGGGCGCCAAGGAACAACGGCACGGTGCCCGCGAGCAACGTCGCGTGCAGCGGGCCTGGCGTGGGTCGATAAGTTGCGAGGGTAGTCATGGTGGCGGCGGCTCCTTGTTGTTTTCCAACGTTATCAACGCCCCAGGTCGGGGCAGCACATAGGAAGTGAACGCAGCGCCAGTAGGAAAGTTCAGGGCAATTGACGCTGAAATGTTATGAAACAGCGTCAAAGATGGCATGCTTCAAGGCCACACAAAGGAAAGCACCCCATGCCGACCCTGCACCTGCTGTGCGGCAAGATCGCCTCGGGCAAGTCAACGCTTGCCAACACCCTCACCGCTGAACACGGCGCGATACTGCTCGGCGAAGACCATTGGCTTGCGCAGTTGTACCCCGGTGAAATTCTGTCACTGGCCGATTACCTGCGCTGCGCCCAGCGCATTCGTGGCGTCATGGGGCCGCTGGTCATCAATCTGCTGGCGTCAGGCAATAACGTGGTGCTGGATTTTCCGGCCAATACCCTGAGCCAGCGCGAATGGCTGTTTGGCCTGGCCCAGGCGGCCCAGGTGCCGCACCGCCTGCACTACCTCGAACTTGACGACGACACGTGCCGCGCACGGCTGCATGCGCGCAATGCGCGCGGTGAGCACGATTTCGCCGCGACGGATGCCGAGTTTGATCTGATCACGCGCCATTTTTGTGTGCCGAGTGAAGAGGAGGGGGTGGTGATTGAGGTGCATCGCGCATGAGAACTGCGGCTACGGGCCTGGATGCGGACGGCTTTATCCTCACTGTCTCGGATCGACCGGTGCAGCGTCAATACCAGCCACTGCTTGCCGATGTTTGCGCTTCGCTCCCGCAGGCGGGCATCGGGTTGGACGGGATTTATCTTTACGGCAGCGTCGCGAGAGGGGATGCCGTACCCGGTGTTTCCGACCTGGACCTCACGTTGGTGCTGCACGAACCGGCAACTGCGCAGGTGTTGGAACAATTGGAGGCGATCCGCCACGAACTGGAGCAGCGACATCCCCAGGTCACCAAGATCGATTTCGATATCGGCAGCCGCTCGCAGGTACTGGCGGCCGAAAACAGACATAGCTGGGGCTACTGGCTCAAGCACCATTGCCGTTGCATCTGGGGCAACGACCTGTCGCAGCACTTCGAGCGGTTTCGGCCGTCCCGTGAAATCGCCCTGGCGGTGAACGGTGACGTTGAACAGGTGCTGGCCGGGTACCTTGCCCGCATCGCACGCGTCGATACCGAGCAGGTGCGCCTTCGCCTGCAGCGTGAAGCCTCGCGAAAACTGATCAGGGCCACGCATGCCGTGTGCCTGGATGATGCATCGTCATGGCCGCAAACACTTGAAGAGCATGCAGCGATGTTCGTCCGATGTTATCCGGCCAAAGTGACCCAGATAGCGTTCTTTTTGTTCGAAGCCAGAAACCCTGAGGCTGAGGCCGGTCACTTTTCTAGCCGGCTTCAAGCTTTTCTGAGCTGGATGGTTTCACTTCAAAAATAGCCACCGCCGGCCTGGGTTGTTGCCAACGTTCTACGACTTGAAACGCCCCACTAGCCCATTCAGCTCATCCGACAGGTCCGACAACCGCCCCGAGTCGTCCTGCGCCGAGTTGGCCAGGCTTTCCACCAGCCGTGCTTCGTCGTAGATCTGCTGGATATGCCGGTTGATCTCCTCGGCCACGCTGTGTTGTTCCTCGGCGGCGGCGGAGATCTGCAGGTTCTGGTCGCGGATTTCGTTGACCGACAGTTCGATCCCCTCAAAGCTGCCCCGTGCGCTTTCGATGGACGACACGCTGGCCTTTGACAGGTCCAGGCAACTGCTCATTTTTTGCGTGACTTCTTCGGTCTTGCTGCCGAGGGTGCCGAGCAGGTGTTCGATCTCGCCGGTGGAGTCCGAGGTGCGCTTGGCCAGTGCGCGCACTTCGTCGGCCACCACGGCAAAGCCACGGCCCTGATCACCGGCGCGGGCGGCTTCGATGGCGGCATTGAGTGCCAGCAGGTTGGTCTGTTCGGCAATCGCACGGATGGTGCCGAGGATCTGGTTGATGCTGCGGCTACCGGCTTCCAACTCGACCATGGCCTGGGACGATTCGCTCAGGCGCCGGCCCAGGCGGTTGACGTTGTCGGTGGTGACCTCGATCTGCTGCTTGCCCTCGGCCACGCGGCGGTGGCCGTTCTCGGCCGACTCGGCGGCGCTGCTGCAAGAGCGGGCCACTTCGTTGGCCGTGGCGACCATTTCGTTGAACGCGGTCGACACCAGTTCCACCGCTTCGCGCTGGCGTCCGGCGGCCTCGTTCATGTTATGCGCCACCTCACTGTTGACCTTGGAGGCGTTCTGCAAGTTGGTCGAGGCGGCGCCGATGTGCTGGATCAGTTGGCGAATGGCCGCGAGAAACTTGTTGAACCAGCCCGCCAGTTCGGCGGTTTCGTCCTTGCCTTGCACCTGCAGCGAGTGGCGCAGGTCGCCCTCACCCTCGGCGATGGACTGCAAGCCGGTGCTGACCTGGCCGATGGGTTTGACGATAACCTTGGAAAACGCCGCCGCGAGCAACCCGAAGACCAGCACCAGCACGCCGACGATGATCGCGGTGATGTAGGTCATGCGCGTGGCTTCGGCCATGACTTCGTTGTGTTCGATCAGGCCGATATAACGCCAGCCCAGGCCAGGGGAGGTCCACACGTTGGCCATATAGCGCACGCCATTGATCTCGACTTCGGTAGAGCCCTGCGCTGTATCCGCCAGGTGCGCATAGGCCGCGCCGAGGTCCTTGAGCGGTTTGAAGCTATGGGCCGCGTCGCGCGGGTCGACCAGCACCACGCCGTCTTCGATCAGCATCACGTAGCCGCTTTCGCCAAGCTTGATGCTCTTGACCAGCTCTGTGAGGTTTTTCAGCGACACGCTGACCACGAACACGCCCTTGGCTTTGCCGGCGTTGTCCAGCAACGCCCGCGCGGTGCCCACCAGGGCCACGTCGTCTTTGTCGTAGTAATACGCCGGGGTGCGCACGGTTTTGCCGGGGCTGGCCATCGCCGCCTTGTACCAGGGGCGCGCGCGCGGATCGTATTTGGCCAGTTGCGGGTCATCCGGCCATTTGACGTAGGTGCCGTCTTCCAGGCCGATGGACAGGATCGCCGCCGCCGGGTGGGTGGCGCCAAAGCGCGCGAAGCGGTCGATCACCGTTTGCGCCGGCGCGGGCATCGGCTGGCTCGCCGCGTCGGCGGGCTGGTAGTTCTTCAGCGTATCGATAGATGTGTACACAGGATCGGTGGCCATCTGATCGACGTTTTGCTGCGTGCCGTCGAAGAACTGGCGGATGTTGCCATCGATCTGGCGGATTTCCCGGGTACTGCCGTCGATGAACTGATCGACCGCCTGGGTCCGTGTGTTCATCACAGAGATCACGGCCACCAGGCTTACCGGGATAAACGCAACCGAGACAAAAGCCAGCACCAGCTTATTCTTTATTTTCATCGAGACGACCATCGGCGTAGAGGGCGGTTAAATCGTCACGTTCTATAAAAAGAACACCGGCGATTTGCTATCAATGATGTCTCGGCCCTGACTGGATAAAACTTTAGGGTTTTTTGTACACAATACAAAACCCGATTGTTCTGTATCCAATCAATACACATCACGCAGATAACGTTTCTGCTCGCTCAACTGACGCCAGTACTCGATGGCACTCTCGGCGCCAAGCCCGCCGTGGGTTTGCGCCACCTGGCGCAATGCCTGGTCGACATCCTTGGCCATGTGACTGGCATCGCCGCAGATGTAAAGCCTGGCGCCGTCCTGCAACCAGCGCCACAGCTCGGCGCCCTGTTCGCGGATGCGGTCCTGCACGTAGATTTTTTGCGCCTGGTCACGGGAAAACGCCAGGCTCAGATGGGTGAGCAAACCGTCGCGCTGCATGCCTTGCAGTTCGTCCTGATAGTAGAAGTCGCTGGCGGCGTGCTGTTCGCCAAAGAACAACCAGTTGCGCCCCTGATGCCCCAGGGCGCGGCGCTCCTGCAAAAACGCGCGGAACGGCGCTACGCCGGTCCCGGGGCCGATCATGATCATCGGCATATCGCCGTCGCGGGGTGCGCGGAAGTGTTTGGACGGCTGCACGAACACCGGCACCTCGCCGTCACCGACACGGTCGGCGAGGAAGGTCGAGGACACGCCCTTGCGCTTGCCATAACGCACCGCCGCCACGGTGAGGTGGACTTCCCGCGGGTGCGCCTTGGCACTGGAGGCGATTGAATACAGGCGCGGTTGCAGGCGCCTGAGGGTGCCGAGCAACTCGTCCGCCGAACAGTCGATGGGGTAGTGCTGCAGCACATCCACCAGTTGCCGGCCCCACAGCCAGTCGTTCAGTTCGCTCTTGTGCTCGGGCCGCAGTAACTGCTCAAGACCTGGGTTGGCGCTGCGCTCGGCGATAAAGGCAAGGGTTTCGCTGCTGGGCCGGGCGATTTCGAAATGCTGGGTCAGGGCCTGTTGCAGCGGCACGTCGCCGAAGGTGTCGATGTTCACCGTGGTGTTGGCGTCAAGGCGCGTCAGGTCAAGCAATTCGCTGACTAATTCCGGGCAGTTGCGCGGCCGCACCCCCAGAGCATCACCGGCTTCGTAGGTCAGCCCGGAGTCCGCGAGGTCGAGGGCGAACTGGCGGGTTTCCTTATGTGGGCTGTGGGGGTTCAGGTGCCGGTTGAGCAGCAGCCGTGAGCCATGCAGCTTGGTTTTGCCGGCAGGTGTGGCTTGGATGATGGACTTGGTCGGGTGCAGGGTTTGCTGCAAGCGCATCAGCCAGGCATCGGCGCGCTCTTCGAATTCGGTGTCGCAGTCCACCCGCTCCAACAGGCGCGTGGCGCCCAATTCCAGCAGCCGCTGGTCGAGGCGCTTGCCGTGCTTGCAGAACTGCTCGTAATTAGGATCGCCCAGGGCCAGCACCGCAAAACGCAGGGACTCCAGGCGTGTCTCGACGGTGCTGAGGCTGTGCCAGAACGCTTCGCCATTGTCCGGCGCGTCGCCGTCGCCGAAGGTGCTGCTGATCAGCGCCAGGTTCTGCGTGCTCGCCAACTTGCTGGCCGGGAAGTCCGCCATCGCGCTGAGCTCCACGCTGATGCCGGCCTCCCGCAGGCGTTTGGCAAACCGTTCGGCCAACGCTTCGGCGTTGCCGGTTTGCGAGGCCCACAACAAGGTGACATCGGGGGAGGGCGCTGGGGTGGTTTGTGTGCGACTGAATAGCCCCCCGAGCAAGCCGTCCAGCCACACGCGCGACGCCTGGGCCAACGGTGCGCTCGCCGGCATCACCGGCACCCCTTGGGCCTGGCGGCCGACGCCGACCGCAGGCCGCTGAGGAACCCGGCGAGGTAGGTGCGCTCGCTCTCACTCAGGAGCGGCGCCGGCACGTTGCGGATACCGGCAAGTTCGGCGAAGGCGTCCAGGCGCGACATGGCGAGGTTCTCTGCAAGGTCAGGATGGGTGGTGCCCGGTTGGTCGAGGAACTGGTGGTCGATCAGCTCGACCCGCGCCAGGGCAACCGCGCAGCACTTGAACTCGGGCTGCAGCGAAATCGGGTCGACGGCGTCGTGGGTCACGGCGTTGATCGCCAGGTGTTCGCCAAACACATCGTTCCAGTGAAAGGGCGCAAAACAGCTGCCGGGGCGTACGCGGTCGGTGATCACCGCGGGCAGCACCGCGCGGCCACGCAGGGAGCGCACCTCTATCGAATCCTTGGCCTTGATGCCCAGGCGTGCCGCATCCTCCGGGTGAATTTCCACGAACGGGCCGGGGTTGAGCTTGTTCAAGGTGGCGACCTTGCCGGTCTTGGTCAGGGTGTGCCACTGGTGCTGCACGCGGCCGGTGTTAAGCACGAAGGGGAAGGCGTCGTCGGGCATTTCCGCCGGCGGCAGGTGCGGACGCGCGAAGAACTGAGCTTTGCCGCTGTCGGTGGCGAAGGTGAGGGTGCCCTGATCAAGGTAGCGGATGGGGTTGCGCGCCGGTGCATCGGCCGCGGCGAGCGGCCATTGCAGCGGTTGTTCACGCAGGCGCGAGTAACTGGCGCCGCGAATGTCGTAGCCGGTCTTGGGGTTCCAGGCGCGTTTGATCTCTTCAAACACCTCGCTGGCGCAGGCGTAGGTGAAGGCGTCGGCAAAGCCCATTGCACACGCGACCCTGGCGATGATCTGCCAGTCGGGCAAGGTGTCGCCGGGCGCCTCGACGGCTTTTTGCATCAGGGTCAGGTTGCGTTCGGAGTTGATCATCACCCCTTCGGCCTCGGCCCACAGCGCGCCGGGCAGCAGGATGTCGGCGTAGCGGTTGGTCTCGGTGTCGAGGAACGCATCCTGGGTGATCACCAGTTCGGCGCTACGCAAGCCGTCGATCACGGTCTGCCGGTTCGGCACGCTGGCCACCGGGTTGGTGCAGATGATCCAGCAGGCCTTGATCTGCCCGGCAGCCATTTCTTCGAACATCGCCACGGTGCCGCCGCCGGCCTCGCGCGGCAGGCTGTCAGGGGGGATTTGCCACAGGTCCTCGATAAAGGCGCGATCGGCTTCCACCAGCATCGAGCGTTGCCCCGGCAGGCCAGGCCCCATATAGCCCATCTCGCGGCCGCCCATGGCGTTGGGTTGGCCGGTGAGGGAAAACGGCCCGCTGCCGGGGCGGCAGATCGCGCCGGTGGCCAGGTGCAGGTTGCACAGGGCGTTGGTGTTCCAGGTGCCGTGGGTGCTCTGGTTCAGCCCCATGGTCCAGCAACTCATCCACTCGGCGGCCGCGCCGATCCAGTCGGCGGCTTGGCGAATATCCGCTTCGGCCAAACCGGTAATCCGGGCGACGCTGTGCGGCGGGTAGTCGTCAAGGAAACCTGGCATAGCCTCCCAGCCCTCGGTGAACGCGGCAATGAAGGCCGGGTCGGTGTGGCCATTTTTCACCAGCAGGTGCAGCAGGCCGTTGAGCAAGGCGAGGTCGGTGCCCGGTTTGATCGGCAGATACAGGTCGGCCTTATCGGCGGTGGCGCTGCGCCGTGGGTCGACCACGATCAGCTTCGCACCGGCCTTGACCCGGTCCATCATGCGCAGGAACAGGATCGGGTGACAGTCGGCCATGTTCGCGCCGATCACAAAGAACAGGTCGGCGCGCTCAAAGTCATCGTAGGAGCCGGGTGGCCCGTCGGCGCCCAGCGACAGTTTGTAGCCGCTGCCGGCGCTGGCCATGCATAGGCGCGAGTTGGATTCGATATGGCGGGTGCGCACGAAGCCCTTGGCCAACTTGTTGATCAGGTATTGCGCCTCCAGCGACATCTGCCCGGACACGTAGAACGCCAGCGCATCGGGACCATGGGTGTCGAGGATGCCGCGCAGGCGGCCGGCGGTTTCGCTGATGGCCGTGTCCATGGCCAGGCGTACCGGGTCGTGGTCACGCTGCTCACGCAGGTAGGCATTTTCCATGCGCCCTGAATCGGCGATGGCCTGCCCGCAGGTGGTGCCCTTGGTGCACAGGCGACCGGCGTTGGTGGGGTGGGCCTTGTCGCCGATCACCTTGACCACTTTATTGTGTTCGACCTGCATGACGATGCCGCAGCCCACCCCACAATAAGGACACACGCTGCGTACGTTCTGGTTTGCCATCCGTCACCCTCGATACTTTTTTTGCCCGACAACAAAAAAGCGCCCTGCACCCCTCCGTTTGGAACGGGGGCTGCACGGCGCCTTTGTCGTGTGTGGGCAATCAGCGTTGATTGCTCTTGACGTGTTCCTAGCAAGTCACGCGCCAGCTTCTATTTCAATTGGATAACGCACCGTGGCGAGGGCGCTTGCTCCCGTTCGACAGCGCAGCAGTAGCCCGCTTTAAGGGCGCTTCGCAGCCCAGCGGGAGCAAGCTCCCTCGCCACGCAAACGCACTTTTATGAGGCGAGGTGCACCAGAGGGAGGCGCAGTCAAAGGCGATCTGGCAGGGGTAGGCAGCTTTAGTGGCCGTGCATGCGGCTCCGTGACCAATTGGCACAGAGCCTGCAAGCTCACCCTCAACCCCACTCGGTCAACGACGATCGACAGGCCATACAGGTCATGGGCATAAAGCGATGGATCCGGCGATGTCGTCCGAACCGATCCCGCCAAAGAACAGGCAAAGACGCCTGGAACCGCAAGGTTTCAGGCGTTTTTTTTTGCTTTTTTTAACCGTGATGAGTGTTGTCGGGTGCTGATATGAATTTCAAGAACGCCAATCTGAAAGCGCTGAAAACCCTGGTCGTCGTTGGCAATGGCATGGTCGGCCACCACTGTGTTGAGCAATTGATCGAGCGCGGTGCGCTGGAGCACTACCATCTGCATGTGTTCAGCGAAGAGCCGATGCGTGCCTACGACCGTGTGCATTTGTCCGAGTACTTCACCGGCCGCGATGCCGAGTCGCTGGCGCTGTCCGAGGCGTCGTTGTACCAGACGCCGGGCATCACCTTGCACTTGGGCGTGCCGGTACTGGAAATCGACCGCGCGCGCCGCGAGGTGATCACCGCCCAAGGCTGCGTGACCTACGACACCTTGGTACTGGCCACCGGCTCTTACCCGTTCGTGCCGCCGATTGAAGGCGCCGAAGGCGATTCGCGCCTGGTGTATCGCACCCTGCAAGACCTTGATGCCATTCGCGCCGCGGCGGCCAATGCCCGGCGTGGCGTGGTGGTCGGCGGTGGCCTGCTCGGCCTGGAAGCGGCCAATGCCCTCAAAAGCCTCGGCCTGGAAGCTCACGTGGTGGAATTCGCGCCGCGCCTGATGCCGGTGCAACTGGATGATTTTGGCGGCTTGGCGCTCAAGACCCAGATCGAGCGTTTGGGCGTCGGTGTGCACCTGTCCCGCGCCACCCAGTCGATCAGCGCGGGCGAGCAGTACCGCTACCGCATGAACTTTGCCAATGACGAATTCCTTGAAACCGACCTGATCGTGTTCTCCGCCGGTATCCGCGCCCAGGATGCCCTGGCGCGCGAGGCCGGTCTGGAGATCGGTCCGCGTGGCGGGGTGGCGATCAACGACGAATGCTTGAGCTGCGACCCGCACATCTATGCGATTGGCGAGTGTGCCTCGTGGAACGGCAGCCTGTTCGGTCTGGTCGCACCGGGCTATCAGATGGCCCGAGGCGTCGCCGCGCTGTTGTGCGGGCAGGCCGCCGAGCCTTTTGTCGGTGCCGATATGTCGACCAAACTCAAACTGCTCGGCGTCGATGTAGGCTCCATTGGCGACGCCCATGCCCACACGCCGGGCGCGCGCAGCTATCAGTTCATCGACGAAGCCAGCGCCAGTTACCGCCGGCTGGTGGTGGACGCCAGCGGCAAGCACGTGATCGGCGCGGTGCTGGTCGGCGATAACAGCTACTACGACACCTTGCTGCAATATATGCAGAACGCTATTGCGTTGCCGGCCGAACCGGCCAGCCTGATCCTGCCGTCGTCCGCCGCGCGCCGACCCTGGGCCCTGGCGCGTTGCCGGAATCGGCCACCGTCTGCTCGTGCCACAACGTCAACAAGGGCGCGATCTGCTCGGCCATCGATGCCGGTTGCAGCGACCTCGGCCTGCTCAAGTCGCAGACCAAGGCCTGCACCGGTTGCGGGGGCTGCGCCGGCCTGCTCAAGCAAGTCTTCGAGCATGAGCTGATTGCCCGTGGCGTCAGCGTCGACAAGAGCCTGTGCGAACACTTCGCCTATACCCGTCAGGAGTTGTACGCCCTGGTACGCGTGGAAGGGATACTCACCTTCGAGGAACTGTTGGCCAAGCACGGTCGTGGCCATATCGGCTGTGATGTATGCAAACCGGCGGTGGGCTCGATCCTGGCGTCGTGCTGGAACCAGCCGATCATGGACGCCTCGCTGGTGCCGTTGCAGGATACCAACGACACCTTCATGGCCAATATGCAAAAGAACGGCACCTACTCGGTGGTGCCGCGCATTCCGGGCGGAGAGATCACTGCCGACAAGCTGATCGTGATCGGTGAAGTGGCGAAGAAATACGACCTCTACACCAAGATCACCGGCGGCCAGCGCATCGACCTGTTTGGCGCGCAACTGCATGAGCTGCCGGACATCTGGGCCGAGCTGATCGCCGCCGGCTTCGAAACCGGGCATGCCTACGGCAAATCCACGCGTACGGTGAAGTCTTGCGTGGGCAGCACCTGGTGTCGCTACGGCGTGCAGGACAGTGTGAAAATGGCGCTGCTGATCGAGGACCGCTACAAGGGCCTGCGTTCGCCGCACAAGCTCAAGTTCGCGGTGTCCGGCTGCACCCGTGAGTGCGCCGAAGCGCAGAGCAAGGATGTCGGCGTGATCGCTACCGAGAAAGGCTGGAACCTCTACATCGCCGGCAACGGCGGCATGCGCCCACGCCATGCCGAACTGTTCGCCACTGACCTCGACGACGCCACGCTGATCCAGTACATCGACCGCTTCCTGATGTTCTACATCCGCACCGCCGACAAGCTGCAACGCACCTCGGTGTGGCGCGAAAGCCTGGAAGGCGGCCTGGATTTCCTCAAGGACGTGATCCTGCACGACAGCCTGGGCCTGGGGGCGGAGTTGGAAGCGCAGATGCAACTGGTGGTCGACCGCTACGAATGCGAATGGGCCAACGCCCTCAAGGACCCGGAAAAACTCAAGCGCTTCCGCACCTTCGTCAACGACAAGCGCCCCGACCCGGACATCCACTTTGTCCAGGAACGCGGCCAGCGCCGGCCGATCATGGCCGCCGAACTCAACCTGATTCCCGTCATCGAGGAGATTGCCTGATGAGCCAGCTCAACACTCAGCGACACCTGGCCACCTGGAAAAGCGTGTGCAACGAGACCGACCTGGTGAGTCATTCCGGCGTGGTGGTATGGCTTGATGGCGCGCAGGTGGCGCTGTTCTACCTGCCCGACAGGCAGGGCCAGACGCTGTACGCCATCGACAACCACGACCCGGAATCCGGCGCGAACGTGATCGGGCGTGGTCTGGTGGGCAGTATCAAGGGGGACCTGGTGGTGGCTGCGCCGATTTACAAACAGCATTACCGCTTGCAGGACGGCCAGTGCCTGGAGGCGCCGAACCAGCGTTTGCGGGTGTGGCCGGTGCGGTTGAATGAGGGGGTGGTTCAACTCGGAGTCAACTGAGGCAACGCGGTCCAAATGTGGGAGAGGGCTTGCCCCCGATGAGCTGGGTATCTACACAACTTGAGCGAACCCTTGCTACGCGTGGTCCCGTTAAAATTGTGTGGATACCTATGCCCCGATGAGGGTGTGTCAGGGGTTACTGCTTCCAGGCCCCTGGATTCACCAGATTTTTTGGCTTTTCACCGGCTAGCGCCGCCAGCAGATTATCCACCGCACACCGGGCCATCGCTTCGCGCGTCTCATGCGTCGCCGAACCGATATGCGGCGTCGCCACCACATTGTTTAACCGTAACAACGGCGAGTCGTGATTCAACGGCTCGCGCTCGAACACATCCAGCCCCGCCGCGCGAATCGTGCGCTGCTGCAACGCCTCGACCAGTGCCGCCTCATCCACCACCTTGCCCCGCGAGATATTGATAAAGATCGTCTCCGGGCCCATCAGCGCGAATTCTTCAGCGCCAATCAGCTTTTCGGTTTCAGCCGTGAGCGGCAGGGTCAGGCAGACGAAATCGGCCTCCTTGAGCAAGTCTTGCAGGTTGCGGTACTGCGCGCCAAAGCGTTCTTCGACCCGAGGCTTGGGTGAATGGCTGTGGTAGATCACCGGCATGCCGAAACCGAAGTGCCCGCGCTGGGCCAGGGCTTCACCGATGCGGCCCATGCCGATGATGCCCAGGGTCTTGCCGTGCACGTCGCTGCCGAAATGCGCCGGGCCGATGTTCTTGTGCCATTGGCCGGCGCGCACCATGTCGGCCAGTTCCACTACGCGCCGGGCGGTGGCCAGAATCAGTGCAAAACCGGTGTCGGCGGTGGTTTCGGTGAGCACATCGGGCGTGTTGCTGAGCAGGATGCGGCGCTCGGTCAGGTAATCGATGTCGTAGTTGTCGACGCCCACCGAAACGCTGGCCACGGCTTCCAGCTGGGGTGCCAGGTCGAGTAGCCGTGCGTCCAGGCGCAGGCTTGCCCCCAGCAGGCCGTGGGCGGTAGGCAGGGCATCGCGCAGCTTGGCCAGGCCGGTTTCATCCAGTGCGTCGATCAGCGTGACCTCGACCTGCTCATGCAGGCGAGCCATGAGCGGGGCAGAGAGTTTTTTGTACAGCACGACAGACTTTTTCATGAGGTTTTTACCTTCAATTCCAGGGTTGGCGCCGGAGTGCGGTCACTGGCGCCGGGCTTAAGGAAAATCGTCAGCACCACCGAGAGCATCAGCGCGCCGCTCATCAGCAGGTACGACGCGCCGGGCGAACCGGTGCTGCTATTGAGGTAACCCACCAGGTACGAGCCGCCGAACGAGCCCAGGGCGCCCATACTATTGATCAGCGCCATGGCGCCACCGGCGACGTTGGCCGGCAGTATCTCCGGGACGATGGCGAAAAACGGACCATAGGGTGCGTACATGCACGCCCCGGCGATCACCAGCAGGGTGTAGGACCACCAGAAATGTTCGGCTCCCAGCACGTAGGACGCGTAGAAGGCAATCGACGCAATCAGCAGCGGCGGCCAGACAAAACGCTTACGTTTTTGCAGCTTGTCCGAACCCCAGGACACCACCAGCATGCCGATCACCGCCGCCAGGTAGGGCAGCGCCGAGAGCCAGCCGGCTTCGACCATGTCCATCTGCAAACCGGCCTTGAGGATCGACGGCAACCACAGCACGAAGCCGTACACGCCAATGCTCCAGCAAAAGAACTGCAGGGCGAGAATGATCACCTTGGGCGAACGGAACGCCTCGGCGTAGTTCTTCACGGCCTTGATCCCCACCTGCTCGGCGGCGAGAGCGGTTTCCAGGCTGTGCTTTTCGGCGTCGCTCAGCCACTGTGCATCCTTGGGACGCTCGTCGGCCAGGCGCCACCAGATAAACGCCCACAACACCGCCGGCAGGCCCTCGATGATAAACATCCAGCGCCAGCTGAAATGCTGCACCAGATAGCCCGAGACCACCGACATCCACAGCATGGTCACCGGGTTGCCGAGGATCAGGAAGGTGTTGGCCCGCGAGCGTTCGGCACGGGTGAACCAGTGGCACAGGTACACCAGCATGGCCGGCATCACGGCGGCCTCGACCACCCCGAGCATGAAGCGGATGACGATCAGCATGTAGGCGTTGGACACCACGCCAGTCAGCGTGGCCAAGCCGCCCCAGAGGATCAGGCTGACGAAGATCAGTTTCTTGACGCTGCGCTTTTGCGCATAGATCGCCCCCGGCACCTGGAAGAAAAAGTAGCCAAGGAAAAACAGCGCGCCGAGCAGAGAAGACATGCCCGGCGTGATCATCAGGTCTTCGGCCATGCCGGACGCGGCGGCGAAGCCGTAGTTGGCGCGGTCCAGGTAGGCCAGGCTGTAGGTGATGAACACGATAGGCATGATGTACCACCAGCGGCGGGTGGCGAGTTTCACGGTTTCCATGGGGTTGCTCCTGAGCTTGTTGTAGTTGTGGCAACAGGTAACGGGTCACGCAACGGATCGGGTGGGTAATTCAGCGCGGGTCGGCAAACCCTCCATATCGCCGCGGCTCTGCACGGCGCGGCTGCCGATCCAATTGCCGCGCTGCACGGCCTCGGGGAAGCTTGAGTTTTCCAGCAGGGCGCTGATCATGCCCACCGCAAAGCCATCGCCGGCGCCCACGGTATCCACTACTTTGGCCACCGGTACGGCGGCGACAAAACCCTGGTCCATATGGGTGCGATAATAGGCGCCCTCGGAGCCCAGCTTGATCGCCACGGCTTCAGCGCCCTGGTCGAGATAGAACGCGGCGATGTCTTCTGGGTCGTCGAAACCGGTCAGCAGGCGACCTTCGCCCAGGCCCGGCAACACCCAGTCGGCCAGAGCGGCCAGGGCGTTGATTTCGCGGATCATCCGCGCCTGGCTGGCCCACAGGGACGGGCGCAGGTTCGGGTCGAATGACACGCTGCGCCCGGCCTTGCGCATTTGCGTCATCAGCTCGAACGACAGTGCGCGGGTGGCGTCGGATAGCGCTGGCGGAATGCCGGTGGCATGCAAATGGCGGGCTTGCAGCAGCGTCGGGTGGATGGCGTCGATGGACAAGTGGCTGGCCGCCGAACCTTTGCGAAAATACTCCACTTGAGGGTCTGCGCCGGCTTCTTCACGGGACTTGAGTTGAAAGCCGGTGGGGTGCAGTGGGTCGACGGCCACATGGCGGCAATCGAGCCCTTCTTTAGTCAAGGTATCGACCACAAAGCGCCCGAGGGAATCGTTGCCCACGCGGCTCAGCCACGCCACGTTGAACCCCAGGCGCGACAAGCCGATGGCGACGTTGCTGTCGGCGCCGGCAATGCGTTTGTGAAACTGCCCGACCTGGGCCAGGTCGCCAGTCTGTTCGGCGACAAACATCGCCATGGTTTCGCCAAACGAGAGGATATCGATCTCAGACATGGGCGTTCTCCACATGGGGTTGGCCAAGGTGGGCCAGGGTCACGACCTGTTGTGCGGTGACTTCGATCAGGTCATCGCCCTGCAACGGAAATTCCACCGCCCGGGTAATACCTTGAGTCATGTGTTTGAGCAGTTGTTCCCACAGATGCAGGTCGGTGGCGCCCGGCGCAAGGCCAAGAGCTTGCCGTCGGCGCGACGGGCCACGGCCTTGCAGTGCAGGTAGTCCACATGCCGGCCCAGCAAACGCGCGGCGGTGAGCGCGGATTGGTCTTGCCACTGCCAGTTGCCGATGTCGAAGGTCATTTTCACCGGCAGGCCCAGGCGTTCGACTTCGGTGAAAAACCGTTGCATCGGTTCAATGCGCCCGCCGTGCAGGGTCTGGTCGTTTTCCACCAGTAGTTTGACCGGGTGGCGATTGAGCAGGGCGTGCAGGTTTTCCAGGTCGTTGGTGTCGGTGAAGTAACCGAGGGACACCTTCAGCCAGCCCGAACCAAAAGCCTGGGCACGGTCCAGGGTAGCGGCCAGCTCTGCATTGGGCTGGGCACGGCCGGCGACCCACAGCTCCAAGGGCGAGGAAAATACTGATTCCAGGCCTTGTTCTGCAGCGGCCTGGGCCAGTTCGGTCGGTTGCTCGGTGGTGAGCAGTTCTTCACGCCATTCAATGCGCTGGGCACCGGCAGCGCTCAGCAGCGCGACAAAACTCAATTGGCCCTGCTGGCGAACCAGGTCGGCGCCGTAGCTGGAAAGGCTGATGGAGACGGGGTATTTATGCATTGTTGTTTACCTCTGAAACCGGTTTCATTTTCATGCGCAGAACAAAATGTGGGAGCGGGCTTGCTCGCGAATGCGGTGTGTCAGTTAGCTTGGAAGTGGCTGACACACCGCATTCGCGGGCAAGCCCGCTCC
>NZ_JAFHKI010000036.1 GCF_016937615.1 Pseudomonas lactucae | reverse complement strand
CCACATTAGAATTGTGTTTGCCTCTGGAGAATTGATATGCCCCAACTGACTAATCGCCGCGCTGTCATCACCGGTGCCGGCAGCGGCATCGGTGCCTCCATCGCCCGCGCCTACGCTGCTGAAGGTGCGCGCCTGGTGCTGGCCGACCGCAACGCCGCGAGCCTCGCCGAAACCGCGATCACCTGTCGCAACCTCGGCGCCGAGGTGTTCGAGTGCCTGGCCGATGTCGGCACGGTCGAAGGCGCCCAGGCCAGTGTCTACCGTTGCGTCGAACACTTCGGCGGCATCGACATTCTGGTCAATAACGCCGGCATGCTCACTCAGGCCCGCTGCGTCGACCTGTCCATCGAGATGTGGAACGACATGCTGCGCGTCGACCTCACCAGCGTGTTTGTCGCCAGCCAGCGAGCATTGCCGCACATGCTCGCGCAGCGCTGGGGGCGGATCATCAACGTCGCCTCGCAACTGGGCATCAAGGGCGGTGCCGAACTGACTCACTACGCGGCGGCCAAGGCCGGGGTGATCGGCTTTACCAAGTCCCTGGCCTTGGAAGTGGCCAAGGACAATGTGCTGGTCAACGCCATCGCCCCCGGCCCGATCGAAACGCCGTTGGTGGGCGGGATCAGTGCCGAGTGGAAGCGTGCCAAGCGCCGAACTGCCCCTGGGCCGCTTCGGCCTGGCCGATGAAGTGGCGCCCACCGCCGTGCTGCTGGCCAGCGAACCGGGCGGCAACCTGTTCGTCGGCCAGACCCTGGGCCCGAACTCCGGCGATGTCATGCCATGAGCGAGGTGTAGCCATGTGCGGACTCTGCGGCTTGCTCGGTGAAGACCTTCACTGGAGCGATCCCCTGGGCGACGAGTTGCCCAGGCGCCGCGAGCGCCTGCGCCGCATCGCCGCGATCAACCAGGTGCTGGCGGTGTTCCGGCTCAAGGTCGAAGACTTCCAGGGCGCGTCCTACCTGCTGCTCGGTGCGACCGGTAAACAGGCATTGGCCAGCGGCCTGGATCAACTCTGGCTGGCGGCCGAAAGCATGCTTGGTCGACCGTTGGACCCTCTCGATCCAACGCTGTTGGAGCACTTGGAGTCAGCCCCATGAGCATTGCCCTGAATGTCATCACCGGCTTCCTCGGCAGCGGCAAAACCACCTTGCTCAAGCGTCTGCTGCAAGGTGAAAGCCTGGGCGACACGGCGTTGCTGATCAACGAGTTCGGCGATGTCGGCATCGACCATCTGCTGGTGGAAGAAGTCGCGCCGGACACCGTGCTGCTGCCCAGTGGCTGTATCTGCTGCTCGATTCGCGGCGAACTCAAGGACGCCTTGCTTGGCCTGCTGCAACGTCGAGAGCGTGGCGAAATACCCGCCTTCAAACGTGTGATCCTCGAGACCACCGGCCTGGCCGACCCGGCGCCGATCCTCGCCACGTTGAACAACGATGTGCAACTGCGCGGGCGTTTTCATATCGGCCTGGTGGTCACCTTGGTCGACGCCAGCCATGCCGCGCTGCAAGAGCGCCTGCACCCGGAATGGCTGGCCCAGGTCGCCGCCGCCGACCGCTTGCTGCTGAGCAAAACCGACCTGGCCGGCGATTGCGCGCCGCTGCGTGCGCACTTGCAGGCGCTCAACGCCGGTACACCGATCCTCGCAACCCAGGACATCCACAGCGGCGATCAATTGCTGCTCGGCGAGGGTTTGCGCAGCGCCGAACCGGCCGTGGAAGTCAGTCGCTGGCAACTGCATCAAGCCACCAGCGCCAACCATGGCGCCGCACAGGTGTGCAGCCTGACCTTCGACCAGCCGCTGGACTGGGTCGGCTTCGGGGTATGGTTGTCGATGCTGCTAAGATGCCACGGCGAACGAATCCTTCGCGTCAAAGGACTGCTCAACGTGAACGCCAGTAACGCCCCTATCGTCATTCATGGCGTGCAGCATTGCCTGCATGCCCCGGTGCACTTGCCTGCATGGCCTGGCACGGACCGCCGGTCACGGCTGGTGTTTATCCTGCGCGGCCTCGACCCGATATTGCTGCGCCGCTCCTTTGAGGTGTTCTCGCGGCGGTTCGCGGCATGATCACACTGCGCGTTCTCGGCACCTCAGTGACCTTGCTCGAAGCCTTGCGCGTGCGCGCCGAGCAGGAGCTGGGGATTCGCCTGGTCTACCAGGTGCACGATGTCGAACAGGCCCAGCGCATCGCGGTGATGCATCCCGACAGCTACGACTTGTACGACCAGTGGTTTCACAACGTCGACTTCGTGTGGCCGGCCGGGCGATCCAGCCCATCGACACCCGGCGTATCGCGTTGTGGCACGAGATCAACGACTTGCCCAAGCGTGGTCGCCTGTCGCCCAACGACCGCCTGGGCAGCGGTAGCGTGCCCAGCGAGCGCCTGTTCGTACAACACGACGGCAGCCTGGGCAGCACGGTCACCGACCGCATCAGCATGCTGCCCCTGACCCACAATGCCGACAGTTTCGCCTACCGCCCCGAGCGCCTGCCCGAAGGCTTTTGCCACAGCAATGAGAGCTGGGGCTGGCTGCTCGATCCGGCCTGGCGCGCCCGCACGGCATTGCAAAGCGACGCCGCCATCGGTGCGCTGGATGCCGCGCTGGCGGTGCAGGGCGCGGGACTGGCGCACTTCAACGACATCGGCAATATGAGCATCGAAGAGATCGACGTGCTTGCCGATATCCTGGTGCGCAAACAGAAGGAGGGCCACTTCGCGGCGTTCTGGTCGGACGATGAAGAAGCCGCACAGTTGATGCTCAGCCCCAGCATCGATATCCAGAGCCTGTGGTCGCCGACCTTGATGCGCCTGCACCGCGCGGGCGTGAAGTACCGCCTGGCGGTGCCCCGCGAGGGCTATCGGGCCTGGTTCGGTGGCTTGTCCCTGTCGCGCCACGCCAGCGGCGCGGTGCTGGACGCGGCCTACGCGTACCTCAATTGGTGGCTGTCCGGCTGGCCCGGCGCGGTGATGGCGCGCCAGGGCTACTACATCGGCAACCCGGCCCGTAGCCGCGACCACCTGAGCGGCGCCGAGTGGGACTACTGGTACGCCGGCCAGCCTGCGCGTGAAGAGTTGCCGGGCAGCGACGGATTGCCGCTGATCGATATCGGCGAGGTGCGCGATGGCGGGTCTTATGAACAGCGCATGGGGCATATCGCCGTGTGGAACTCGGTGATGGATGAGCACAACTACCTGGTGCGGCGCTGGGGGGACTTCATGCGCGCCCGTGGCTGAGGCGTGGTCAAGGGCTCGTCGCCAATAAACTGTCAGTGAAATCCCCGTTTCTATTGGGTGGACTTATGCGTTGTGACAGCTAATCTGCTAATTCGAAATATCCCATATAAGTGGATGTTTTTTTGACGCCAGGTCAGCTGTTGCAAAGGATGCGCATGACAAAAGGACGTAGTGGCAGAAGAAGGCCAACGCTGCCCGAGGGCACAGCCATGACGTGGCGCCATACGTTCCAAACCCGCATAGCCGGGGTGCTGGCGCTGTTGCTGCTGGTGGTGGTGGCCGCCACTTACTTCGCGGTCAAGGCCGCGACCCTGCGTGCCGTGGAGAACCAGGCCCAGGTGCAGTTGAAAACCGGTCGCCAGGTGTTCGAGCGCCTGCTCGACCTGCGTGGTCGGCGCCTGCAATACGGCCTCGACTGGCTGACCGCTGACGGTCCGTTCAAGGCGGCCGTGGCCGAAGGCAACCCGGCGAAGATTCTGGGCGCGCTGCGCCGGCACGGTACCGGTATTCGTTCCAGCGAAGTGTTTGTGCTGGGGCTCGACGGCGATGTGTTGGTCAGCACCTTGCCGATTTTCACCCGTGGCCAAACTTTCCCCTACCGCGAGGCACTGCGCCAGGCACGGCGCAGTGGCCTGCAAATGCTGATCGTCGCCATGGACGGGCGTCCCTACTTGCTGGTGCAGGACCAGGTAGTCGGCCCGCAGCCCATCGCTCGGGTGGTCATGGGGTTTCCCATGGACACGCTGTTTGCCAATGAATTGCGCTCCATGAGCAATCTGGAGGTGTCGTTCCTCAGCCTGCAGGACGGTCGGCGCGGCCCGTTGTTCAGTACCCAGCCTGTCGCGCACCAGGCCACCACGCTCAGCCTGTTGCGCGATGCGCCGGTTAACGCCGAGGCATCGATCCGCTTGTTTTATGGTGAGCGCGTGCTCAGTCAAGTCGTGTCGCTGGCCAATACAGGGGGCGCCGATGAGGTGCGCGTGTTGCTGCAAAGTCCGCTGGAGCATGCGCTGGAGTCCTTCGCGCCGCTGGACCGGCAGTTCCTCGGGATTGCCCTGGCGGTGCTGCTGGTGTCGTTGGTCGGCGCGCTGGTGCTGGCGCGGCGGGTGTCGCGTCCGCTCAATGCGCTGGTGGACGCGGCGGGTCGCATCGGCTCCGGTGATTACCGCACGCCGGTACGGGTACGCGGTCACGATGAGTTCGGCCTGCTGGCGCGGGCGTTCAATGCCATGCAAAGCGGCATTGCCATGCGCGAGCGGCAACTGGAACATAACGCGCTGCATGACCCACTCACCGGCCTGCCCAACCGCACCCTGGCCATGGAACGCCTGGGCAGTGCGATCAGCGCGCGGCGGCCGGTGGTGTTGCTGTACCTGGGGATCGAGAATTATCGGGTGATCAACGAAGGCTTCGGCCCCGAGGGGGTGGAGGTCATGATGCGCGAAGCCAGCCGCTGTCTGTCCATGAGCCTGCTGGCCAGCGACACGGCGGCGCGCATCACCGGCAGCGAGTTTTTGCTGTTGCTGGAAAACACCGAGGTCGACCGCGCCGTGGCCCGCGCCGACCGTCTCTACGCCTTGCTCACCGAACCCCAGCGCATCGGTAATGACGAGCTGCGCCACGAAGTGAGTATCGGCATCGCCGCTTACCCCGCCGACGGCCAGCAGGTGGAAGAGTTGATCAGCCGCGCCGCCATTGCCCGTCACGATGCGGCGGCCTTTCCCGGCTACCTGCAGATCTACCAGCAGGACCGCGACCTGGCTCACCAGCGCCAGATCACCCTGATCCGTGACCTGCGCCGGGCCGCGGTGGAAGGCGACTTGTACCTGTGTTACCAGCCCAAGCTCGACCTCAAGCACGGCCATGTCGGCCAGGCCGAAGCCTTGCTGCGCTGGCATCACCCGACGCTGGGGCTGGTGTCGCCCGCTGAATTCATCCCCCTGGCCGAACGCACCGGCAGCATGTCCAGCCTGACCCACTGGGTGATCGAGGCCGCGATCCGCCAGATCGCCGAGTGGACGCTGCGCGGTTTGCTGATCCAATTGTCGGTGAACATCTCGGTGGATGACCTGGCCGATGACGACCTGGCGATTCGCGTCACCCGCTTGCTGATGCAACACGACGTCGCGGCCACGCAGCTGCTTTTCGAAATCACTGAAAGCGCGATCATGCACAACCCGCAACAGGCCCTGCGCGTGCTGGAGCAACTGCGCGGTTGCGGCATCAGCCTGTCGGTGGACGACTTCGGTACCGGTTACTCGTCGCTGGCGCAGTTGCAGCGCTTGCCGGTACAGGAACTGAAGATCGACCAGTCTTTCGTGCGCAACCTCGACAGCACCAGCGGCGACGGCGTGATCGTGCGCTCGACCATCGAGATGAGCCATAACCTGGGGCTCAAGGTGGTGGCTGAAGGCGTGGAGTTCGAGCCGAGTTTGAAGCTGCTCAAACAGTGGAATTGCGACACGGCCCAAGGCTATCTCATCAGCCGACCGCTGGATGCCATGGCGTTCGAGAGGTGGGTGCGGCGCGAGGGTACGCCCGCCTAGATCCCAGCCGGCGGGCTACAGAATTCTCCCGCAGGGTCGATAACCTCTACAGGGCTTGACCGATCGCATAGGTTTTTACCGACCGGCGGTTCACATATGCTCTTTATTCAGTGATGGCATTTTGCCTTGTTTGCGGCATGATGGTTGGCCCTTGCTGTACCAAGGCTGGCCACTTTTTTCCATCTGTTGCGGATGCCCCATGGCCCGAATGATTCATGTGTTCTCAGGTGTAGCGCTGGCGCTGATGGTGGCGTGCCCAGCCTCGGCCGCCACCCTTGAGGTGTTGATGCGCCAGGCCGACGGCAGCCCCGTGGCGGATGGCGTCGTGACCCTTCAGGGCCCGGCGGGTGCGTTCAGCGGTGTGCTCAAGGCCGATATGGACCAGCGTGGCCAACGCTTTGCGCCCCATGTGCTGGCGGTGCGCACCGGCACCCAGGTGCGCTTCCCCAACAGCGATAACATCCGCCATCAGGTTTATTCCTTCTCCGCCGCCAAGCGTTTCGAACTGCGCCTGTACGAAGGCACGCCCAGCGACCCGTTGCTGTTCGACAAGCCTGGCGTTGTGGTGCTTGGGTGCAATATCCATGACTGGATGCTCGGCTATATCTTCGTGACCGACGACGCGCATTTCGGCGTCAGCGACGCCCAAGGCCGCGTGCGCCTTGATCAACTGCCGCCCGGCGATTACCACGCCACGGTGTGGCACCCGCAACTCAAAGACATGCAGCCTCTGGACGGCGGCAACTTGCACGTCACCGCCGCCGGCCTGAGCCACAACGTGGTACTGAGCCTCGAGCCGGCCTCCGCCGATATCCCGCCGACGCCGAGTGCGTTTGGCGACGCGTTCAATCGAGCCGCCCGTGAAACTGCGCAGTAGCTTCCAGGCGCGGGTCGCCAGTGTCCTGATCCTGCTGTTGCTGGTGGTGATCGGTGCGCTGTATTTCAGTGTCAAGGCGGCCACCAACTCAGCGGTGCGCAGCCAGGCGCTGGCTCAGTTGGAGGTGGGGTCGCGGGTGTTCGAGCGCTTGCTGGACGTTCGCGGTCGACGTCTGGCCGATGGCGTGCAACTGTTGGCCGCCGACTTCGGCTTTCGTGATGCGGTGGCCAGCGGCGATTCGGCGACGATGCGCTCGGTGCTGCTCAACCACGGCAAGCGCATCAACGCCAGCGATGTGATCCTGCTGGGCATGGACGGCAAAGTCCTCGCCAGTACGTTGAGCGAAGTGCCCGAGGGCTCGACCTTCCAATACGATCAGTCGCTGCGCGATGCCCGGCGCAACCACCAGGCCATGCTGATCGTGCCACTGCAAGGCCAGCCGCACCTGTTGGTGGAAGCCCCGGTGCTGGCGCCGTTGCCGATTGCACGGGTGGTGATGGGCTTTAGCATGGACGGCGCATTTGCCGATGAGTTGCGCTTGTTGAGCAACCTGGAAGTGTCGTTCCTGGCGATTGCTCACGATCGGCCGGGCGAGTTGGTCAGCACCCAGCCGCAGGTTTTGCGCGACAGCATTCTGGCCCTGATGCAGGGCGATACGACACGCCATGGGGTGTCCACCACCGATCACCTGGCGCAGCGTTTCCTCAGCCAGTCCCTGGTGCTGGCCAGCGATCAGGACGGCAAGGTCCTGGCTTTGCTGCAAAGCCGCTGGATGCGGCGATGCAGGCCTTTGTGCCGTTGGACGAAAGGATCCTTGGCATCGCGCTGGTCGCCTTGCTCGCCTCGTTGATCGGCGCCTTGTTGCTGGCGCGCACCGTATCGCGCCCGGTGCAGACGTTGGCGCAGGCGGCCGAGCGCATTGGCCAGGGCGATTACCACACGCCGGTGGCCCTGGCGCGCAGTGACGAACTGGGGTTGCTGGCGAATGCGTTCAATGCGATGCAAAGCGGCATCGCCGAACGTGAGCAACAGTTGGCGCATAACGCGCTGCACGACAGCCTCACCGGCCTGCCGAACCGCGCACTGGCCATGGAGCGCCTGGGCAGTGCTATTGCCTTGCAACGGCCGGTGGCGTTGGTCTACCTGGGTATCGATAACCTGCGCGCCGCCAGCGAAACCGCCGGGCCCGATGCGGTGGACCAATTGCTGCTGGCGTCAGCCGCCGCCTGGAGGCGGTGTTGCGCCCCGGCGATACCTTGGCGCACCTGATCGCCGATGAATTCCTGCTGTTACTCGAAGGTGCGGGCAGTGACGAGGCGGTGGGCATGGCCGACAAGCTGCAACAACTGCTGCTGCGCCCCCAGCGCATCAACGGCCACGACCTGGCGCTGGATTGCCGCCTGGGCATCGCGGCCTACCCGGCCGACGGCGAAAGCCCGCACACCGTGCTCGAACGCGCGGCCATCGCCATGAACGACGCCGCGAAAATGCCCGGCCGCCTGCAGGTTTATGAGCAGGGCCGCGACCTGGTGCATCGCCGCCAGATCACCCTGATCCGCGACCTGCGCCACGCGCCCGGCCAAGGCCAATTGCTGCTGCATTACCAGCCCAAACTGGACATTCGCCAAGGCCATGTACGCCAGGCCGAGGCCTTGCTGCGCTGGCAGCACCCGCAGTTCGGCATGGTCTCGCCGGCGGAATTCATCCCCCTGGCCGAGCGCTCGGGCAGCATCCACTTGTTGACCCAATGGGTGATCGAGGAGGGCATCCGTCAACTATGCGAGTGGAACCGTCGCGGCCTGTATTTACAGCTGTCACTGAATATCTCGGCGGACGATTTGCTCGGTGACGAACTGGCCCATCGGGTCTCGGCCTTGCTGCGCCGGTATGGCTTGCCGGCCGAACAGTTGCTGTTCGAAATCACCGAAAGTGCAGTGATGCGTGAACCGGAAAAAGCCCTCAAAGTCCTGCACCTGTTACGCGATTGCGGCATCAGCCTGTCGGTGGATGACTTCGGCACCGGCTACTCGTCGCTGGCTCACCTCAAGCGCCTGCCGGTGCAGGAGTTGAAGATCGACCAATCCTTTGTGCGCAACCTCGATGAAACCAGTGAAGATGCGGTGATCGTGCGCTCCACCATCGAGATGAGCCACAACCTGGGCCTCAAGGTCGTCGCCGAGGGCGTCGAGTATGCCCACAGCCTGCGTTTGCTGGAGCGGTGGCAGTGCGACACGGCCCAGGGGTACCTGATCAGCCGGCCCTTGAGCGCCGACGCTTTCGAAGCCTGGGTGGCGTTGCCCCTCAGTGCGCACACTTCCTTGATTCATTGAGTAGCTGGCGTGCGACTTTCTCTTCTGGTTGGCTGCCTGGGGGCGCTGACCCTGCACACTGCGTTGGCCGATAACGGCCGGCTGATCGCCACGGGCGGTGCCAGCAGCATCGAGGGCTCAGCGGGCGGCGGTATCACGCCTTGGGCGGTGTTGACCGGCTACGGCGAGCAACATGAATGGGGCGCCACGGCGTTCGCCACCACGGTCAATCTGCCGGACTATCGGCTGGACGTGGCCGGCTTGGCGCTGGCTTACGACAACCGTGTCGAAGTGTCTTTCGCCCGCCAACGCTTCGACCTTGGCAACCTGGTGCATAAGCTCAACTTGCCCGAAGACAACCTGGGCCAGGATGTACTGGGTGTGAAGGTGCGGCTGTTCGGCGACGTGATTTACGACCGTTTGCCGCAGGTGTCCCTCGGCCTGGAATACAAACACCAGACCAACTTCGATATCCCCAGCCTGGTGGGGGCCAAGCGCGACAGTGACGTCGAAGGCTACCTCGCCGCCAGCCGTTTGTTCATGGGCGCTGCGTTTGGCTACAACGTGCTGGTCAACACCAGCCTGCGCTACAGCCGCGCCAACGAAACCGGACTTTTGGGTTTCGGCGGCGATCGTCGGGACAGCCGCAGCCTGCTCAAGGAAGGTTCGGTGGCGGTGCTGTTCAACCCGCGCTGGGCGCTGGGGGTCGAATACCGGGAAAAGCCCGACAACCTGTCGTTTGCCGGTGAAAGCGATTGGGCGGATGTGTTCGTCGGCTACTTTCCCAACAAGCACTTATCGTTTGTATTGGCTTACGCGCGGCTTGGAGAAATTGCCACGTTGGACAACCAGAACGGCACCTACGTGTCGGTGCAGGGGAGCTTCTAATGCGCGTTCTACCCATCGCGCTGGCAGTGCTGCTCAGCGCCTGCGCCCAACAACCGCCCAAGGACGACAGCCTGTACCGCGATCTCGGCGCCATGCCCGGCATTACGCGGATTGTCGAAGGGATGCTGCTCAATATCGCCCGCGATGAGCGCATCGTCGAACGCTTTCGGCGCATCGATATCCAGCGTTTGCGCAACAAATTGATCGAACAGTTCTGCGTCGAAGCAGGCGGGCCATGTACCTACACCGGTGACAGCATGGCCGAAAGTCACAAGGGCCAGAACGTCAGCCGCAGTGACTTCAATGCGCTGGTGGAGGATTTGATTGCCTCAATGGACAAAGAGGGCATTGCAGTTGCGGTGCAAAACCGCCTGATCGCACGGCTGGCGGTGATGCGCGGTGAAGTGATCGAACAATAGTCACCTGAACACCAAGGTTCAAATGTGGGAGGGGGCAAGCCCCTCCCACATTTTGATCGTCATCGTCCATTAAAAAGGCGGCTACCTGTTGAGGGTAGCGCCTTTGTTTACCGCCGGCCCTGCTTAATCCGGCAGTTTGAACGCCATCACATAGTCACCCTGCTTGGTGCCCAGGGAACCATGACCCCCGGCCACGACCAGCACGTACTGCTTGCCGTCCTTGCCGGTGTAGGTCATCGGGGTGGTTTGCGCGCCGGCCGGCAGGCGGCCTTCCCACAGTTGCTTGCCGTTTTTCACGTCGTAGGCACGCAGGTACTGGTCGAGGGTACCGCTGAGGAACGCCACGCCACCGGCGGTGGTGAAGGTGCCGCCCAGGCTCGGTACGCCCATGCTCAGGGGGATCGGAACCGGCGAGCTGTCACGCACGGTACCGTTCTTGTGCATCCAGATGGTTTTGTGGGTGGTCAGGTCGACCGCCGCCACATAACCCCACGCCGGTGCCTGGCACGGCAGGCCCATTGGCGACAGCAAAGCTTCGAGGATCACGCCGTACGGCGCGCCTTTGTTCGGCTGCACGCCTTGGGTTTCGCTGACGCGCGGGCCTTGCTTGGCGATGTCGGCGGCCGGGATCAGTTTCGATTTGAACGCCATGAAGCTGGGGTTCACGAACGCGATCTGACGCACCGGGTCGACGGAAATGCCGCCCCAGTCGAACACGCCGAAGTTGCCTGGGTACACGATCGAACCCTGCAGCGATGGCGGAGTAAACGCGCCGTCGTAGCGCATGGATTTGAAATCGATGCGGCACAGCATCTGGTCAAACGGTGTCACGCCCCACATGTCGCGCTCTTTGAGCGGCGGCGGCATGAAGTTCAGCTCGGACTTGGGTTGCGTCGGGGAGGTGCGGTCGCCCGCCACTGCGCCTTGAGGTACCGCCACTTCGTGGATCGGCACCACCGGCTGGCCGGTCGCGCGGTCCAGCACGTAGATGCTGCCTTGCTTGGTCGACGCCATCACCGCCTGCTTCACGCCGGCGTCGGTCTTGATGTCGATCAGCGACGGTTGGCCACCCACGTCCATGTCCCACAGGTCGTGGTGAGTGAACTGGAACGTCCACTTCACGTGGCCGGTGTCGATGTCCAGCGCGGTCAGGCCGGCGGCGTATTTTTCGGAATCGTCGGTACGGTCGCCGCCGTACTGGTCGGGCATCTGGTTGCCCATCGGCAGGTAGAGCATGCCGAGTTTTTCATCCACGGCGAACATGGACCACATGTTCGGCGAGTTGCGGGTATAGGTCTTGCCCTCGGCCAACGGTGTGGTGTCGTCCGGGTTGCCGCTGTCCCAGTTCCACACCAGCTTGCCGGTGTGCACGTCGAACGCACGGATCACGCCGCTTGGCTCGTCGACCGAGACGTTATCGGTGACGTGACCGCCGATTACCACCAGGTTCTTCGTCACGGCCGGTGGCGAAGTGGAGTAATAACCGCCTGGGGCGAAGCTGCCGATATTGGCACGCAGGTCGACCTGGCCTTTGTCGCCGAAGTCTTCGCACATCTTGCCGGTGTCGGCGTTCAGGGCGATCAGGCGGGTGTCGGCGGTCGGCACGAAGATACGCTTAGGGCAGGCATTCGGCGCGGCGGCCGGGCTGGCGCTGCCGGTCGGGCTCTGTTCGGAGGCGTAGGCGGCGTCATCGTGATACGACACGCCACGGCAGGTCATGTGCGCCCAGCCCTTGAAGTTCTCGGCACCCTGGGTGCTGATCTTCGGGTCGAAACGCCAGATTTCCTTGCCGGTGTCCGGGTCCAGCGCGATCACTTGGCTGTGCGGGGTGCACACGTAGAGCATGCCGTTGACTTTCAGCGGGGTGTTTTCCGCGGTAGTCTCGCCCGGATCGCCTGCGCCCGGGATGTCGCCGGTACGGAAGGTCCACGCCGGTACCAGCTTGTGCGCGTTCTGCGGGGTGATCTGCGCCAGTGGCGAGTAACGATCACCGAAGGACGAACGACCGTAGGAGTTCCAGTCGCCGTCGGCCTGCGATGGCGCGGCATTGGCCATGCCCGGTACCGCGTCGCGGTCCAGTTGGCCTTTGATCTCACCGGGGTTGGTGAACTGGCTGGCGAGGGCGGCAGCGCCGGCCAACACCACCGCCACGCTCAGCGCGCCGGTGCCCAACGGGGCAGGCTGGCCACGCAGCAACGGGCGGCGAAACCACGGCAGCAACATGACGATGCCCAGGGCGAACAGCAGTGCCAGACGCGGCACCAACTGCCACCAGTCCAGGCCGACCTCCCACAGTGCCCACACCGTGCTGGCGAACAGCACGAGTGCGTACAGGCCCAGTGCCGCGCGGCGGGTAGCCAGCAACAGGACGCCGGTCAAGGTGATGCCGATACCGGCCAGCAGGTAGTACAGCGACCCGCCGAGCATTGTCAGCTTGATACCGCCAGCCAGCAGGGCCAGGCCCATGATCAGCAGCAAGACGCCTAGCAGCCTGGGCAGCAGGCGGCTTGGGCTTGAAGCACCATCAGTGCTCATAGTGTGTTTCTCCGTGACGTTGGAATAAAGGTGTAACTCCGTGCTTCATTCACTGTAGATGACGATTCGGCACGGGCTTGGTTCAGCGTTATTTTGGGTTTTTCCGTGGAGCGGCTCGGTTATCCACAGGCCGGCGATTTATCCCCAGGCGCGGTTGGGTGTAAGACAGCGCTGTCTTTGTGGGCGGGAATAATCAGCAAGATGGGTCGACCGGGGGAGATGAAACGTTTCAGGTTGTTGCGAAGGATAAAGGGAGTGGGCGGCGAGAGAAAGGGTCAATCGCGATATGCATCATTTCCGATCTGGTAACAGTGACAAAACGTCGCTCGAAGCCTCGCCTGCCATTGACAGTGCGAGGCTTTTTGGCAAGCGAACTCAGTTCACGCGTTTCATCCCCCGAGGAAGAGCTGCCAGGAGATAGGCCAGCGTGCGGGCCCGGTGCTCTTTGAGATTCCAGCGGTCAATGAATAAAAAGCCTTTGTCATCGAACTGCACCGCAGTTTCCAGGATCTCGCCGGAGTTGGAGTGATGCAGGATACGCACGTCGGTCGGCGACGTCTGTTCCACCGCGTAATCGCCAATGTTACGCAGACGCGTCCTGTCGAACGCGACGAAAGCCGGCTCGGGAGTGTGCCCTGGTGTGGCGATGTCCAGCCGGAAGTCAGCGTCTAATGTAGAGCCTTCGGGATGCAGTTCACGGCTGGCCCGTGAGATGCCTTTGGCTTGTACTGGCGCGACATCGCGCACGTGCAGACTGACAACGTCCATCAGGTCGACCATGCCGGGTGTGCCTTGGAACCAATTGGTATGTGCGCTACCTACCAGCGAGACCCAGCGGTGGGCACCGTGTTTTACCTGGTCGGCCTGGATGGTGCGCATTGCGAAATAGTTCATGACTTCGGTGCGGGAGTATGGGCTCCCGTCCTGGCGCAAACTGGCCACGCAATCAATCGCCCTGACCCTGATCCCGTATTTATTGGCGCGCTCCACCAGTGTTCTGAAGGAGTATCGACTGCCTGCCGGCACGCCATGACCGACATCCAGAGATTTCAAATACTCTTTCAAGGGTTTGGACATGCTTCCCGTTTGGAGCAACGTGTCCAGTGATGCTTGATGAAGATCGGTTGTCAGATGTTCCAGATACAACGTCTTGACGCCGGACGTCTTGGCCAAGTGCTTCATATTGTCCATCAGGAAGCGTTTGCTGGACGTTGCCGCATGGCTTTCACCGACGACAAGGCCGTTGGTTTTACTGAAGACCGCATCAATGAATTCGGTCTGGGTGATGGTGTCCCGCACCCCTTCCAGAGCGGTACGTGGTGCGGGAATGAAGGTTTTGAAGAACGCTTCTGCCTCTGTCCCCAGTTTGGTCCGGCTTATCTTGAACGCATTCTGCGCCTGGCTTTTAGGCGCAACGGTTTCAATGTAAGCCGTAGCGAAGAAGGTTCTCTTGCCGATTGGCCAGGCCATTTGTTCTCGGTAGATGACAGCGTATTGCGCGGGCAGGTCAAATTGGCTATAGCTCTGGGCCGAGATGGGGAGAGCCGTCGAGGGACCAGGCTCTTCAGGCTTTTTGTAGTCACTCTCAAGCTTGAGGCGGAAGTCGGCCTTGGCCAGCGGGTCTCCCGCAATGTCGCCGGCAATGTCTGGACCGATGCTAACGGGGTCGCCGGTCGGAACGTCAACGATGCGCAGGCTTGCGGTTTTTTCCAGATCAGCGATCCCGGGCACGCCGTGGTAGGTGTTCGTGCGTTTTTGCTCTACAAGTGCTATCCATCGCTCATCGGTTTTTTGTGCGGTATCGATGCCAATCACCTTGTGCGAATAGAAATTGGTGAGGGTGTTGGAACGATGGGAAAATGAGGGGGTATCGGGCAGTTCCAGCGCGCCGTCCAGGTCATAACTGGTGGATGCGTCCAAGCCTTTGACTTGAATCTTCTGGGCACGTGCGGCAGTCAACAATCTGCTGTAGCTGTATTTGGTGTGCTTGCCCAAGGCCAAACGCTCATCTACCGCGTTCAACTGGTCGGTGACATTACGGGAAGCCCCTGTGGTGTTGTATTGGTCGAGCTTGCCCTGGAACACGTCCCGAGGCAGATGTTCCACATAGAGTGTTTTGACCCCTTGTCGGCTGAGGGTCGGCATGTTGTCGATCAAAAATTTCTTACTTGCGATCGAGTGGTGCGTTTCGCCGATCACCAGGCCGTTTGACTCCTTGAAAAGCTGCTCGATGATAGAAGCATGGGACGCTGAAGGTTCAACGGTGAGCACGTCCGCTCTTGGGATGAGAGGCTCTAGGTCCCTAAAGTACTGGTTGGCATCGCGGGTGAGCTGGTCTACCTGGAGCAGGTAGCGTTCACGCACGGGGCGCAGTGATTCTATTTCTTCCCTGACGAGCGATGGCGCGATATTAAGGTCAAGCGCTTCTGAGTACTGGGTCAGATCTCTTTTGTAGTTGGGGTTCAGGACCTGGGTCATCTTCCTGCGATGCTGCTCGGGCATTTCGTAACGATCAAGAGGAGTGTCTGCAACGGTCGGTCTGGTGGGAGCCCCACCCCTGGCGCCTGAACGAACCCATTTACCCTCGACGTTCTTGTTCACCAGCCGCGCCGTGGACTGTAGCGACTGGGTGACGGCATCGTACCGGTACAACAGAAAACGACCGAGGGGGTCGGCTGTGCGTGATGCCCAGAATGTCTCACCGTTGTAAACCACCGGCTGCATATCGGCGGCGGCAAATGAAGGCCGCGGATGTGCCGGGTTCGGCGGTTGGAGTCGCTGGACAGCGTCTATAAGGTTGCTGTTTTCCACGGTTCGGAAAATAGGTCGCGCGGGCAACTTATTGAATTTCCCCAGTGCCCTCAAGGTAGGCTTGAGGTCGGTCAACAATCCGCCCGCGGCATTCGCCAGTGCGGCCAGGTAATGGCCGAACGCGGCTTCCTTATCACCCTGGGTGTAGGCGATCAGCGCCAGCATCGCGTCCTTGAACATGAATGCCGCGCCAACCGCCAGGCTCAGCGGTGGAAACGGGATGGTCACCACGGCGAGCACGATTTCCAGCACATCGACGCAGGACCAGATCACATTCATCACCGCGTCGAGACGGCTGGTGGTCGTGGCTTTGACATTGTCGATGATGAACTGGAGTTTGTTGTTGTAAAACGCGAAGGTCGGCTCGTTCAACAACGGCAATGCCGTGCCTGCGTGTTCCGGCGCGTCATACAAAGGGCGACCGGGCGTGGTCGGGTCCTGAGCAGGAAGACTGCCTTTGGAGGACTCCAGGAAGTTACGCAATGCCAACTGATTGCGCAGCAGGCAACGCGCGCAGTAGTAATCGATTATCCCACTGATGTTTTTCAACATGTAATTGAACAATTTGGCCCGCCTGAAGGCGATGCCGTCCGGAGCGTTGGGGGTATAGAGCAACGTGTATTCATTCGGGTAGGTGAACACGTAGCAGCCATCGATAACATGGCTGTCGATTTGTAACGGGTAGATTTTAAAGCGCTGACGTGTGGCAGGGGAGTTGTCTCCCAGGCTTTCGATGCTTTGCACCAGCCAGCGCTGCTCGGCCGTCGCTATATGGCCGCATAGGCGGCTTTCCAAGGCGCAGCTTTTCATTTGCAATTGCTGAACGCTCAGCACCGCTGTGCGTCGCTCGCTGTAGCGGGGATCGTTGGGGTTGATCAACAAGTGCTTGATGGCCTCGACATAACGTTCGCCGATCCAAATGCCTTTTGCTGACTCCACGGCTTTATCAAGCGTCAGGCCCTTGAGGTCGACGCCTGCTGGCGCTTTGATCACGGTGTTTCTATTGATGGCGTCGAAGGCGTGGTAGAGGGGGATCAGGTGCTTCAGGCCAAATGCGTCATACCCGTCTCGAAATAGCTCCAGGTACGAGAAACTCTTTATGTCGGCCAACAGATCGGTGGGTCTTCGGGAGGGGTAGAACCACACATCCCTTGGGTCGACGTCGCCTGCGGGATTACCCAGCAAGGCATTCAGGTGAGTTTTTGCCGTGGTCAGCAAAAAGCTGTCGAAGTCCGGGAACCGAGTGTGTTCCTTGAACGCGTTCTGGTAGGTCTGCTCGGCGCCATGTGCGTCGTCCGCCAGCGTCAGGCGTAACTGCCGATCAGCGGATGAGCAGCTTCGCAACCAGGACGGGGTTGTCAGGGTTTCTTCTTCCTCCTGCGTCACCAGCATGAAGTCGACCATGTGATTCAGGCAATCGGCATAGCTCGACATTGTTTCGAAGGTGATGATGTCGTCAGGTTGGGTATGACTTTGGACGTAATGATGCAGGGCTTTTTTCAGTGATTGGCGGAATCTGGACAGGACCTGCTCGAACAGGTAGTCGGCCATAGGGTAGGGTCCGGGCATCCCCGGAGCTGGAAACCAGACGTAGATGTGGTCCTTACACGCCTGTTCGCTGTTGAAACCCTTGAGTTGTTCGTCGCGCGGTGCGCCCGGCGTGTAGAGCAACACCCGAGTGATTTCGCCTTGCGCGTCGGTGCGGCAGAGCACCATGACGTCCTTGAGTTGCGCGCCATGGACCTTCACGGTTTTGGCTTTCAGGGTTTGATCGTTTTGCTGGCGGCCGCGAAGCCATTCATGCTCATCGGCGGTGATGTGCCCATGCAACAGCGCCAGATAATTCGAGGTCTCGGTACGGCGGTCCAGCGTCGTTTGCAGGGCCTGTTTCAACGCCGGCTGACTGTGCGCCCTGCGCTGTTCTTCAGCAAAATCAAGGCGTGGGCTCAGAGACCGGGTCAGGTCGATCAGGTAGCGGATTGACAGGTCTTCGTACTGTTGCGGCAGCGACTGGCCCTGGTAGGACAGTACGCTGTGGTTGAGGAAATCCGACCCCGGTTTGTCGTCGTCGACATGCAACCCTCGCAGGACCAGTTCCACCAGCGTGTGCGAATCCTGATAGGTGCCGACCCCCGCCACTTGGCGGCGGGTAGTAATGATCAGTTGATCGGGGTGCAGGTCGTCATAATCATGATCTCGTTCCAGCCGTTCGAGCAGTTGCAGGCGTGCGCACGCTTGCGGGGAGACACCCTTGCCGAACAGCGCCTGGGTTTCCTGATGACTGGCTTCGTACTCGCTGAAATGACGCGCCAGCTGCTGGCGTTGTGCGGCAGTGGCACTGCGATACCAGTCCGGTGCCGCGAGGAGCAGCGTTCGCTCCTGCAGACTTCTGGTGTACAGGTCCAAGCGTAAGCTCAGGTCCAGTTGGCAGGCGGCCAGCGCCCTATCGAGTTCATCGACCAGTTGCCGAGGGGACAACTCAGGGGTTCGCTCGCTGCTCAGTGCATACGCGATGTCCTGCGTCCGTTTGGCGTGCAGGGCGTTATAGGTGTGTTCGGTCACCGTCCCTGGTCCGATCGCCGACAGCTCGATTGGCCAGATGGCGGCGGTGTGCAGGTGTTGATACTGGCGCGGCAGGCACCCCAGCACTTCGTTGCGTGAAGAGAGGGATTGCATGCACTGCAGCAACGTCTCGTCCAGATGCCTGAGCGAATCGAACGACTCCAAGCCTCGGGTCGGCGTGAACAGGAGCACCGGGCCGACATCGACATCGGTGGCCAGTGAGCGGACCGGTTCGCGCAGAGTGGTCAGAACAAAGGCTCCGGCAAACTCGATGTTCTGCGCGCGGTATTCAAACGTCAGGGCATACGTGCCCGGCCTTGACGCGGGCGGCAGAAAGCCCACGGTGCGTTCGACGAGCGCCTGGTCGCTGGGAGCCAGCAGACTGTTTTTGACTTTCAGTTTTGCCTCGTCCAGCAGCGCTTCGACGGCTATGTCCATGAGGCGATTTTTGCGAGGTTTGTGCTGTAACTCCGCCTGTTGCTCAAGGTAGGCCAGCCTGGCGTTGAGCGCCGTGTGAGTGCTCTCCCTGAGTAATGTCCCTGCTGCGCCCTTCAAATTGAGGCCGGCCAAATTCTGGTAGGTCAGTTTTGCCGCGCTCGCAACCTGACGGTTATCCAATAGCAATTGCTCGTTGTATCGCTTCAGCCGGCCGAGCTCCGGGGGCAGGCTTTCCATGGCATGGCCATTGTTCTCCAAAAGCCCCGTCGATTGGGCGATCTGGTTAAGGCTGGTCTTTAGCTGCTCGAAAAAAAAGGACGTGTTACTTGAAGTGGTCATGGCACATTCCTTGTCTTAAAGAAATGATTGTGTCGACCGTGTGTGCGCAGAGGTGCTACACATTTATAGGGCGCCGGCAGGTTTGTGCGCCGTCAGTGATAGGTGGCGCTTCCACCCACCGACGCCCTCGGCTAAGGTGCGCAGCTTGTTATTTTTCCTTTGGCAAAAAAGGCCTGGTATGACCGCTCAAGCGCAAGATCCCCTCCATGGCGTGACCCTGCAACACGTCCTCACCACGCTGGTGGAACACTACAAATGGGAAGGCCTCGCCGAGCGCATCGATATCCGCTGTTTCAAGAGCGACCCGAGCATCAAGTCGAGCCTGACGTTCCTGCGCAAGACGCCGTGGGCGCGGGAGAAAGTCGAAGGGTTGTACGTCAAGCTGATGCGCACCAAACGCCCGCTGGACTGAGTCAATGAAGCGCTTTATTGCAGCGGCGGCACTCGCCGGTTGGAGTGGCTTGGCGATCCAGCAGTACCTGATTCTTTATTCGCGCTGGACCAGTGGCGCGAGCCTGTTGGGCGGGTTGATCAATTTTTTCAGTTTCTTCACCGTGCTTACCAATACCCTGGCGGTTGTGGTGTTGAGCTATGCCCTGGTCAATCGACACTCGGCGGCGCAGCGGTTTTTCCTTGCACCGAAGGTCAGCAGCGCGATCGCGGTGAGCATCGTGGTGGTGGGCCTGGCGTACAACCTGTTGCTGCGGCATTTGTGGCAGCCCGAGGGCTGGCAGTTCATCGCCGACGAACTGCTGCACGACGTGATGCCGGTGCTGTTCTTCATCTACTGGTGGCGCTGCGTGCCCAAGGGGACATTGCGCGTGAAATACATTGGCCTGTGGGTGATTTATCCACTGGTGTACTTCGGCTATGCGCTGCTGCGCGGGGATCTGCTTGGGCAATATCAGTACCCGTTCATTGACGTCGGCACCCTGGGTTATCCACAGGTGTTCGTGAATGCCGGGGGGATATTGGCGGGGTTTGTATTCGTCGCGTTGCTGGTGATAGGTCTGGATAAACGACTAAAACGAGCGCGGTAAAACAGGGAGCTGGCTTGCCGGCCCCCACATCGATCGCGTTGAGGTTTACTCCTCGCCACTGCCCTCGGCGCGCCAGTAGCCGACGGCCTTGAGGAACGCTTCGTCAATCTGGTGCGTATCCAGCAGCACGCGGCGTAGCTGACGTGACAATTTGGTCTCGGTGGCGATGAAGCTGTACAGCTTGCCGCCTGGCAACCTCAGGTTGCGCACCATATCGAGCAGGTCATCCTGGCCGCGGACCACCCAGATCACCTCGATATCGGCCGCGCTGTGCAGCGCCTGTTGTTCCGCCGCGTTCGCGATTTCAATCACCGCCAACACCTTGCGTCCCGCCGGCAGTTCTTCCAGGCGTCGACCGATGGCCGGCAGCGCGGTTTCATCGCCAATCAGAAGGTAGCTGTCGAAGATGTCCGGCACGATCATCGAGCCGCGCGGGCCGCCGATGTACAGATGCTGGCCGACTGTGGCCTGCGCTGCCCAGGTGGCGGCAGGGCCATCGCCGTGCAACACAAAGTCGATGTCCAGTTCCAAGACCGCTAGGTCGAACCGGCGCGGGGTGTAGTCGCGCATTGCCAATTGCGCACCATCGGTCTTGATATCGAACGTCGGGCTTTCCAGCGCGGCCTGTTGCGCGGCGGTCTGTGGGAACAGCAGCTTGATGTGGTCGTCACTGCCCAGGCTGACGAAGCCTGCCAGTTGTGGCCCGCCCAGGGTGATGCGGCGCATGCGCGGGGTGATGTCGACCACCCGCAGCACGTCCAGGCGGCGGCGCTTGATTTCGTGGGTAACGCGGTGGATTCCCAATGTGCTTGATGTGTTCATTCGGCTTACTCCGGTAGGGATTGCGCGAGGGGGCCGTCGACAATGGCCTTGGCGGTGTCGTTGAGCAGGGTGCTCACGCGCAGGATTTCTTCCGCGCTCCAGCGCCCGTGATGCAACTGCAAGGCATGGCGCAGGTTATGCACGGCCTCATGGATTTGCGCCGGGCGGTCATGCCCGCGCAGCGAGCGCTTGCTCACCTCGATGCGCATGCGCACGCCCTCCAGCGCCACGGCCTGGTCCTCAAGGGATAAACGTCCGGCGTCGGTCACGCTGTAGCGTTTTTTGCCGGCATCGGCATCGCCGCTGATCATTTCGCTCTCTTCAAGAAACGTCAGGGTCGGGTAGATCACGCCGGGGCTGGGGCTGTAGGCACCATCGAACATAGTTTCGATGCGGCGGATCAGGTCGTAGCCATGGCACGGTTGCTCGGCGATCAAGGCCAATAGCAGTAATTTCAGGTCGCCGGGGGCGAATACGCGCGGGCCACGGCCGCCGCGTTCGCGACCGGGTGGGCGTCTGTCGAAGCTGTCGTGATCGGCATGATCACGGGGACGGTGGTCTCTCATCTGCGTTCTCCGTGTGTGTTTAAAGATATAACTTAAGATATATCTTTATGTTTCGCAGCTGTTTTTTTATTTGGGTGATGAACGGCTCTGGGTAGGAAATTTCTGGCAGTCGCTGATTGAATTTCTGAAAAGCCTGTCATTTTTTACTTTGACATAGGGCGAAGTGACTACGGGCTTCCAGGAAGGGCCTTGCTTATTTGCGCGACGAAACAGTCGATCATTCGGCGGATTTGAAGTCTCTGGCGGCAGCGTCCTGCTCAAATCCAGGGGCTGGCTTGATTCAATAGGCGAGGTGGCGAGAATGAGACGTTGGGTGATGGCATTGTGGGCGGTGGTGTGGGGGCTGGCGCCCATGCCTGCCGCCAACGCGGCAAGCCTGGATATTACCGCGGTGTTTGCGCCCGATTCGGCGAACCCGCACAGAAACGAATTCAAGAACACCACAGGCAATCGCGCATTCTGTGGCACCTTTCCGGCGTATTGCGAGCGATTGGGCATTCACAGCCTGTCGGTGCCGATCACGTTTCGATCCAATGCGCCGATCCTGGCCAACCATGAGTCTCCACGCCAGGGCGCCATGTTCAAGGTGCCGTCGAACTGGAGAACGCTGCAGGTGACCAATACCGAAACCGGCGAAACGTCGTCGCTTGAGGTTCGCATCGCGGGTATCGGCAGCACTTATATCCTTCCAAAGCTGGTGTCGGAGATCACCGAAGGTGGCAACCACGCCAGTTTATGGGTGGGTGGATCGTGGGGCTGGGCGGCACCGTCTCCTTGTATCTATACCGGGTGGAACAGCTATTCAGGGCGGGGGCAGAATTTTTTCTGGATAACGCCCGAGGGCGACTACACCTGTGCAAAAAAGGCCCGCTTCGATATTCCGCAAGCTTTTGATTATAACTACGCAGGTGCCGGGCAATTATTGTTCGCCTACGCTTTGCGCACGCCCAATCCGCTGCAAATGTCGACCGGAAATTATGTCGGCTCGCTGACCTACAGCATCGGCCCCGGGCAAGATTTCGACATGGGCGATGTCATGGTCGCCAACGACTCGGCCCTTACATTGAACTTCAACCTTGAAGTCCAGCACACCCTTAAGATCGAAGTGCCTCCCGGCGGCAACCGTGTCGAGCTGATCCCGCAGGGTGGCTGGCAAGCCTGGTTGAGCCAGGGGCGCAAACCGACGCGGCTGTTTCGCGACCAGACCTTCCATCTTTACGCGTCTTCACGCTTCAAGATGGCGCTTGAATGCCAGTACGGCGCCAACGCCAACACCTGCATGTTGTGGGAGCCCAACGTGGGCCATGCCGTACCGGTCAATATCAGCGTAAGCCTGCCCCATGGCCTGACCGACGCAGAGGGGCAAACCGTCAGCCGGCGCCCGCTGCGACTCGATGGCATTGGCACCGAACTGTTCCAGCCGGGCTTCTATGTGGAGCGCAAGCCGGCCACCCTGCATTTTGAGATTGCGCGAGAGCATGTCGAGGAAATGCTCGGTACCAGCTCACGCACCTACGCCGGGAATGTCACCGTGATCTGGGACTCGGAGGTCTGAGTTTCCTGGCCCAGCACGCTACGGGTCAGCCGCCGTCCCAACTCGCTTTCATCGTAGAAACTGTCGCCGAAGATGCGCAGGTAGATGGCATCGCTCATGGGCTCGCCGGTCAGCACCACACTGTGCGGCACGCCCATTTTATCGGCGAGAGCGGTCAGCTGTTGGCGCAGTTGCTCACTCGTGGCCGAGTCTTGTTGAACAGCCGGTCGCTGCAGGTAATGTGCCCAGTCGTCCTGGGCCGAGCGCAAATCGTCGACCCCGGCAGTGCTGTCGCGATGCAGGCATTGATTGTCCCGAAACGCTTGTGGGTAGGTGTCCATCAAGTAGTTGTTCCAAAAATCCTGTTCGAGCATCTGGTTCACCAGCCCATCGCCTTGTTCGAGTTCCAATACACTGTCGCCGGCTGTTTTCAGTTGCTCGGCGCTGACCCCGGAGGTGGTTCGGTAGGCCATGTGGCTTGAGAGCCAGGGCAGGTCGAGGCGTTCTTTGAGCCCCGTCTGATAAGCAACGTAAACCTCCACTTCATCGACCGTGCCGCGCTGTCCTTCGAGCAGCTCGGTGTTCAGGCGCAGGCCCAGTCCGCCGGCATCCAACGGCGCGAGCCGGTGCTTTACATCGGCCTGGGCGATGCGGTTGACCTGGTGCAGCCGTGCTTTCTGTCTGGCCAGCCGGGCCAGCGCCGGGCCCAAGGTGCTGAGCGACGCGTCGCGATACGCTTCGAATACCAACACTTCGATGCCCATCGCGTTGAAAATTTCGGCACCGGCGTCGGCGCAATTGAACGGTTCCCTGGCCATCAGGAACAGACGTTCGCGCAATCCATCGTCGCTGTGCATGGCTTGCAGCATGCGCCAGACATTCAGGCTCAACTGCGTGCGGTTGAGCTGGTAACGACCGGCGTCCTCAGGCGTCTGGAAGGTGACGCCCTCGACTTGCAAGCTTCGGATGACTTCAAAAAAGCCCTGGGAACCCTGTTCGCCCTCCAGATCATCCCAGAGGCGTTGCAAGTGTTCTCGGCGGGCACCTCGACGATTTTCCAGCCAGAACGCGCTGTCGATTTCGCCCCTCGCCGGATAGGTGCGCCAGGGGTCCAGCCCGGCGGCCCGCCTGAGATCGACCATCAGGTTTTCGCTGTCGAAATCAAGTCGCTGTCGATCCAGGCGCGTGCGCACCACCAGTTCCGCCTGCCACGAGCCGGGCTCGACCAGGGGCAGTTGGCGGACAGCGGTATTGCGCAGGTCGAGGACAAAGGTCGCGGGGCGCGGGAGTTCGAACAACCCCGACGGCCAATTGCCGATCCCCGTGTTATCGAGCATCAACATTTGCAAGAGCGGCATGCGGCTGATATCCGGCGCGTGCAACAGATGCGCGTTGTGTGAGAGCACCAGGATCTTCAAATGCTGAAACTGCTTGAGCTGCGCCAGGCTTTGTTCGGTCCACTGGATGGGGTTGCCGCCCAGTTTCAAACCGTTCAGGCGCGCCATCTGGCTCACTGCGCCGGCAGTTCGGTGAGCCGGTTACCCGTCAGGTCCAGGGTGCGCAACTGGGGAAAGTTATGCAAAAAAATCGCATCACTGTCGAGCATCGCCGCGCCCGTCATATTGAGGCTGGTCACATGCCCGAAGTCCGCGCGAAGCCTGGGGAAATCCTTGAGGGCGCCCTGTAGGGCATAGCCACTGAAATCCAGGGCGCGGCCAAACAACGGGTCGCCGTATTCGCTGCGATAGTCCTGGGGCCGTTGTTCCCAGCAATCGCGCAGAACCGCGCCGACATTTATTCGGTACAAGCGCTCCTGATCGGCCAGCGCGCGGTCTGCCGACGCGGTGGGCGTGAGCAGCCAGGTGTGCAGGTCCTGCGCCAGCCGGTTTTTTTCGTTCTCGAACGCCTCCAGGGTGCTCAGCCCTTGCGGGGTATCCATCAGCGTGGCGACACTGCGCACCTCCTCGTCGGTCATCCTGGGATAGAGACGCGCAATCCGCGCCTCGACCGAGCGTCCCAGGCCGAACAATTGCCGCAGCGCCCTGAAGTCAGGCCACTTCAACAGGTGCAGGGTTTCGCGCTGTATCACCGGCGCGAGGGGTGGTTGCGCCAGCGCGACCCTGCGCGCAGCGGGCGGTAGCAATTTGGCCAGCAGCCATTGCTTGAGCGCCGCGCCCTGGCCGGGCCGGTAGCCAAGGACGTTGAGGTGGGTGTCGGGTAACAGGCGCAGTGTGGCTTCGTACAGATCGAAGGTGCGCTCACGTGCATCGGGCAACGTATAGCGGTCATTCGCGATCCGCAGCAGCACCTTGGAAATGCCCGCATCCTCTGGCCCGACGCTGCAACGCAGGCGGCCGGTTGGCGTGTGTTCATGCACGCTGATACGCAGGTTGGCGAAGGTGTCGGTGTAAAGCCGCAAGGCATTGAGCAACAGCCGTTCGGTATCGGCGCCGAGCGGTACGTCCGGGTAGAGACCTTCATAGGCGTGGGTGGCCTGCACTTCCAGTTGCAGCGCTTGGGCCTGGCGCTTGAGGCGCAGCGGCAGACGTTGTTCCTCGGTTATCACGCGGCGTTCTTCAGGGCGGGCGCGGCTGAGCAAGCGTTGCACCAACGCGTCGGGCAGTTGCGGGCATGTTTGCTGCACCAGGCGGGCGCTCGTGTCATCAGACGCGTACGCGAGACGATAGCGGTGTTCGAAAATCGCGGCTTGTTGTGTATCGAGATAGTCACCCAGGCGATTGCGTAACGCCTGCTCCCTTGCCGGGGCGGCGGGCAAGGGCGCGCCGAGCAATCCCTCAAGCTCCCCCTCACTTAGATAACCCACAATCTGTTCCGGCAATTGCCCGGCCTGCACGGCCTGCCGGCTGATCCTCAAGGTTTGCGCGGCCCCCGCCTCGCGGTCGCCGTATTTCATGGAGGCACCGCTCAGGTCCGCCGCGTCGAACACCTCAATGGCCCGCTCGACCGGCCATCCCGGCAGTTCCGTGAGCGATTGCGCAGTCCAGTCGTCCGTCTCGCCGGTTGGCGTGCCCTTGCGCACCAGGTCGCCGAAACCTTCGACTGCGCGGCGCAGTTCAAAACGTTCCAGGGTATCGGCGAGCAGGGGCGGCAGCGCGGTGCATTCCACATAAATGCGCTGCAACTCTTCGGTCGCGGTACCGCTGATATCGCGAATGCGCGCCAGTTCGGCGGGCGTAAGGTCGGCAGTGGTGGGCGTGAGGCGCTGCATCAGGCGGGTGCTGTCCCAGGTCATGGGCGCCTCGCCTTCATGCACCAGCGTACCGGCGCCGTTGCTGAAGACCTCGGGCTGATAGGCGTCGGGCCGCTTGGGGTGGAGGATGCGATACTGGCTGGTGTGTGGGTCTTGGGAAACAGCGTAGTGATGGCTGTCCAGGCGCATGATTTTCTGCTCCTGCCGCTGATGAAACCCTTCGGCGTCAGGCTTGGCACCGGCGACCGGCGCCAGCTCGGGTTGTCGGTAGGGCGCAAGGTCGGGGTGCCACAGGCGTTGGCGTCCATCGGCCAATTGCACCGGTTTCAACCCCTCGACAAAGGCCGAGGCTTTCACCCTGGCCAGCGCTCCCAACGACGCACCGGCGCCGAAGATCCCCAGTTGCACCACGCTCTGCGCGATACCCACAACATGTTCGATGGCATCTACACGGCGTCCCTGCGTCCAGTCCAGCAGGCCTTCGAAGACCTCGTCGGCGAGTTGCCAGGCGCTGTAGGCGAGCATCAACTGGCCCAGCACCGGCATGAACGGCGTGGCGACCAGCAAGGCGGCGTTCAATACATCGGTCAGGATATGTTCCAGGTTGTCCCACCAGGCCCAGCGCGCCATGCGGTCGGCATAGGCCGTGGACACGGCGATCTCGCGGGCGTCATTAAGGATCTTGTCCAGTTGATGCTGGTAGAGGTGGTCCCACAGATCGGCCTGCACCCGGCGTGTGCCGATCTGCAGGTGGGGCTTGTCCACTGGCGCCTCACGCCAGCTGGGTAACGGGTCGCGCGCGCGGGTGGGTTGCCAGGTGACGTGACTCAGGCGTTCATGGAGTCGGGCCAGGAACAGCCCGCGTTGGGCCTGAGGTACGAAGCGACAGAAAAAGCGTTGGTAGGCGGGCTGGCGCAGTTGGCGGGTCAGCTCTTTTACAAAGGACGCGCCGTCAGGATAGTGCTTGAGCGGATGCTCCGGATCGTCGGGTACGTAGACCAGGACGGGCCGCGGCTGGCGGCCTTGATTCAGGTCCGCGGCAATGACCACGATGCCGGTCAGTGGGGTGTCCATCAATGTCAGATCGTGACAGCACAGCGGCGCGCCGTTGAGCAGCAGCCCCTGGTGATTTTCGACCAGGCGCAGCATCAGGTCGTGGGTGCTCATGTCGATCTGTTCCAGCATCAGCGCGCTTTGTACGGCCGTCTTGAACGCAGCCTTGCTGTGGCGGATGACCCTGGCCTGGAGCACCGCCTTGGCCAGCGGCTGATTAAAACCCAGCTGTTCTTCGAGATGCTGTTGGTAACGGCGGCCAATATCGAGTTCACGTACCAGGCTCTTGAATTGACCTATCGTGATTCGATGCTTGATGTGTTTGATGTCGAACAGGCCCTGGGTGTCAGGGCGGGTAATGAACGCCGAGTCGGCGGTGAAGGTCTCCGAGGCGGCGAAGTTGTGCAGCGCGGCGTGCAGCAGCGACACGGTTCTGCTGCTCACACCTGCGGTGACGTCATGCGCCCACCACGGCAGGTTGGCCGGTGCGTACAACCTCAGATGGGTCTCACGCACATCCTCATCAAGGCCGTATCGCTCGAGCAGTGCCTGTTTTAACAGCGGCTCGGCGAAAGCCTCGGCGTCTTGCAGGTGCCGCAGGTGTTTATCGACCGCATTCTGCGCGGTCCATTGTGCGGCGACGGCACTTTTCAAGCGTTGCCGAGCGTCGGTCGACGTTGATTCAAAGGCCTCGGGGAGGGTTTTGTCTGCGCGCCCCAGCACCGCCATGCGCGCCGCTGAGGCTTGGGTTATCCACGTCGGCAGTGCCTCTTTGATCAACGTGAAATGCGCGAGTGGGGTGGCGGGCATGGCAGGTTCAGCTGTCATGATCGAGTTGCCTTGTGCAGGGAATGAACAGGCAGTCTAGACGCGCGGAGACCGCGCTTTAAGTTTGAAATACTGTTTTATAAACATAGACTTATAGATTAAATAAGCGGTCGATCGAACCACGGATATAACGGTGTAGCACCCCCCCATACAGGCGGTGGCTATTTATTTTTGAACACACAGAGTGTGGCTGCCCGGTTGCAGATACGGCGTGAGAATCGGCGCCATGCCCTTGAGCACTTGCACCGGTAGCGCCGAGGTAAAGGTGAAATGTTCGGCCGAAACACCAGGGACAAATGCGGTCAGCGTGCCGAAGTGCTGCTCGCCGATGTAGAACACGAAGGTCGCGGTGCGGTTGATCGACTTGGAGCTGAGGATGCGCCCGCCGGTGCCCATGGCTTCGATGCGGTTATCGCCGGTGCCGGTCTTGCCGCCCATCGACAGCGGTGTGCCGTCGGCCAGTTTGAAGCTGCCGGCCACGCGTTTTGCCGTACCGGCATCCACCACTTGCGACAGCGCACTGCGCAGGGCCGTGGCGACTGCGCTGGGCATCACCCGCTTGCCGCGGTTGGGGTCGTTGACCACCCGTGTTTCATAGGGCGTGCCGCTGGCGAACTGCAGGCTGTCGATACGCAGCGCCGGTACGCGCACGCCATCGTTGAGGATGATCCCCATCAGTTCGGCGAGGGCGGCGGGGCGGTCGCCGGAGCTGCCGATGGCGGTGGCCAGCGACGGTACCAGGTGGTCGAACGGGTAGCCCACGGCTTTCCAGCGTTGGTGAATGTCGAGGAAGGCTTCGATCTCCAGCATGGTGCGGATACGGCTGTCGCGGGCGCTTTGATGGCGGCTTTTGAATAGCCAGCTGTAGACTTCCTGGCGCTCGAATTCGCTGGCCTTGACCGCCTCGCTGAACGTCGCCTCGGGGTGGTTGAGCAGGTAACCCAGCAGCCACAGGTCCAGCGGGTGCACCTTGGCGATATAGCCTTGGTCGGGCAGGTCGTAGGCGCCGGGGCCGTAGTTCTGGTAAAGCGTGGCCAGGCGTTCGTCGCTGAGTTTGTCGGTGGTCTTGATGCCCTTGAGGTGCGAGCGCACGAAGCTGTTGAAGCTTTGCTGGCTGGCCTGGGGCAGCAAATAACGGTGCACGGCGGCCAGGCGAATGGCGGTGGGGTGCAGGCCGTCCAGGAAGGTGTCGAGGCGCGCCTGGGTATCCTTGTTGCGGTATTTTTTCCAGAACTTGAGCAGGAACGCAGTGCCTTCGTGGTCGGCGAACCGGGCCAGGTATTCCTGGCGGCGCGGGTCGTTGTCGTCCTTGAGCAGGCGTGCGCTGTTGTCAGCGCCGGAGTACGTGGTGTAGCGCACCAGGTCACGCATCAGGCGAATGAAGGGCAGGTTGATCGACTCGCGCAGGGCATCGCGCAGGGTCGGGTTGCGGCCGTTGTCTTCATTGCGAAAGTTATGGAAGCGGTGCAGGCCGCCCCCGGTGAAAAACGCTTCGCCAGGGCTCGCCGAGTAGGTGCGGTCGAGCGCCGCGTCGAGCATCTTCGCCAGGTCGCGGTCGCTGCTGCGCATCAAATAGTCCACGGCCCAGCGCGACAACGGATCCTGCTCCGGTACCTCGACGGTCTTCAGTGCGGCTGGCGATTGCGCCGCATAGCGCTCGTGCAGCTCGGCGATGATTTGCAGATAGGTGGTCAGCACCCGCAGCTTGGCGGTGGAGCCCAGTTCGAGCTTGCTGCCTTCGTTGATATCGAAGGGTTGGTCGGTGTTGTCGGTTTGCACGCGCACCCGCGCGCCATCCGGCGTCAGCTCGAACAGGGTGAAGCTGTAGCGCACCTGGGGCGTGCTTTGTGGCGTGAGCAGACGCGGTCCGAGCAGGCCCGTCTGGGCGGCGAACGCGGGGTCCGCCAGGCGCTTGAGGTACGCGGTGGCCTGGGTTTGCAGGTCGTATTGCAGGGTGCTGGTGGCCGACAGGTCAAGACGATCAAGGTCATACAGCGGGCGGTCAAGCAGGCTGGCCAGGCGGCTGCGGGCGACGCTGATGGCCCGGTTGCCTTCGACCGGTTGCAGCGTGGGTTGGCGCTGCCAGTCGCGGTAGGTGACGTGGCTGGCGAGGGCGGCGGCGGATAAGGCTGGCGTGATGACGTTACTCTGCGCGAGCAGGCGGATATGGCTGTCGGTCAATTGCGTCAGCTCGTCACGGCCTTTGTTCAGGTAATGCGAGGGACGCCGCTGGGCGATCATCAACGACAGTACCTGGCGCAGGGCCAGGCCGCGTTTGGCCAGGCTCGCCGGGTCCTGCGCGTGGTCGCTCAACGCCTGGTTGACCGCGTTGAAGTCTGCACCGAACCACACGCGCAAGCCTTCGGCCATGCCGTGCACTTCGCCGTGCCCCGGCACCGCCGACAGCGGCACGCTGTTGAGGTAGTCGCGCACGATACGCTGCCGACTGTCCAGGGTCTGCGGGCCCGGTTGGTAGGCCCTGACGCTGGCGGAAATCATCTGGCGGATTTTCTCGCCGCCCGACAGGGTCAGGCCATCGGGCGAATGACGATACTTCTCCAACTGCGTGGCCAGGGTACTGCCGCCGGCGGTCTGGCCCGGCAGATGCAGCAGCTTTGCCACCTGCGACCAGGCCGCCTTGGCGAAGCGCGGCCAGTCCACCGCCGGGTTGGCCAGCGGTTGCTTCGGGTCCAGCAGGTCGCGGTCTTCGATGAACAACAGGCTTTGCACCACCAGCGGCGGGATCGCGGCAAAGTCTGCATAGAGTTGCTGCGGGTAGGTGAAGGTGTACAGGGAGGCGCCGCGGCAGTCGGTGAGGGTCAGGCCGGCCTGGACTTTTTCCGCGTAGGGCACGAACAACCCGCGCTCGGCGTAGTTCATCAATGCCGGGGAGAACCGCGCCTGCGCCTCGATGCGGTAGTTGCGCTTGAGCAGGCGCGGCAAAAAATCATCGAGGGCGCTGTAACCCAGGCGTCGGTCGAATGGGCCGTCGCCGGGGTAAACAATGGCGTCGCTGGGGCCGGGTTCGACGCGATAGCTCAGTGATGCCGCAAACGCGCTGAGGTGTTCGGCCTGCAGGCGCGAGGTGCGCATTTCCCGGCTGGCGGCCCAGCCCAGGCCCAGCAGTGCGATCAACAGCACCAGCCACACCAGCCGCCACCACAACCTTCGCCTGCGGGGGCTTTGTGGCAATGGCGGATGATCCTGACTGTCGGTGGGGACCACAGCCTGAGTCGAATCGGTTTGCCATAAAGCGCCCATAGTCGATTGATCCATTTACGCAGATTGATCGGACTTGGTTGAAGCTTAGTCGCTGCCGGCGCGGCGTGAGGAATTTGTAGGGCGGTGCGTCAGTGCCTTGCCGATGGCCTCGGTGGCGCCTGTGTTTCGCGCTTAGGCAGGTGAATATTTCTCGCGGGTAGCGTATTTTCCCGGACTTAACGCTGAATTTAATCGTTTATAGAGTGAAAGCCCCCTCGTTCGGGTTTTTATACTGCGCATCCACTGAACCGACAGCCTGGCGGCTCGCCGCTCAGTGGGTCATCCAATAACAAGACGAGGTTGTACCTTATGCCGACAGGCAATCACCTGCCCCATGGCGAGACCGCTCAAGGCGGCCCGCTGAAACGTGAACTGGGCGAACGGCATATTCGCCTCATGGCCCTTGGCGCCTGTATCGGTGTCGGCCTGTTCCTCGGCTCGGCCAAGGCCATCGAGATGGCCGGCCCGGCGATCATGCTCTCCTACATCATTGGCGGCCTGGCGATCCTGGTGATCATGCGCGCCCTGGGCGAAATGGCGGTGCACAACCCCGTCGCCGGCTCGTTCAGCCGCTACGCCCAGGATTACCTCGGCCCGCTGGCGGGCTTCCTCACCGGCTGGAACTATTGGTTCCTGTGGCTGGTGACCTGCGTCGCCGAAATCACCGCCGTGGCGGTGTACATGGGCGTGTGGTTTCCCGATGTTCCGCGCTGGATCTGGGCCCTGGCGGCGTTGCTGAGCATGGGCACGATCAACCTGATCGCGGTCAAGGCGTTCGGCGAGTTCGAGTTCTGGTTCGCGCTGATCAAGATCGTCACCATCATCGCCATGGTCATCGGCGGCGTCGGCATCATTGCCTTCGGCTTCGGCAATGACGGGGTGGCCCTGGGCATCTCCAACCTGTGGGCCCATGGCGGTTTCCTGCCCAATGGCATCCAGGGCGTGTTGATGTCGCTGCAGATGGTGATGTTCGCCTACCTCGGCGTGGAGATGATCGGCCTCACCGCCGGTGAAGCGAAGAACCCGCAGAAGACCATCCCCAACGCCATCGGCTCGGTGTTCTGGCGCATCCTGCTGTTCTACGTCGGCGCCTTGTTCGTGATCCTGTCGATCTACCCGTGGAACGAGATCGGCACTCAGGGCAGCCCGTTCGTGATGACCTTCGAGCGGCTGGGCATCAAGACCGCCGCCGGTATCATCAACTTTGTGGTGATCACGGCAGCGTTGTCTTCGTGCAACGGCGGCATCTTCAGCACCGGGCGCATGCTCTACAGCCTGGCGCAGAACGGCCAGGCGCCGGCGACCTTCGCCACCACCTCCAGCAACGGCGTACCGCGCCGCGCGCTGTTGCTGTCGATTGCGGCCTTGCTGTTGGGCGTGTTGCTCAACTACCTGGTGCCGGAAAAGGTGTTTGTGTGGGTCACCTCCATCGCCACCTTCGGCGCGATCTGGACCTGGGTCATGATCCTGCTGGCGCAGCTCAAGTTTCGCCAGGGTCTGAGCCCGGCCGAACGCGCCGGGCTCAAGTACCGCATGTGGCTGTACCCGGTCAGTTCCTACCTGGCCCTGGCCTTCCTGGTGCTGGTGGTGGGGCTGATGGCGTACTTCCCGGACACGCGTGTCGCGCTGTATGTCGGCCCGGTATTTCTGGTGCTGTTGACTGTGTTGTTTTATGTATTCAAGTTGCAGCCGAGCGATGGGGCGGTGCGCTCAGCCGCCTGATGGCCTGACGCCCGCACAGTAAAAAGCCCCTTGATGGGGCTTTTTGCTGTTCAGGCCTGGACGATTCTGGGTGGCTGGTGCAGACGCTTATTGAACGCCAGCCACGCACCCAGCAGCGCCATCAACCCGACCCCCACCAGCGCCGTGAATACCTGCACGGTAAAGGTATCGCCCGCCAGTGCGTTGACCATGTCCGCCAGCGGCGCCAGCAGTACGCCCAGGCAAAACACCTCCAGGGAAAAGCGCCCCATGCGGCAGGTTTGCCGGGCCAGCCAGTGTTGCGTCCATGCACGGCCGGGCAACAGTTTGGCGGTGACATAGGCCAGGGCCAGGAAATGCACGAGCCGCACCGGCGACAGGTCGGTCTTGCTGATCGGGTACAACAGGTCGCCGAGTGCGGACGGTATCCACGCGTCGTGGACCTCGGGCCAGCGCCAGGACAGGGTGATCACCGCCGCCGCCAGCACATAGAGCGCTGCGGTCATAAACAACGGCTGCCGCAGCAGCCCGCGCGTCTCGGCGGGGCGCGGTCGGCTGGCCTGAATCGCCGCCGCGCCGCCCAGCACAAACAGCAGCTGCCAGGTGACCGGGTTGAAGTACCACACGCCATCGGCAATCGCCCGCAGGTTCCAGCCCATCCACGGCGCCATCAGGTACACCGCGAGCGACACCGCCACCACCGCCCAGGTCTGGCGCAGCAAAAACGGCAACACCAACGACAAGCCCCCCAACAGCACGATATACAGCGGCAGCGGGTCCATCAGGTTGGGCTTGAAGCGCAGCAGCAACTCATCGGTCAGGGCTTGCTGCGGGTGGGTGATGAAATGCGTCATGCCCATTTCCTCGACCAGGTCGCGCGTTTCCACATGGCTGTTGGCGAAAAACACGATGCCCATCATCACCGCCAGCAGAAAGATATGCACCACATACAACACCCAGGTGCGCCGCAGGATCTTCAAGCCGGCCATCCAATAACCTTCACGCTGCAAGACCTTGCCGTAGGCCAGCACCGAGGCGTAGCCGGCCAGGAACACAAATACTTCGGCCGCATCGCTGAAGCCGAGGTTGCGCAAGGTGATTTGACCGAGGGGGTTATGGGGGACGTGGTCCCAAAAAATGAAAATCAACGCCAGGCCCCGAAAAAAATCGATGCGCGGGTCGCGTCCGTTCAGCATGGCAGCGGGCTCTTGAACAAAGGGTTGATTGGTTGTTGGCATATGGATGAAGTGTCCTACGCCGCGCGTCGGGCGGGCGCAGGTTGGCGGGGTTTGTCAGTAATTGCAAAGGCTGGGTATTACTGAATGTCTCAGTGTGCGAGTAGGCCGTATTGGTGCTCGTCTCCAATGGCACGAAAGTAAGATGCACCAACAAATGCTACCCAGTCATTATTTTGCCAAGGCAGCTTCTGTTGGTTGGTCAAGCGGGTTTCCTGAATTCGAAAGCCGGCAAATCCGCTTTCTTTAGTCAGTAGGCGAGCGGGGCTGTCGGCTGGCATGTCGAACAACGCCGAGTCATGAGAATTTCCCGCGCCCTATCGTGATCAAACACGTACATTTTGACGGGGAAGCGAAAGAGCGTGTCCAAATGAAAAAAGGTAATGGGGATGCCGTACGTGATCCTGTTCAGATGAAGGTGTTGTTTGTGAATCAGGCCGCCGTTACTTCAACCGCCTCAAAACTATCCGCCCGCGCCATCTGCCACATCCGCGAGTAAAACGCGCCATTGACCTCGCCCGTCAGCAACTCCCCAGGCTTCAAGAACACATGCAACTGCGAGAACAACTTGATCTCCGTCGCCGACATACGCCGCACCAGATGCTTGGCCGCCAACTGCGACGGATGATCCAGCCCGGCCGCCGCCAGCATCTCGGCCAGCGCTTTAAGCGTATTGCGATGAAAGTTGAACACCCGCTGGGCCTTGTCCGGCACCACCAGTGCACGTTGGCGCAAGGGGTCCTGGGTGGCAACGCCGGTCGGGCATTTGTTGGTGTGGCAGCTTTGCGACTGAATGCAACCGATGGCAAACATGAAGCCGCGCGCCGAGTTGGCCCAGTCGGCGCCGATGGCCAGGACGCTGGCGATGTCGAACGCGCTGACGATCTTGCCGCTGGCGCCCAGCTTGATCTTGTCGCGCAGGTTCAGGCCCACCAGGGTGTTGTGCACAAACAGCAAACCCTCACGCAGCGGTACGCCGATGTGGTCGGTGAACTCCACCGGTGCGGCGCCGGTGCCGCCTTCCTTGCCGTCGACCACGATAAAGTCGGGGAGGATGCCGGTTTCGAGCATGGCCTTGGCGATGCCCATGAATTCCCACGGGTGGCCCAGGCAGAACTTGAAACCCACCGGTTTGCCGCCGGACAGTTCACGCAGTTGGGCAATGAAATGCATCAACTCGATCGGCGTGGAAAACGCACTGTGGCGCGACGGTGAGACGCAGTCCTCGCCCATCATGATCCCGCGGGTGTCGGCAATTTCTTTAGTCACTTTGTGCTTGGGCAAAATCCCGCCATGGCCGGGTTTGGCACCCTGGCTCATCTTGATTTCGATCATGCGCACCTGCGGGTTCTGCGCCTGTACGGCGAAGCGCTCCGGGTCGAAGCGGCCGTCGCTGGTGCGGCAACCAAAGTAACCGCTGCCCAGCTCCCAGGTCAGGTCGCCGCCGTTTTCGCGGTGGTAAGGGCTGATGCTGCCTTCGCCGGTGTCGTGGGCAAAGTTGCCGAGCTTGGCGCCCTGGTTCAGCGCGCGGATCGCGTTGGCGCTCAGCGAGCCGAAGCTCATTGCCGAGATATTGAACACCGACGCCGAATACGGCTGGGTACATTGTGGGCCGCCGACCAGCACGCGGAACGCACTCGGGTCGCTCAAGGGCGCGGGGCGCATGGAATGGCCGATAAATTCGAAGCCCGACTGGTACACGTCGATCAAGGTGCCGAAGGGTTTGTCGGCAGTTTCATTCTTGGCGCGTGAATAGACCAGCGAACGCTGGGCCCGAGAGAAGGGCAGGGCGTCGCTGTCGGATTCGAGCAGGTACTGGCGGATTTCCGGGCGGATGGCCTCCACCAGGTAACGGATATTGCCCAGGATCGGGTAGTTGCGGCGCACCGCGTGGGGGCTTTGCAACAGGTCGAAAATGCCGATCAGGCTCAATACACCGGTGACGATGGTGATGGGCCACAGCCATTCGTGCTGGATAAAGGGGAGGCTGGCGAGGGTGAATATGACGCACACGGCAAAGAAGGCGTAACGGCTAAGCAAGGACAGGCTCATACGGTTTCCTTGGGGTCGGACTCTCAGGTCGGTGCGGCATTCTGCGCCCGTACCCAAATCAGGAACAAGGACAGAAGGCTCTGGCGTGTAGTCCGAGTTCCTACGCCGCCGTCTGCCGAATCGGCAACACCACGCGAAATGTCGTGCCCTTGCCCAGTTCGCTGCTCACGGAAATATCGCCGCGGTGTTTCTTGACGATGCCGTAGGAGAGCGACAGGCCCAACCCCGTGCCTTCGCCCACCGGTTTGGTGGTGAAGAAGGGATCGAAGATTTTCTGTACGGTTTCCGGGGCGATTCCGCAGCCGTTGTCCGCCACTTCCAGCCAGATGTTCTCGCCTTCCACGCCATTGCTGATGGTAATGGTGCCGCGTTCGGGGCCCATGGCTTGCGCCGCATTGACCACCAGGTTCATCACCACCTGGTTGATCTGCGAGGCCAGGCATTCGATTTCCGGCAGGGGGGCGTATTGCTTGACGACGTCGGCTTTGTACTTGAGTTCGCTGGCGACGATGTTCAGTGTGGAGTCGATGCCCTGTAGCAGGTTCGCGAATTGCCAGGTCTGGTCACTGTCGACGCGCGAGAAGTTTTTCAGGTCCTTGACGATCTGCACCACGCGGCCAATGCCCTCCTTGGACTCCCTGATGAGGATCGGGATGTCTTCCTTGAGAAAATCCAGCTCCAGGTCGTTGCGCAACGTTTTGAGTTGCTCGCGTTGTTCACCCGGCGCCAGGCTTTCCTCGGCCTGGCGGTAAGCATCCAGCATCTGTTGCAACTGGTTGAAGTAGCCGTCGAGCGTACTGAGGTTGGATGAGATAAAGCCCACCGGGTTATTGATTTCATGGGCCACGCCCGCTGCGAGTTGGCCCAGTGAGGCGAGCTTTTCCGACTGCACCAGTTGGCTTTCCAGCAGCTTGCGCTCGTTGATTTCCACCTGCAGCGCCTGGGTGCGTTGCTCCACCAATTGCTCCAGATGACTGTTTTTCAGCGAGGCGCGGCGGGCCATGTCCCATTTATTGGCCAGGGTGTTGGCCATCTGCTGCACTTCGATGTTGTCGAACGGTTTTTTCAGGATCAGCAAACGGTCATGGCCGTTCAGGCGATGCAGCAGTTCATCCCAGGAGTAATCCGAATACGCCGTGCATACCACCACTTGCAGGCCGGGATCGACTTTCCACAATTCCTCGATGGTCTTGGCCCCGTCCCAGCCCTGGGGCATGCGCATGTCGACAAATGCCAGCGCATAGGGGCGTTTCTCCGTCATTGCCGTGGTGAGCAACTGCAGGCCTTCTTCGCCGCCATAGGCCGAGTGCAGTTCGAAGGCTTGCGCCTGAGGTGTGCTGGTATCGCCGAACAGCGCCGACTCCATGTCGTCCAGTGCCTGGTTGGCCTCCACGGCGGGCATCAGGATTTTACGAAAGTCATCGTGAATCGACGGGGTATCGTCGATCAGCAAAATGCGCCGGTTAGGGGGTTGATTCATAGGGGGCTTCCGGCAGGGTTAAGAGGGATCGTCAGGGTAAACACCGCGCCCAGGCCAGGCCCGTCGCTGTGGGCGCTGAGCTGGCCGTGCATTTCCACGGCGGCCAGGGCGCAGCTGTGCAAACCGAAGCCATGGCCTTCCTTGCGGGTGGTGAAACCGTGGGTAAAGATGCGGGTCATGTTCTCGGCGGGAATGCCTTCGCCTTCGTCCTTCACGCTGATCTGCAAGGTGTTGTCCTCCAGTTGCTGGACCGCCAGAGTCATCTGCCGCGCGCGGTCGGTGAGGTTGGACATGGCGTATTTGGCGTTGCTGATCAGGTTGACCATGATCAACAGCAAGCGATGTTTGTCCGCCATGACTTCCGGTACCTGCCCGTATTCCTTGACCACGGTGACGTTGTGGCGGCTCAGCGCGCCGGCGTTCATGCGCAGGGCGTCCTCCATCAAGGCGCTGATGTGCACCGGCTCCAGCAGTGTGGACGCGCCGGCATAGGATTGCTGGGTGGCGACGATATCCTTGATGTGGTCGACGCTTTTGCTCAATTGCCCCAGCTCATCAGTCATGCCTTGCTGCTCGACGGCAATGGCGTCCACCAGTTGGTTGAGGTAGTCGGGCAGCAGCTTGCCCTTTGCATCGTCGGTTAGGAAGGTGCCCAGGTCAGCCTTGTGCTCGTTGATCAACTGCATGGCCTTGCCCAGGCCCAGCGCCTTGCTGCTGCGCAGCTTGCGGGTGACGATATCGGCGCTGATGTTCACGCTGTTAAGCACGTTGCCGACGTTGTGCAGCACGTTGGTGGCGATCTCGGCCATGCCGGCCTGGCGGGCGCTGTCGAGCAGTTCGCTCTGGGCATCCTTGAGCTGTTGGGTGCGCCGTTCCACACGTTGTTCCAGGGTTTCGTTGGCTGCCTGCAGGGCACGGTTGACGCGGTTGATCTCGGCGAAGCTGCGCAACAGACGCACCGCCAGGTACAGCAACAGCACCACCAGCAAGGTGGCGAAGATCAGCAGATAGCGGTGGTATCGATGGTCGACCAGGTCGGCGGCTTGCTGGTCCTGGTCGAGGTGGGTGGTCAGGTCGTCCAGGCTCTCCGCCACGGGCACAGCGGCTATCCGGTCGAGCAGGGTGTTGACCAACGGCTGTTCGCGCAGGATCAACGCAATGTGGTTGCTGAGGATCTCCACCGGGGCCTGGAATTCATCGGGCAAGCTGTCTTTGTTGATCTCCAGTTTGCCCAGGCCCACCAGGATATCGGCGGCGCGCTCGTCGCTGGTGACTTGGGCGAACTCCAGGCTGCTGAGCAACAAGTCGTAGGTGTCGGTGGCCACGCCTTGCAATCGCAGACGGCCTTCTTCATCAATGCGATTGAATTCCGCCTGGATGTCGTCCTCGGCGGTCGGTAAAAAGGCCAGCGAGTTGCGCAGCACCGCGTTGTGGGATTTGAACTGGTCCACCAACCGGGCTTTTTCCTGGATCGCGGCCTGGTAAGCCGCCTGGCCGGACTGCCAACGGGCCAGATCTTGCGGGTTGTGGTACGTGCTCCGATTGTTGAGGTCGTCCCATAGCCGGGTCATTTCCGCCAGCGGTGTCACCAGCGGGTCGTAGTTATGGGTAATCGCAATGCGCGCCTTGAGCACCTCGCTGTCCCACTGCGCGTTGAGCTGTTGCAGCTGGCGGATCAAGTCTCGCGACTGGGTGTAGCTGGCCGTCTGATCGCGGGACGATTTGAGGTATAGAAACACCAGCATCGAGGCCAGCAGCAGGGTGATCAGACCGAGCAATACCTGGCTGGTACTACGGCGGGTGAGGGTCATGACGGTGTACTCATAAAGGCTTGCCCGCCCATTCGCCGGTCAGGGTCTTGAGAAACTGGATAATCAAATCTTTGTCTTCCCCGGACGGGTTGCGTCCCAGTTGGTACTTGAACATCACGTCAACCGCTTCCTCCAGGGTCTTGGCCGAGGCGTCGTGGAAATACGGTGCGGTGACAGCCACATTGCGCAGGCTGGGCACCTTGAACACATGACGGTCTTCTTCGTCCTTGGTCAACAGGTAGCGCCCCAGGTCCGCTTCGACCGGGTTGCCACGCGCCTTGAAGTAGTCGCCCATCACCCCGAACTTCTGGAACATATTGCCGCCGATGTTGATGCCTTGATGGCAGGCGATGCAGCCGTATTCCTTGAAGCGCTGGTAGCCGTATTTTTCCTGGGTCGTGAGAATCTCGGTATTGCCCAGCAGGTATTGGTCAAAGCGTGAATTGGGCGTGAGCAGCGTGCGCTCATAGGTGGCCAGGGCGTTTTGCACATTGGCGGCGGTGACGCCGTCGGGGTAGGCCTGGCTGAAGGCGCGCTGGTAGAGGGGCAGGTCGGTGAGGTTTTGCACCACGGTCTTCCAGTCGCTGCCCATCTCCACCGGGCTGATGACCACTTGTTCGATCTGTGCCTCCAGCGTGTCGACCCGGCCATTCCAGAACTGTTTGAAATTCAGGCTGGCGTTGAACACCGAGGGGGTGTTGATCGCTACCGGTTTGCCGTCGAAACCCAGGGAGAACGGCGTGTTGTCGGCACCGCCGCTTTCCAGTCGGTGGCAGCTGGCGCAGGACAGCGTGTTGTTCACCGACAGGCGCGGCTCATTGAACAATCGGCGGCCCAGTTCGACCTTGGCCGCGTCCAGTTCTGGAACCGGCGGCAAAGGTTTGAGCGCTTCGTCCAACGGCGCGGCGATCACCGGCAAGCCGAGGCCCAGCAGCAAGGCTAGACCTGACCCGTAGGTTGAGAGGTGTCTCAAGCGAGCACTCCTTGCAAGCGTGGGGTTATGAACGGGTTATCGGCATGACGCTGCCTGCCTGCAGCAATTGTGCAAAATCTTTTGCCGGCACGGCCTTGCTGAACAGAAAACCCTGGCCCTCTTCGCACTCCTGCGCTTTGAGGAACTCCAGCTGTTCGATGGTTTCCACCCCTTCTGCGATGATGTTCAACTCCAGGCTCTTGCCCATGCCGATCATTGCGCTGATCAACTGCGCGTCCTGGTTATTCACGTTCAGGCCGCGCACGAAGGATTGGTCGATCTTCAACACATCAATGGGAAAGCGTCGCAGGTAACTGAGGCTGGAATAGCCGGTGCCGAAATCATCCAGCGCCAGGCGTACGCCCATGGCCTTGATCTTGTGCAGGAGCTCCACGGTTTCGTCGACGTTCTGCATCAGCACACTTTCGGTGATTTCCAGTTCCAGCAGGGCCGGGGGCAGCCCGGTTTCCTTCAGGATCGCCGCCAGGTTGTCGACAAATTCGCGCTGACGAAAGTCGATGGCCGAAATATTGGCAGATATGCGCAAGTCTGGCAGGCCCATCACACGCCACGCTTGTGCTTGCTCGCAGGCCTGGCGCAGCACCCATTGGGTCAAGGGCACGATCAGCCCGCTGTCTTCGGCCACCGGAATGAAGTCCACCGGGCTGACCCAGCCCGAACGCGGCTGGAACCAGCGTATCAACGCTTCGGCGCCGACAATGCGCCCGGATATCAGGTCCAGCTTGGGTTGGTAATGCAGCACGAACTCATCCCGCTCCAGCGCCTGGCGGATCGCGCTTTCCAGGTTTTGCTGGTGTTGGGCGCGCAGGTTCATGTCTTCGGTATAAAAACTGAAATCGTCCGGGCCACGTTCCTTGCTGGTGTGCATCGCGGTTTCGGCATGCTTGATCAGCTCCACCGCATTAGCGCTGTCATTGGGGTAGATGCTGATGCCCAGGCTGGCGGTGACGCTCAGGTCATGCCCGGCGACATGGCGGGTGACGCTGATGGCCCTGAGGAGTTTGTGGGCGATGTGCTGGGTTTGCTGTGGGTGCTGCACGTCGTTGAGCAGAATCACAAACTCGTCGGAGCCGTAGCGAAACACCGAGTCCGAGCTGCGTACCGCCGCCACCAGGCTCAGGCTGACCTGTTGCAGCAGCTCGTCGCCCACCGGATAACCCAGGGCGTTGTTGATGCGCTTGAAGCGGTCGAGCCCGATAAACATCACTGCCAGCTGGGTGTCGTGCCGCCGACCGATGGCGATGGCCTGGGTCAGTCGGTCGCCCAGCAGGGTGCTGTTGGGCAACTCGGTGAGCGCGTCGTATTGCAGCAGGTGCGAAACCTTGAGCAGTTCCTGCACGCGTTCTTCGATAGTGTGTTCAAGGCCGATCACCTTGAGCGCGACGTCCTGAGCCAACTGCCACTTCCAGGTCAGGGCGCTGGCCATCTGGCGGATCTCCAGATGGTCGAAGGGCTTTTTCAGGATCAGCAACTGGTCATTGTATTTAAGCCGCGCTTCGATGGCTTCGAAGGAATAGTCCGAATAGGCGGTGCACAGCGCAATCTGCAGGTTGGGGTCGACGTTCCACAGTTGCTCGATGGTTTGCAGCCCGTCCCAGCCCGGCGGCATGCGCATGTCGATAAACACCATGGCATACGGCGCACCGGCGGCCAGGGCTTTGTTTACCAGGGCCAGGGCTTCCTGGCCCTGGTAGGCGGAATCGAGCTGGAACGCCTGGCGCACTTTGGTGGCGGTGCCGAACAGCGCTTCCTCCAGACTGTCCAGGGACGGTTCACCCTGTGCGTCGGCACACAGGATCTTGCGAAAGTCCTGATGAATGGAGGCTGTGTCATCGACAATCAGGATGCGTCGGTTAGCCCGTGCTGAGGCCGAGTTCATGGCGCAATCCCTGACGGCAAAAGGTTCGACGGCATGACGAGTCCTTCCCTGGTTCCAAATTTGAGCTGGGTGAGCGGCCTACTTTGACAGCATAGTCGAGCTCCCTTGAAATCGACGGCCAGTTGGCGTCAAATCAACCCCGCGCCAAAAGCAAGGGAATACCGCTTGGCACAAGGGTTCAATGTAGTTCAACTCAGTTCAATGTGAAGGCGCAGCAGGCATGGATGAACAACTCGCTACCAAACCCACGATTTTGCTGGTCGACGATGAAGAATCGATCCTCAACAGCCTGCGTCGCCTGTTGCGCGGCCAATCCTTTGATGTGGTATTGGCCGGCGGCGGAGCGCAGGCCCTTGAGATCATGGCGGCCCAGCCGATCGACCTGGTGATGAGCGACGCGCGCATGCCCGGCATGGACGGCGCGCAACTGCTGGCCGAGGTCCACCGGCTCTATCCCGGTACCAGTCGCATCCTGCTGACCGGTTACGCCGACCTGCCGACGATCATCAAGGCGATCAACGAAGGGCAGATCCACCGCTATATCGGCAAGCCCTGGAACGACGACGAGCTCAAGCTGATCCTGCAACAGGCCCTCGAACACCAGCGCCTGGAACGCTTGACCCATGCGCAGAACGATCAGCTCAAGGTGCTCAATGCTACCTTGGAAAAGCGCGTGGCCGCCCGCACCTCAGAGCTGCAGCAAACCGCCGACATGCTCGACCTGGCCTACGAAGAGCTCAAACGCAGCTACGTGACCGGCACTGAAGTGTTTTCGTTGCTGGCCAACCTGCGCCTGCCCAAGAACAAACAGACCAACCGCCCGCTTATCGAACTGGTGCGCGTGTACTGCGCCGCCCAGTACATTGACGAGGCCAGTTCGCGTGACTTGGCGATGGCCGCCGCGCTGTACAACATCGGCAAGTTGAGCTGGAGCGACAGTATGTTGATCGAGCCGGCCGACAAACTGTACAGCACCGACCGCGAGCGGTACCGCGGCTACCCGGCCCAGAGCGAGTCGCTGTTGATGGCCCTGGAGCCGATGAAGGATGCCGCCCGGATCATTCGCCATCACCAGGAACGCTGGGACGGCAGCGGGTTTCCCGACCATCTCAAGGGCGATGCGATTCCATTCGGTTCGCGCCTGTTGAAACTGGCAGTGGACTTCATCGAACTGCAGAAAGGGCTGATCCTCGAGCGGCATATGAACAGCGACGAAGCGCTGTTGTATATCCGCAAATATGCCGGTCGTTTATACGACCCGGACCTGGTCGAGGACTTCATCCTGGCCTGCGCCACGTTCCTCAGCGACGTCACCCTGGGCGACCCGACCGTCAAAGTGCTGACCACCCGCGAACTGGAAGACGGCATGGTCCTGGCGCGCAACCTCAATGCCGACAACGGCATGTTGCTGCTCAACGCCGGCAAGGTGCTGAACCTGCTGCTGGTGGACAAGCTGATCGCGTTCGAGGCGATGGAGGGGGCCAAGTACAGCGTGTTCATCAAGGAACCGGACGAGCTGCCAGCTCATCCATAGCGGTAACGGTCTGGTCGCCCGTGCCGTCTACAGTCCCCAGGCTTTCAGCTTACTGGCGTGATAGTCGATGATGCCGCGAAGGATGAAGATATCCTTTTCATCGGCTTTCCCGGTTTTCTCGAAGGCCGCTCGCCATCGACCCCGGCCGGAACCGGGGTCCAGTTGCGGCAAATCGACATAGGTAAAATTGCCAATCTTCTTGCGGCTCACGCGACCGGCTTCGATATCCTGGATGATTTCCTCAAGTTTGGTTTTTGCGTTGTCCGGCAACAGGGGGATTTGCGCGGCCGCCAGTTCATCGATACGTACGATGTTGGGCGCTGCCTCCAGGGCAACAAGGGGTTGCGCAGGTGCCGGAGAGTCAGGCGCCGATGATGGTTTTTCGATTTTTTTGGTTTTGACCTGGGGGCTGGTCAATTCCAGAGGCGTTGAGAAATGCGGGATGTTTTTCTCAAATTCGGCGACTGTCAGGCTGTCGACCGTTTTTACGCTGGGGGGGCTGCCGGTTCGTCTGATGTGTGATATCGCGATATAGGGTATACCGGATTTTTTAAAATCATCCGAATAGGATTCCACGCCAAGTTGCTTTAACTTTTCTCTGAACCTTACCGCACAAAATGTTCTGAATGTCTCGTTAACACTGTTATCAGATAAAAGCCGTTCCAAGGCCTCCTCCTGTGTAATGTTATTGTCTGAGGCAATTTTGTTGACAATGTGCCGTCGTCCTTTTTCGTCGAGAAATGCATTAAGGCTTTCTTGATAAAAGCTTGAAATTTCGTACTTTTTTTCAAAGGCCTCTAGGCTCTTAAATTGTTTTTGGGTGATCGTATAACCTACAAAATGCGCGTTGGTATCAGGGTCAGTAATTCTGATTGATTTTTGTATGCTTTTTAAAAGGTAGTTGTCTTTTCCGATCATTCTTTTGATTTTGACCAGGATACTGTCTTTCTCTGTGGGTGAGAGTCCCATGGACAGGGTGGTGTTGTGAAGGTGGAGATGAACATCCACATCGGCCTTCAGTGTCAACAACACGTCGCGTAACGGGCCGGGCGGATGGCGTCTCAAGCCTTCCTGGCGTGCAACCATACCTCTAAAGGTGGCTTCATCTACATGAGGCCCCATGCGCTGTCGAGCGTGAGCAAGCAGTTGTTGTTTTTGCGCGAAAGGGAGCGTTTTTTTCACTTCCTCTCCATAACGCCGTATCTGTTCGTCCGACAAATAAACATGCAGTGCCGTGATCAAGTCTTCATCCACCTGCTGTTCGACGCTAAGCGTGCGCAGGGCGCCCAGCACCTGTCCTCCTCCCCGCGTCGTCCTGTCAAAGCGCGGCTTCCAGCTTTTCGCGTCTCCCGGCACCACCATAAAGTCCGGTTTACTCGCGGTCGGATGTTTGACATAGCGCGCGCCCTTTTCGACATAGGACGAATACAAATAATAGCGACCGCCAGTCTGCGCAATGGCGATAAATTGATGATTGCGCCCGTCAATAAAACTCGGTGCGCCCAGGCTGCGCGACAGCGTGTAATGGTTCGTTTCGGCAAATGCCTCGACATCAAAGAGCGGATCAATATGTTTGGGCAAGCGATACGCGGTGACGTCGACCCAGACCGGCTCCAGCGGCCGGATCGAAGGCTTGGCCATGTCGAAGCCGATTTTGCGGTCGCCATCGACTTTTTTGACCAGCGCTGGAAGACCGCGCCCCAGCTGTTGCGCCTGCGGGACCCTTTGGCGACGCCCCGCGACAGAAACGCCAGGGCCTTTTTGGCCGGCAACAGATCGGCCAACGCATCGACAACCTCGGCGCCGAACATAAAGGCATTCACCGCCGATTCTCGTGAGATGTCGGCGTTACTCTTGGAGCGGTAATCGGCGTGCGCCAGTTGAAAGCCCAGCTGCGCCGAATACAGGTAGGCCTGAAGATCACTGCTGATGAGGGTCAAGGTATAGCGGTGCACGCCGCGCATGTCCGTGAAGATCCGCTCAAGCTCTTGCGTATCGCTGGTGGCCATTCGTCGCGTGAAATAGGCGCGCCATTCGGGTTTTGATTTCAGTGTGTCCAGTTGCACAAGACCCAGGGGCAGTTCCCTGAATGGTGCGTTATCCGGTGCATCCGGGGTATACAGGACGCAGACGCCGTCAGCTTTGGTGCCTTTTCGCGCAATCACCAGCACGCCATTGATGACCTGTCCGCCCCGGCCCCCTTCAAGCCCGCTGCCCATCACCAACAAGTGCGCCTCTATATCGAACGTACCGACCTTGGGACGGGTTACCGAGTCGGGGTAGTGTGTGATCGTCTGTATCCAGTCAAAGCCACTGCCTGGTGTCTTGAAGGTGAACAGCTCCTCAATAGCCGGATTCAATCGGCTTTCAAGGGCATCCTTGTGCATTTTTGCCGCATTGGCACGCTGCCAGGCCGTGGAAAATTCGCGTCCTTCGCCATCTTGCGAGAAGGCTGATCGCAGGTGCTCAGCATACTTTTTGCCGATGTCGGCCTCTTGGGCGAGGGTGCGCAACGCTGCATCATCGAGTCGGCCCTGGCTATGTCCCGAGGTGTCGATAATGTCGGCGCTGGCAGTGATCGTTCTGTGCAGTGCATGAATGGACAGAGGTTCGATATTGCGCCGGGCGTAACTGCCCAGGGTGCGCAAGTCCACAACGGATTGGGTTGACCAGGTGCCTTTTGTCAACTGTCGAGTGTGCAAGAACTGCGGGATATCGATGTCCGGGTCTTCACTGATATAGACCGTGTCGAAGTGTTCGTCGCGATAGCCTGTCACCGTAACGGGCAAGGACGATGTCACGCGCAGCTTCACCAGGCTCTTGTAGGGCGCCACGTCCACATCGGCATATTCCGGCTTCAGTTTCTTCAACGCCTGGCCGACTTCGCTTTCGGCGAAAGAAATCAGGGTCGGGATTTTTTCAAGCAAGGGAAGGAGCGTCTCGCTGCTGTCGACCATCGCCTGTAGCCGCTGCCGGTAAAGGGCTTGGTCCGATGGCTCGGCGGCGCTCAACCAATCGGCTTCGCGGGCTTGAACCAGGCGTAGATTGCGTGCCGCCAGGGCCCGGCAGACATCCAATTGCGGAGCCAGGTCCGCGACCAGATCCAGCGCCTCCGCCACCGGCAGCGTGTCCCCGCGCAGCGCCTCGCGGACATTGTGGTGTTGCCAGGTGCGCAGTGAGCGGACGCTGCTGGCAATCACATCGGTGTCTATTCTCGACGGGGCCGCGGCCATCATGGGCGATTCACCGAGCTCGGCGCGAGCCTTGGTCGGCAAACTATCAGCCAGCAGCTTGCCGGCCGGGTCACGCTTGCGCAGGCGCGCCGCGACGGCTGCGTTTAACCGGTTCAGGTTTTCATATTCCTCAAAGCCTTCCCCTGGGGTATAGAGCACCACGCTGCCTACGGGCGGCGTTTCAGGCGTGGCGCTGAGGATCAATGCCCCGGCAAATTGACTGCCCTCGTCCAGCGTCAGCCGGTAGACGCCGCAGCGGCCGTCGGCAGGCACTACGCGTTCACGCGTCGCCGCATCCGGGTACTTGAGCACGGTGTCCGCCAGCGTTCGCCCAGCGGGCGATAGCGCTCCATCAAGACTGTGCAATGCCAACTGATGAGCCAGCACCTGGCGCCGCACGGCGATCAACCGGTGCTCGATGTCGGGTTGGCCGTTCTCCCGATACCGCCAGAAGGCTCGGAGTTCTGTCGTGCAGGCCCTTTCCAGCACGCGCGCCAACGCTTGCGGCGGATGGGCGGTGGACAGGCGCTTGTCCGGCTCCAGCGTTCGCCCTTCCCGATAGAAGGCACCTGGCGCTTGCGCCAGATAGTCATCCGCGTCCGGCAACCGTAGCCTGTTCAGCAGGGCCGCGAGGGGCTCACTGCTCAGCAGGTGTTTTTGCCCCTGTTCATCTTCACGGTAGCGACTGTAAAAAATCTGGTTCGGATCAATGGTGCCGTGCAAGTCGGGAAACAGTGCCGCCAATTGCTGCTGATAGAGGCTCTCCAGGCTCGGTTGCTCAAGGAGCAGGTCGCCGGTTTGGGCATTGAGCCTGGCAAGTTCGCGAATAAGCTGCGCCTGTTGTTTGTCGACAGGTTGGTTGGCAAGCGGCACGACAGGCAGCGTCATGGGCTGCACGCCGGCGGGTGTGACGCTGTCGGCGTGGCGCGGGTGCTGCGGTTGCGCGGGTGAGGATGAAATGTACATGGATGACTCGTATGCGAGGGGCAGCATCGCCGTGGGAGCGGCGTGCCCGGCTAAAGATGAGTCTTGAGTGTAGGGTTGGCGATAATCGACATTGCGGTGCATGTATGTCGGGCAAAATTGCCGGATGGCGTTGGGCATGTGATCCTTCGCGCTTTCCCCCGAGGTTTCATTCGATGTCCATGACCATCCGCATCGCCGCCGCTGTCTTGATCAACAACCTCGGCGAGACGTTGCTGGTACGCAAGCGCGGCACCCAGGCTTTCATGCAGCCGGGCGGCAAGATCGACGCCGGTGAACAGCCTGCCCAGGCCCTGGCGCGTGAACTGTACGAGGAGCTGAACCTGCATATCGACCCGGAACACGCCGTGTACCTCGGGCAGTTTTCGGCGCCGGCGGCCAACGAGCCGGGCTTCACCGTGCAGGCCGAGTTGTTCCAGGTGCACGTCAACGTGGCGGTAAGCGCGGCTGCCGAGATCGAAGAGCTACGCTGGATCGATCCGGCCGGTGACGGCGGTTTGCACTTGGCGCCGTTGACGCGCGACCGGGTCCTGCCGTTTTACCGCGCATCGCTGGTTGCTCGCGACTGATGCCCTCGCCGCCGCTGTTCATACGCGTGCTGGTGGCCAGTGACGCCGAGGCCTATCGGGCATTGATGCTCGAGGCCTACGCGCGTTATCCCCAGGCCTTCACCTCCAGCGTGGCCGAGCGCGCGTCGATGCCGTTGAGCTGGTGGGAAAAACGCCTGGACAACCCGCTGGACCGGCTGCTCGGCGCGTTTGCCGGTGATGAGCTGGCGGGTATCGTCGGCCTGGCCTTCGAACCCCGGGAAAAGGCGCGGCACAAGGTGACCTTGTTCGGCATGTACGTAAATGTGGCGTATCAGCGCCTGGGCCTCGGTCGCCAATTGGTCGAGGCGGCGCTCGACGAGGCGCGTCAACAGGCGCGCCTGAAGGTGATTCAACTGACCGTCACCGCCGGCAACGACGCAGCGTTTGCGCTCTATCGGCGTTGCGGGTTTATCCAGTACGGCCTGGAGCCGCTGGCGGTGCGGGTGGGGGTGGATTACTTCGACAAGATCCACATGTGGCGCGAGCTCAAGGCCGACTGAGCTGCAATGGGGGAGGGGCTTGTGCCCTCCCACATTTTGTCCTCGATGATTCAGACATTGTGTTGATCAGCGCACCGCACTCACCCCATCCAATGTCGAAAACGATGTGTCCTTGGCCGTCAGCAAAAAGTCGCGCATGTACGGCGCATCCAGCATGTCCGCGCGAATCCCTGCATACAACGTCGCAAACAGCCCTTTCTCGCCCAGGCGCTTGGCCTTCACGTAGCCGCGCGAGCTGTATTCATGCAGCGCCCAATGCGGCATGCCGCATACGCCGCGACCGCTGGCCACCAGTTGCATCATCATCACTGTCAGTTCCGAGGTGCGCACTGCGCGGGTTCCACATCAGCCGGTTCCAGAAAGCGCGTGAAGATGTCCAGGCGGTCACGCTCCACCGGGTAGGTGATCAGGGTTTCGGTGAGCAGGTCCTCGGGCACGATATACGCCTTGTGCGCCAGTGCGTGCTGGTTGGCCACGGCCAGCATGGCTTCGTAGGTAAACAGCGGCACATAGGTGATGCCCGGCAGTTCCAGCGGGTCGGAGGTCACCACCAGGTCGAGGTCGCCTCGGGCCAGGGCCGGCAGCGGGGCGAAGGCAAAACCCGAAGCCAGGTCCAGTTCGACTTCGGGCCAGGCATCGCGGAACTGGTCGATGGTCGGCATTAACCATTGGAAGCAACTGTGGCACTCGATCGCCATGTGCAAACGCCCGGCGGTGCCGCCGGCCAGGCGCGCGATATCGCGCTCGGCTCCGCGCAGCAGCGGCAGGGTAGCGTCGGCCAGTTGCAGCAGGCGCAAACCGGCGCTGGTAAAGCGCAGCGGCTTGGTCTTGCGCACGAACAACGGCATGCCCAGGCGTTCTTCCAGTTCCTTGAACTGGTGGGACAGTGCCGATTGCGTCAGGTGCAGGCGCTCGGCGGCTTCCACCAGGCTGTCGGCTTCGCGCAGGGCGTGCAGGGTTTTGAGGTGGCGGATTTCGAGCACGGGCTCTCCATGAAGACAATTTGTGATGAGAACGGATAGCGTGAGTTTGTCTCATGTTGCCAAGCCTGTCGACCATGACCGCCGGGCACACTTCATCAAACTGTCATGGAACTGTGGCAGCGCGCTTGAACAAACTTCATCAGACTCGCGCTCTACTGGGGTTCTGCGTTTTGGTGTTTTTCATGCGTGTGTTGCTTTTGTTGGCCGCTCTTGTGTTCGGCCTGCCGTCTTTTGCGGCGTCTCGATGTGATGTCAATGTCCCGACCCAAACGGTCGACCTGGAAACGGTGAGCATCGCCTACCAGAGCATCGGCCGTGCGTCCGATCCGGCGTTGCTGCTGGTGATGGGCCTGGGCGGGCAGTTGATTCACTGGCCGGATGAGGTGGTGGTTGCCCTGTGCCAGCAAGGCTTTCGGGTGATTCGCTATGACAACCGCGACGTCGGCCTGTCCACCTGGCGCCAGGCCCCGGCCAATGCCAATCTCACCTTTGAAGTGCTGCGCTACAAGCTCGGCCTGCCGGTGGCGGCGCCCTACACCCTGACCGATATGGCCGATGACGCCTTGGGGTTGATGGATGCGCTGCAGATCCGGCAATTCCACGTGCTCGGTGCGAGCATGGGCGGCATGATCGCCCAGCACTTGGCGGCCATGGCGCCGCAGCGGGTGGAGAGCCTTACCCTGGTCATGACCAGCTCCGGCGCCGAAGGCCTGCCGGCACCAAGCGCGGCGCTGGTGCAGTTGCTGTCGCGACGCGGCGCGCCGAACCGTGAGGTGGCCCTGGAACAACAGGCCGATTTGCTCGCCGCACTCGGCAGCCCGACGGTAAAGGACGACCGCCAGGCGTTGCTGCATCAGGCGGCGCTGTCCTACGACCGCGCCTTCAACCCGGACGGTGTGAAGCGCCAGATCATGGCGATCCTCGCCGAGCCCAGCCGCGTGCCGCTGCTCAACCAACTGCGCGTGCCGACCCTGGTGGTGCACGGCACCGCCGACCCGCTGTTGCCGGTGATGCACGGCGTGCACCTGGCGGCGCATATCCAGGGCAGCCAGTTGAAGTTGATTCCCGGCATGGCCCATCGTTTCCAGGAAGCGTTCAAGGCACCATTGTTGATGGCGGTGTTGCCGTACCTGCAAGCCCATCGTGAAGATGCCGCGCACTGGGCTCAGATTGATCAAGTGGTGCCTGCGAAGCTGTTGTGAGGTGGTGTATGGTGCAACCTTTGCGGCACATTTTGCCTACGAGGTTGCCTATCATGAGTACTCCCCTGAAAATCGATTTCGTCAGCGACGTGTCCTGCCCCTGGTGCATCATCGGCCTGCGCGGCCTGACCGAAGCCCTCGACCAGTTGGGCGCCGAGGTGCAGGCGAGATTCATTTCCAGCCGTTCGAACTGAACCCGAACATGCCCGCCATCGGTCAAAACATCGTCGAACACATCACCGAAAAATACGGCTCCAGCGCCGAAGAATCCCAGGCCAACCGTGCGCGCATCCGTGACATGGGCGCCGCGCTGGGCTTTGCGTTCCGCACCGACGGCCAAAGCCGCATCTACAACACCTTCGACGCGCACCGCCTGCTGCATTGGGCCGGTTTGGAGGGCTTGCAGTACAACCTCAAGGAGGCGCTGTTCAAGGCCTACTTCAGCGATGGCCAGGACCCGTCCGACCACGCCACCCTGGCGATCATCGCCGAAAGCGTCGGCCTGGATATCCAGCGCGCCGCCGCGATCCTGGCCTCGGATGAATACACCGCCGACGTGCGCGAGCAGGAGCAGCTGTGGATCTCCCGTGGCGTGAGCTCGGTGCCGACCATTGTGTTCAACGACCAATATGCGGTGAGCGGTGGCCAGCCGGCTGAAGCGTTCGTGGGCGCGATTCGCCAGATCATCAACGAATCCCGATCCTGACGCTGTTCCAATGTGGGAGGGGGCAAGCCCCCTCCCACATTTGTTTCTCACAGACCTTGAGTTAAGCGCTGGCCCGTCCCTTGCATTGCCCCCCTAAAGCCTTAGGGGAACACTGCCTTGAATATTCTTGACCTCGATCACAGCCTCACGGCCCAAGCGCCGATTGCCCGGCGCTTGGCCAGTGGCCGTGCCACCCGCATCGACCTGCTGGACCTGGGCCCCAAGCTGCGCCTGTGGTCCACCGAAAAAACCTGGAAGCGCTTTGCCGAACGCTTGGCCAAACGGCCCAGGCCCACGGATGCGCGGCCGGACATCCTGTTTGTCGGCTCCGGCGATTATCACCACCTGACCCCGGCGTTTCTGGCCGACCTCAAGGAGCCCATCAGCCTGATCCACTTCGACAACCACCCCGACTGGGTGCGCTTTGCGCCCAAGCGTCACTGTGGCTCATGGGTCAACCGCGCGTTGAAGATGCCGGCGATCAAACGCATCGTCACCCTTGGCCCGTGCAGTGATGACTTGCACAACCCGCAACTGCGCGGCGGCAACCTCGGTGCCCTCAAGCGCGGGCAATTGCAGCTGTTTCCCTGGCAGCATCCGCCGTCGAAAGTGTGGGGCAGGGTCGGCGATGGCGCCGGTCATCAGCAGCAGGAAAACCACCTGCACTGGCGCAACCTGGCGCAGTTGGATTGGACGGCGTTTCTTGAGCAGATGATCACCAGCCTGCCCACCGAGGCGATCTGGATCACCATCGACAAAGACGTGCTGGCCAGCGAAGACGCGGCGACCAACTGGGACCAGGGCGGCATGCGTCTGAGCCACTTGCTGCAAGCCCTGCGCGCGTTGGCCGCGCACAAGCGCATCATTGGCATCGATGTGTGCGGCGAGTTCGCCACGCCGGCGTTCAGCAACGCGTTCAAACGCTGGGAGGCCAAGTCCGACCAGCCGCCGCCGGAGCGTTGGAGCCCTGAGGATCTGCAGCGCAATGCCGCGACCAATGAAGCCTTGATCGAGCTGTTTGAGGAGTTGTTCCCGTGAGCCTGACCGTGGTGTTGCTGGTGGCGTTTTCCATCGTCCTCGATGTAATCGGCCAGCTGTGTTTCAAGCTGGGTCTCGATCGTTTGCCGGAGCTGGAAGGCGGTTTTCGCCTGAATGCGTTCTGGGGCCAGGTGTTTAATGCGCCGTTGCTGTGGGCCGGGATCGGCGCCTATGTCATCGAATTTTTCGTCTGGCTCGAAGCCCTGTCCCGTGCGCCGTTGAGCCTGTTGTTTCCGGCGGCGGCGCTGGCCTATTGCGGGGTGGTACTGGTGGGCAAGGTGGTGCTGGGGGAAACCGTCAGCCGCCGGCGCTGGCTGGGTACGTTGGTGATCACCCTGGGGGTGATGTTGGTGGCCGTTGGCGGGAGTCAGGCATGAATTCGCAGACGTGGTTGCATGGGCGGTTCGGCACGGTTGTGCTGTGGGCTTTGCTGATCTGCACCGAGAGCGCCGGGCAGTTGTTCACCAAAGTCGCGGGCGATCAGTTGGGGCAGATGGACTTCAATTGGCAGTGGCTGGCCGAGGTGGCGCGTAACCCCGGGATCCTGGCGGCGATTGCCTGCTACATCGGGGCGTTTTTCGTGTGGATGCTGATCCTGCGACGCAGCAGTCTGTCACTGGCGTTTCCACTGAGTTCGCTGGTGTTTGTGGTGGTGTTGCTGGGGTCGTGGCTGGGGCTGGGTGAACATATCAGCCCGCTGCACTGGGTGGGAGTCGCGGTGATTATTGGCGGGATTGCGCTGTTGGCCGAAGGTGAAGAGAACTGAAAATATCGCTATGAAATGAGGACTAATGTGGGAGAGGCTTGCTCCCACATTTTTAGCCCGTGTGAGTTAGTCGAAGGTGTAGCTGATCGCCGTCTGCACCTGTCCCTGGTTCACCTCGCCAGTCTGCCGGACGATGCTGCTGCCCGCCGCCGAACCCACCAGGTGTACCCAGCTGGCGCTGGTCAGCAGTGACCAGTTGGGGGCCAGCGGAAACTGAAAACTCTGGCTCAACGTCACGTTCTGGAAACCGCCACTGGCGTTGTAGGCCTTGAAACCCGTAGCTGCCGCTTCGTTGGCATCCACGCCGAAAAACGTCTGGGTCTGGCGCGCGTCGGCGAAGTGCGCCACCAGGCCGCTGCTGCCGATGATCCCGCCGCCCAGCGGGTAGCCCAGCTCGCCACCGACCTTGCCCAGCGCGCCGCTCTGCGCGTGACCGCCGCCGACGGCCTGGCCCAGTTGCGCATAGACCCGCCAGAAGTCGGCCGGCGCGTATTGGATGAAACCCCCGACCTCGGCCATGTCCGACACATTGCGCAACCCTTGCAATGAGCCGTTGGAGGTGCGCCCCTGCAGGTAATTGATATACGGGCCGGCGGTCAGCCCGTGCCTGTTCAAGGCGCTCCAGGTCAGGCCGTCATCGGTGCCCAGGCTGACGTTGCCCCAGTCCAAGTCGAGATACGGCACCGGCCGGGTTTCATAGCGACTGCCGGTGGGGTCATGGGGTTGGTAGCTGACGCCTGCGCCGACGTCACCGGTGATGCCTTGAGCCTGGGCGGTGAGGCTCAATAAGCCGGCCAGCGCAGCGCATGTGATCCGCAACATGGTCACAGTTCCTTGAGTGAATACACGCGCATGAACGCGCAAACCAGCGCGCCTGTGCAAGCACTCATCTTGTTTGTAGCAAGCTACAAAAATTGTAGCTTTCACGACACAAATTCCCTGCGCACAGTGAACAAAGCCCCGGCCCCATTGGGTTATGGCCAATTGGCACAGTCCCTGCTCTACCCCTGGTGCAAGCGCAGACAGCGCACTCCATCTAGGTAACCGCAATGATCGACTGGCATATCGTGTGCGACTTCGACGGGACCATCACCCCCACCGACGTCATCGACAACGTCCTCCAACGCTTCGCCGGCCCCGAATGGGAAACCATCGAACAGCTATGGCTGGATGGACACATCGGTTCACGCGAATGCCTGAGCCGCCAATTGGCGCTGATCAAGGCCACGCCCGCCGAGTTGCTGGCGTATTTCGACAGCGTCGAGATCGACCCGGACTTCCCGGATTTCGTCGATCACGTGATCGGCTTGGGCGCATCCCTCGAAGTGGTCAGCGACGGCATCGAACAAGGCATCGCGCGGATTCTGTCGCGCAACTACGTGACCCTGCTGCCGATTCTCGCCAATCGCCTGCGGCAGGTTGACCAGAACAGCTGGCGCATCGACTTCCCCTATTCAAGCGATGCCTGCCGCGCGGCGTCGGGCAACTGCAAATGCAAGTCCACGCCGAGCAACAAGCGCGTGCTGGTGATCGGCGACGGCAAGTCCGACATGTGCGTGGCCTCCACCGCCGACTTCGTGTTCGCCAAGGGCAGCCTCGCCGAGTACTGCGTCGCCCACCAGATTCCCCATGCGTGCTTCGACTGCTTCGCCCAAGTGCCTGCGCTGCTCGCGCAGCTGCCGCAAAGCGTCGCCGCCAACGCCACCTCCTTTACGACTGAAAACCAGGAACTTTTCCATCATGTCTGATATCCGCATCGCCACCGCCGAAGACCAGGTCCTTCTGGATAAGGAAGCCAAGTACTGCTCCTACGGCGACACCGTCCATTACATCGAGCCGCCGCGTATTTTCAGCCGTTGCGAAGGCTCCTACGTGTGGGACACCGAAGACCAGGCCTACCTCGACCTGCAAATGTGGTACTCGGCGGTCAACTTCGGCTACGCCAACCCGCGCCTGAACAATGCGCTGAAACAGCAGATCGACACCCTGCCGCAAATCGCCAGCCAGTACCTGCACAAGGGCAAGATCGAGCTGTCGGAAATGATCGCGGTGGATGCCAAGAACAAGTTCGGCCTCGACGGTCGCGTGCACTTCAACGTCGGCGGTTCGCAGTCCATCGAAGACTCCTTGAAGGTGGTGCGCAACGCCACCAACGGCAAGAGCCTGATGTTCGCGTTCGAAGGCGGCTACCACGGGCGCACCCTCGGCGCCTCGTCGATCACCTCCAGCTACCGCTACCGTCGTCGCTACGGTCACTTCGGTGAGCGTGCGCAATTCATCCCGTTCCCGTACCACTTCCGTGGCCCCAAGGGCATGACCAAAGAAGAATACGGCAGCCATTGCGTGCAGCAATTCGCCCGCCTGTTCGAGACCGAATACAACGGCGTGTGGGACCCGAAAGTCGGCCAGAGTGAATACGCCGCGTTCTACGTCGAGCCAATCCAGGGCACCGGCGGCTACGTGATCCCGCCGATGAACTTCTACCGTGAACTCAAGCAGGTATTGGATCAGCACGGCATCCTGATGGTGTCCGATGAAATCCAGATGGGCTTCTACCGCACCGGCAAGCTCTGGTCGATTGAGCACTTCGACGTGCAGCCGGATGTGATCGTGTTCGGCAAGGCGCTGACCAACGGCCTCAACCCGACTGGGCGGTATCTGGGCCCGTGAAGAGTTGATCAACCCTAAGATCTTCCCGCCGGGTTCCACCCACTCTACCTTCGCTTCCAACCCGTTGGGCACCGCGGTGGGCCTGGAAATGTTCAAGATGACCAACGAAGTCGACTACGGCGCGATGGTCATGGCCAAGGGTAAATTCTTCCTCGAAGGCCTGCGGGACCTGCAAAAACGCTTCCCGATCATCGGCGACGTCGACGGCCTGGGCCTGGCCCTGCGCTGCGAAATCTGCGGACCGGATGGTTTCACGCCGGATAAGGCGACCCTGGACTACATGGTCGAAGAAGGCATGAAGGGCGACATGGTGGTCGATGGCCGCAAACTCGGTCTGATCCTCGACGTGGGCGGTTACTACAAGAACGTGATCACCCTGGCGCCGTCCCTGGAAATCAGCTACCCGGAAATCGAGCTGGGCCTGAAGCTGCTGGAACAATTGCTGGTGCGGGCAACCAACCGGTGAACAGTGCAGAGATCGACCTCGGTGAAGGTGATGCCGGCTTCGTTCTCGGTGAGGGTCCGGTCGGGATCCTGTTGATCCACGGCCTGACCGGCACCCCGACCGAACTGCGCCAGGTCGCCAAAGGCCTGGCCAAGGTGGGCAATTGCACGGTGTATGTGCCTACCCTGGCCGGGCACTGCGGTGACAACAGCGACCTGCAGGCCACCGGTTGGCTGGACTGGTACGAAGGCGTGCGCAAGACCTTCGTGCAGATCAAGCGGCGGCACGCGCAGGTGTTTGTCGGTGGCTTGTCCATGGGCGCGGTGATGTCGATGTACCTGGCCTCCGAGCATCCGGGCCAGGTCGCCGGCTTGCTGATGTATTCCACCACCTTGAAGTACGACGGTTGGAGCATCAGCAAAATGGCGTTTATCACGCCGTTGCTGATCCGCATTCCTTTCGGCGTGCGCTTGTTTCGCTTCACCGAGAAGCCGCCGTACGGCATCAAGAATGAACGGCTGCGGGCGATCGTCGAGCGGCAGATGAAGGAGGGCGAGAGCAGCGAAGCGGGGTTGTTGACCATGGAAGGCGTCACCGTGCGCGAGTTGCACTGGATGAACGCGGTGGTCAAGAAACGCATGCCCCGGATCAAGGTCCCGGCGCTGGTGCTGCACTCCATCGAGGACGACATCACCAGCCGCTGGAACGCCGATTACGTGGAGCGCCACCTCGGCGGGCCGGTGACCAAGATCCTGCTGGACAACTGCTACCACATGATCACCGTCGACCTGCAATACCGGCGGGTGATCGAGTTGAGTGCCGACTTCATCAGCCGGCAAGTTTCCTGTGGTGAGCAGTGCTGTTGTGGTGAGCAGGACAAGCCCGCTCACAACAAACTTCCTTTTCACCACAACAACTCCAACTGGAAGTAGACGTGATCACCACCCAAGCCTTCGCCACCATCCGGGCCCTCCAGCGCAGTGCCTGGAACGATTGTTTTCCGGGTGCCCTGGAGGACTGGGACTATTACGTCGCCGTGGAAAACGCCGCCATCGATGATTTCCAATGGCGCTACCTGGCGGTTTACGAAGATGGAACCCTGGTGACGGTCGCGCCCGCGTTCATCACCCATTACCGCCTCGACACCACGGTGTCCGGTGCCGGCAAGCGCTTGACCGAACGCCTGGAGCGGCTGTGGCCCGGCGTCTTGCAGTTGGGGCTGTACGCCATCGGGTCGCCGGTGGCCGAGCGCTGTGATGCCGGATTTGCCAGCCACGTGCCCGAGTCGCGCCGCCCGCTGTTGCTCAAGCATGTGCTGCAAGCCGCGCGCCACGACGCCGATGATTTCGGCATCGGCCTGTTGGCGGTCAAGGACGCACCGAGCAACGATCCGCACTGGGTTGACAGTTGCCGTGCCGCCGGTTTCCAGACGATGCCGAGTTTGCCCACAGGCGTATTGCCGTTGCCCTACGGTTCGGTGGACGCCTACCTCGGCTCGCTGGGTAAATCCACGCGCAAGGACCTGCGCCGCAAACTGCGCGCGCCCGGCCCACGGGTGGAATGGCGGCGCAATATCGACGACGTGCTGCCTGAGGTCATGCGCCTGTACGAAGCCACGCTGACCCGTGCCGAATTGCAGTTCGAGCGACTGCCCGCCAGCTACTTTACCGGTGTGCTCGAACGCCTGGAGTCGCGTGCGGTGTGTGCGCTTTACTGGGTGGACGAGCACTTGGTGGCGTTCAACTTGATGCTGGTCGACGAACAGCGGCTGGTGGACAAGTTTTTCGGGCATGACGTGGCGTTTAGCCGTGACTACAACCTGTACTTCCGCAGTTGGCTGACCAACGTCGAGTACTGTATCCGGCACAATATTGCGTTATACGAGTGCGGCCAGGCCGGGTATGCCAGTAAGCTGCGCCTGGGCTGCGAGTTCCAGGGCAACAGCGTGTTCTTCCGGCATCGCAACCGGCTGGTCAACGGCCTGCTCAAGTTGGTAAAACTGTTCATTCGACCGGATCGTTCCGACCCTGCCATGGCTGCTGCGATAAGCGAAACCTGATGATCACCAAGACCCGCCAGAAAGCCCGCCCCTTTGCCATTTCGCGCTGGAGCGTCCAGCGCAAGCTGGTGCTGGCGTTCTGGTTGGTGAGTGTGATTCCCACCATGATTGCGGCGGAGCTGGCCGCTACCACGCTGTCGCAGATTTTCGACAGTAACGTGCGCATCTGGCTGCAGGAGTCGACCAAGATCGTCAAGGACGAGATCGGCGACATCCTTCACGACAACGCGCGCATGGCCAAGCTGTTCCTGCGTTACATCAGCCCGCCGGACAACAAGCAAGCCGCCCGACACGACCGGCTGACGGCCGACATTGCCGATGCCACGGACATCGACGTGGTGGCGCTGATCCGCGCCAGTGATCGAAAAGTGGTGTTCACCACCGCCGCCGATGACATCGTGCAGCAGATCAGCCTGGCCAAGAATACGGTGCTGCAAACAGTCAAGGTGGGCGGGGCCACCACCGGTATCGTGGTCTCCACTTTCGAGACCAGCCGTGACGGTGTCGACTACCTGCTGCTGGTCGGTACCTACCTGGACAGCAGTTTCCTGACCAGCGTGGCCGATGTGCATTCCCTCGACCTGCGCCTGTACCTGGCCAACCCGGACGGGTTCTCGGAAATCTTCTCGACCCAGCGCTTCGAGGATCACCCCTCGCGCATCCCCAAGACGGTCGAAACCGCCATGCGCGCCACTCGCCAGCCCAGCGAGCAGTTCACCAATAACTACAGCGGCTTGTACTGGCCGATCTTCAACGATGCCGGCGACTTGCAAGGCGTGATCTTCAGCGGTCTGCTGCGCCATAGCAGCCTGATGGGGCTCGTCAACCAGAGCAACCTGTTCGTGTTGATTTTCCTGGTCAGCTCGGCGCTGTCGCTGGCGGCGGGGCTGCTGGTGTCGCGGCGCCTGACCCGGCCGCTGCGGGATTTGTCCGAAGGCGTGGGGGCGGTGATCTCGGGCAATTACACGCACCGCGTGGCGGTCAGCGGCGGCGATGAGCTGGCGCAGTTGAGCAGCACCTTCAACCATATGACCGAGCGCCTGGGCGAGTTGCATCACCTCGAGGCCCAGCTGCGCCGACGTGACCGCCTGCACGCGTTGGGTGAAGTCGCCATGGGCCTGGCCCACGAGATCCGCAACCCGCTGGGCATCATCAAGACTGCCACCCAGTTGTTGCACCGCCGCGCCGACCTGCCGGACACCGACAAGCGCCACTTGGAATACGTGATCAGCGAAGTCAGCCGCATCAACGACCTGATCACCGAGTTCCTTGATTTCGCCAAGCCCAACCCGCCGCTGCGCGCGTTGCAGCCGGCGCGCCCATTGGTGGAGGAGATCCTCGGCTTCTGCGCGCCGGAACTGGCGACACATAACATCGATGCGCAGATCGACGACCAGGCGCCGGGCGCGACGATCTACGCGGACGCCAAGCAGCTCAAGCAGGCGTGCCTCAACCTGATTCTCAATGCCATCGATGCGATGCCCGACGGCGGGCGGCTGACCGTGGGGATTCGCACGGCGGACGACAACACGGTTATCAGCATTGCCGACTCCGGCCAAGGCATCGCGGCCGACATGATCGAGCGCATCTTTACGCCTTTCGTCACCACCAAGGCCTCGGGCACCGGGCTGGGCCTGGCCAAAGTCTATTCGATCATGGAAAGTCACGACGGCAGCATCGAATGCGCCAGCGAGAAAGATGCCGGCGCCACCTTCAGCCTGTACATTCCAGCGATGGGCGAAGACGACGAGGACACTCATGACGCATAACATTCTGGTAGTCGACGACGAACCCAAGCTGTGCGACCTGCTGGCATCGGCCCTGGGCCAGAACGGCATCCAGGTGTTTATCGCCGGCAACGGCCTGCACGCGCTCAAGGTGCTGGAACAGGAAGCCATCGACCTGGTGATCAGTGACTGGCGCATGCCGGGCATGGACGGGCCGGCGCTGCTGGCCGAGATCAAGGTGCGCTACCCCCATGTGCCGGTGATCGTGATGACCGCCTACAGCACCGTGAAGAACGCCGTGCAGTCGATGCGCAACGGCGCCTATGACTACATTGCCAAGCCGTTCGATATCGACGAACTGGACATCACCGTGGCCAAGGCCCTGCAGTTTCGCGACATCCTGCGCGACAACGCACGTCTGCGCGCCGAGCTGGATGAGCATGCGCAGTTCGACAGCCTGGTGGGCGACAGCGCGGCGTTTCGCAAGGTACTGCACGCGGTGGACTCGGTACGCGACAGCAGCGCTACTATCCTGCTCACCGGCGAAAGCGGCACCGGCAAGGAGATGGTTGCCCGTGCCATCCACAAGCATGGCAGCCGTGCCGACCAGCCCTTCGTGGCGGTCAACTGCGCGGCCATCCCCGAAGGGCTGCTGGAAAGCGAGATGTTCGGCCATCGCAAGGGCGCGTTTACCGGCGCCGTGGCCGACCGGGTCGGGCGCTTTATGCAGGCCGACAAGGGCACGCTGTTTCTCGATGAAGTCGGTGACATGCCGTTGGCGTTGCAGGCCAAGATCTGCGTGCCTTGCAGGAGCGGGTGATCGAGCCGGTGGGCGACCCGCGAGAACGCAAGGTGGATGTACGGGTGATTGCCGCCACCAATAAAAACCTGCTCGACGCCGTGGCCAACAAGGAGTTTCGCGAAGACCTGTATTACCGCCTCAACGTGTTCCCGATCCCGTTGCCGCCCTTGCGCGAGCGCGTGGAAGACATTGCGCCACTGGCGCGCCACTTCGCCCAGACGCTCAGCGCCACCGCCGGCAAACGCATCACCGGTTTCAGCCCTGAGGCGTTGCAGGCCATGGCAGCGTATCACTGGCCGGGCAATATCCGCGAACTGCAAAACTGCGTGGAGCGCGCAACCATTGTGGCGGCGTCACCGGTGATCGAAGATATCGACTTGCCGGGTTACCTGTTTGCGTCCAAGCCGAGCGGGGAGGGCGGGGTCGCGGCGATCCTCAGCGACGGACCGGGCATTCCCCAGGACCTGGATGCGGCGCTGGCGGAGGTGGAGAAGGCCTATATCCTGGCGGCCTTGCACGAGAGCAATGGTGTGCAGGCCGCGGCGGCGGCGAAGATCGGGATATCGGAGAGGAGCTTCTGGTATCGCTTGAAAAAGCTCGGTATCCAGGTGGACAAAATAGTTCGCTGACACACTGTGATTTAAATGTGGGAGGGGCTTGCCCCGATAGCGGTGTGTCAGTCAGCTCATCTTTAACTGACCCACTGCAATCGGGGGCAAGCCCCCTCCCACATTTTTGACCGAGTCGGGTCAGGTATGGATGCGTACCCAGATACTCACCAGGATCGTCGCCGCCATCAGCCATGCTACCGCTGCTACGGCTAAAGAGGCCTCCAACCGCATCCGATCCACCATCACGTACAACGTCGCCAGGTACACAAAGTACGGAATGATCGACCACATCCCGAACAGGATGGTGGTCTTCAAATCG